>NZ_JBIUYA010000004.1:162605-301666 GCF_044744285.1 Pseudomonas sp. NPDC087336 | reverse complement strand
GAAAAGCAGAATCAGCATGGACGTAAGGCGTGCATCCCAGACCCACCACGAGCCCCATGTCGGCTTGCCCCAGATAGCCCCGGTGACCAGCGCCACGGCGGTCATCCAGGCACCGATGGGCGCCGCGCACTGCAGGGCGACGTCGGCCAGCTTCATCTTCCACACCAGCCCGACAATGCCGCACACCGCCAGCATCACGTAGATGGACTGAGCCAGCATGGCGGCCGGAACGTGGATGTAGATGATGCGAAAGCTGTTGCCCTGCTGGTAGTCCGGCGGCGCGAAGGCCAGGCCCCAGACCATGCCGACGCCGATCAGCAGCAACGCCGCGACGCTCAACCATGGCAGCAGTTTGCCGCTGATGCCGTAAAACCATTTGGGCGAGCCGAGCTTATGAAACCACGTCCAGTTCATTACTGTTTCCATCACGGTTGCCGCTCGTTGTCACGAGACAGCCAAAGGGTCTTTACTGGTCAATTTTTGACCAGACCTCATTATTCGCCGACGCTGATCTTCAGGCCAGCAGCTATTGCAAAGGGTGTCAGGGTTATCGCCAGGGCGGTCAGGCTGCCAAGCCACAAGAGATAACCGGTCGCCGGCATGCCCTGCAAGGCGGCCTGCAAGGCGCCACTGCCAAGTATCAACACCGGGATGTACAACGGCAGAATCAGCAACGCCAGCAACAGGCCGCCACGCTTCAAACCGACCGTCAACGCCGCGCCCACCGCACCGAGCAGGCTCAGTACCGGTGTACCCAGCAATAAAGAAACCAGCAACACCGGCAGACAGGCGGCAGGCAAACCGAGCATCAACGCCAGCAAAGGTGCGAGCAAAACCAGTGCCAGGCCGGAAAACGCCCAGTGTGCCAGCACCTTGGCCAAAACCAGAAGAGCCAGGGGGTGCGGCGAAAGGACCCACTGTTCCAGCGATCCGTCTTCGAAATCACTGCGGAAAAGCCCGTCCAGCGAGAGCAGGACCGATAAAAGGGCCGCCACCCAGACCAGTCCCGGAGACAAGGTTTGCAACAATTGAGACTCGGGACCGACCGCCAGCGGGAACAGCGAAACGACGATGGCGAAGAACACCAGTGGATTGGCCAGTTCAGCCGGACGGCGGAACAGCAAACGGGCCTCGCGGGCGACCAACAGGCCGAAAACACTCATACGGCCCAGTTCCCCAGATCAATGTCGCGGTAAGCGGCCGGCATGCGGCTCAGCGTGTGGTGAGTGGTCAAGACCACAATACCACCGCGCTCGCAGTGGCCGGCCAGGTGTTCTTCGAGTTGCGCCACGCCTTGTTTATCGAGCGCGGTGAACGGCTCATCGAGTATCCACAACGGCGGGCTGTCCAGATACAGCCGCGCCAGTGCCACGCGGCGTTGTTGACCCGCGGACAGCGTGTGGCAGGGAACATCCTCGAAACCACGCAGTCCGACAGCCGCCAAGGCCTGCCAGATGGCCTCATGGGACGCTGGTTGATGCAGGGCGCACAGCCAGCTCAGGTTCTCTTGCGGGGTCAGCAAGTCCTTGATGCCAGCGGCATGGCCGATCCACAACAGGTTGCGTGCAAGCTCCGCGCGTTGCTCGCTCAGCGGCTGACCGTTGAGCAGCACTTGACCGGCGGTCGGGTGCATCAGGCCGGACAACAGGCGCAACAGGCTGGTCTTGCCACTGCCGTTGGGGCCACTGATTTGTACCATTTCGCCACTGGCCATTCTCAAATCGAGATTTTCGAAGAGCAGCCGAAGGTCTCGCTCACAGGCAAGGGCAACGGTTTGCAGGACTGGACTGGTCAAGGGTTCGCGGGCCTTATACGGTTCAAGTCGGCGCTGGTGCGGCCGTTAAAGAGATGCAGGATAAAGGTATTGGCGGCCCGGACGAGAGAGCTGCGTCAATTAACTGTGAAATTTTCCGCATTCTGTATACAACGGGGCAGCATTATACATGCCATTTCCTACTCTCAAGCGTGCAATTTCCCAAGGTTGTGACCGCGTATGACAGGCGAAATGAACATCCTCCCGCTACCGCAGGCCACCGCGGCGACCCCGCGTGCGCCGGCGGTCAGTGGCGAGCTGCTCAAGCTGCTGACGCCGATGGAGGGCCTGATCACTGCCGGCCAGACCGCCAAGGCGCAAGTGCTGTCGCTCAAGCAGGCGGATCAGGCCTTTGAGTTGCTGCTCAAGCTCACCCTCGAAAACGGTCGGCAGACCATGCTCCAGGCCATCAGCAATCAGCCCTTGGCCCAAGGCACCAGCATCGCGGTCACCCAACCTTCGGCGGGCAACCTGGCGGTCACCGTGCAGCAAGCCATCGCCTCCAGCGTCGCCACCCTCACCCGCATCGACACCGCACAAATGCCGGCGGGCACCCTGCTGCAGGGTAAAGTGCTGACCTCCCAGGCGTTGCCGTCGGTGCCTGGGCAAGCCACGATGTTCCGCTCGATGGTCAGCCTGCTCAACACCGCGCTGAGCGGCAGCACGCTGAGCATCGACAGTTCGCAGCCGTTGCGCATCGGCACCTTGCTCAGCGCCCAGGTGCAGGATGCTCAGACCTTGAAGTTCTTGCCCTTGAGCAGCCGTCAGGAACAATTGGCCGTGACCCAGCAACTGCTCAGCCAACAAGGCCGCCAGGGCTCGCTGGACGGCTTGCTCAAACAGCTGCAAAACCTGCCGGCCTCGTCTCTGACCTCCAGCGACTTGCGCACGGCCGTGGACAGATTGCTCGCGGGCCTGCCGGACATCCAGCAATTGAGCAGCGCCAAAGGCCTGGCCCAGGCGCTGGCCAGCAGCGGTGCATTCCTGGAATCGAAACTGCTGGGCGGTCAGAACCTGGCACCTGACATGAAAGGCGACCTGCTCAAACTGATCGGCCAGCTGTCA
The DNA here is from genome assembly GCF_044744285.1 of Pseudomonas sp. NPDC087336. Taxonomy (NCBI): domain Bacteria; kingdom Pseudomonadati; phylum Pseudomonadota; class Gammaproteobacteria; order Pseudomonadales; family Pseudomonadaceae; genus Pseudomonas; species Pseudomonas sp. NPDC087336. Next base: position 298,788 of record NZ_JBIUYA010000004.1, on the reverse strand, counting down.
TCCGGGCTGCCGGCCAGCACCCAGCTCAGCGCAATCATCGCCGCCAACACCCTGGCCCAGGCCATGCCGAGTTTCGTGCGCAATGCCCTGGGCATGCTGGGCCAGGTCAGCGCCAAGCCGTCGCCGACCGGTTTCCCGCTGCCTTCGCGGCTGTTGCAAAGCGCCGAAGGCGAAGATGATCTGGAACACCTGCTGCGCCTGGCCGCAGCCGCGGTTTCACGCCTGCAAAGCCACCAGCTGTCCAGCCTGGAGCAGACCGGCGTCACCGCGGACGGACGGCTGATGAGTACCTGGCAGCTGGAGATCCCGATGCGCAACCTGCAGGACATCGTGCCGCTGCAGATCAAGTTCCAGCGCGAGGAAACCCACGAAAGAGAACAACCCAAGGAACGCCCCGAAGAACGCGCGCCCAGGCCACAACTCTGGCGCATCGAACTGGCGTTCGACATGGAACCGCTAGGCCCGTTACAGGTTCAGGCGCAACTGATTCAGGGCAGCCTCAGCAGCCAGCTGTGGGCCGAACGCGCCTACACCGCCAGCCTGATCGAAAGCAACCTGGCGGCCCTGCGCCAACGCATGCTGGCCGCCGGGCTGAACGTCGGCGATCTCGACTGCCACCAAGGCAAACCGCCCCAAAGTCCACAAACCCGCCTCGAACAACGCTGGGTCGACGAAAACGCATGAACACCCCCAACGCACCACGCCAGGCCATCGCCCTCAAGTACGACGGCACCCACGCCCCTACCATCACGGCCAAGGGCAATGAAGAACTGGCGCAAGAAATCCTGCGCATTGCTCGCGACTGCGAAGTACCGATCTATGAGAACGCCGAACTGGTGAGTCTGCTGGCGCGGATGGAGTTGGGAGAAAGTATTGCGCAGGAGCTTTATCTAACGATTGCCGAGATCATTGCGTTTGCGTGGAATTTGAAGGGCAAGTTTCCGGTGGGGCAGGATCCGGATGCCGTGATCGTGGAACGCGATATCACCGGGAAGGGGGACGATTATTGAAAGGGCCAAATGCTGACTGCCCTTTTTTAGAGAGGCAGCCAACACACGATTGATAGCAATACCTCAATCAGGCATCGCGACCTCTGTTTTCCAGTCGAATATCACCCGCGGTCACTTTACCGTCGTTCCACCTGACAAGCACAAAAGAAATACGCACGCCTACAAGGGGCAACAGACGCTCCATCCCCATGAAGTCAAGTCCGCGAAGATCGTATAGATTATTATCAAGCGCGGATCGAACTGTTCCTTTTGCCGCGGGTGTGATGACTGGCCAATCTGGATCTTCCAATTGAAAAGACGCAATGATCCCGGTATGACGATTTCGCTGCTGTTCCATGCGATACATTCCTTGAAGTTTGAACTTCACATATGAGTGATCGAGCCTGCAAAGCAGGTTCGAGTTCAAATTAAGGCTTTCGACAAAACAGCTCAACTATCAAAAGTAAGGGGATTCAAACGATTGAAGTCCGAATTAACAAATTGACATTTGTTCTTTCAAATAAATTATAAATGGCGGTGATCTTTCGATTGTCTTCGCTGGCAAGCCAGCTCCTACAGTAGATTGGGTAGGCTATAAGGCCGCCTCTCTGGCGCTAAAAAAAACCTGGTAAAAACGAAAGGATCGCAGCCTTCGGCAGCTCCTACAGGTGAATGTAACCCTTGTAGGAGCTGCCACAGGCTGCGATCTTTTGCTTCAAGCTTCTAGTCGCTCTTGTGCAACTTGCTCATCAACTCCGCCTCGGCCTGGGTCAGGCCACAGGACTGGGTCAGTTCGTCGACGCTGGCGCCCATGCCGACCAGTTTCGCCGCCTGGTCAAATGACAGGCTCTTGGGATCGCGTTGTTCCAGCCGGGTCAGCTTATCCGGCAGTGGCGCGACGAGCGTGCGCAATTCATGCAGGTCTTCGCCCATGCGCACATTGCCATCCTGGTAATTGTCGACGCGCCTGCCCAAATCCTTGATGCGCTGGTCGCGCTGCGCATCGCCCTGGGCCTGTTGCGCAGCGATCAGCTTTTGCCCGCGGATGTAGGACAAAAACATTGCCAGCGTGCCTGCCCACAACAGGAACAGGACAATGACCGCCACCTCGAGAATCAATCAGATGTTCTCCAGGTCCGACCATTCTTCTTCGCTCATCATCTTGTCCAGTTCGACAAGGATCAGCAGTTCATTGTTCTTGTTGCACACGCCTTGAATGAACTTGGCGGACTCTTCGTTACCGACGTTCGGCGCGGTCTCGATTTCCGACTGACGCAGGTAAACCACTTCGGCCACACTGTCGACCATGATCCCGACCACTTGCTTGTCGGCTTCGATGATGACGATACGGGTGTTGTCGCTGATTTCGGCATTCATCAGGCCGAAACGCTGGCGGGTGTCGATCACGGTGACCACGTTGCCGCGCAGGTTGATGATGCCCAGCACATAGCTCGGAGCGCCCGGTACCGGGGCGATTTCGGTGTAGCGCAGGACTTCCTGGACGCGCATCACGTTGATGCCGTAGGTTTCGTTGTCCAGCTTGAAGGTGACCCATTGCAGGATCGGATCTTCGGAACCCTTTGCCGCCGTCGCCTTGTCATTCATACCCTGCTCCCCTCAAGAAACCGCCCTGGCGGTGTTGTTCTGTTATGTAGTTTTATGCGGCGGCTTGGTGCCGCCCATGTGCCTGGCCCCACCGCTGGCGATCAACTCGGCCAGTTCGCAGACATCGAGCAATGCACACATGTGTTCAATCACCGTGCCCGCCAGCCACGGCCGTTGGCCACGGTGGCTGCGCCATTTGATTTCGTTCGGGTCCAGGCGCAACGAGCGACTGACCTGATGCACCGCCAGCCCCCACTCATAGCCCTGGACGGAAATCACGTATTGCAAGCCCTGCTTGAAGTCCTCGCGGTAACGATCGGGCATGACCCAACGTGCCGTGTCCAATACCTTCAGGTTGCCTGCCTGGCTCGGCAGGATGCCGAGGAACCACTCCGGCTGACCGAACAACGACGTCAGCTCATGACCGGCCAGTGGATAGATTGAACCCAGGCACACCAGCGGCACCGCCAGGGTCAACCCGGCGACATCAAACAACAGGCATTCGAAGGGTTCGGCCGCCCAGGCAGGACGACCGTCGGTGTCCGCTGGCGGCGGTGTGTTGGCCGGTGGCAGGTGCACTTCGACGATCGGAGGCACCAGGACTTGAGGCTCTTCGACGGGCGGCGGTACCAGGGCTTGCAGCAACGGGGCGATGGTCGATACCGGCGTCAGCACGGGTGCCGTCACAGCGAGCTTTATCTGAGGCGCAACAGGCTCAATATCCGGGGCGGCAGCGACCATGGTTTTATACGCATCACGACTCTGCTCTTCGAGCACGGCGGCCTGGAACTCGTCCAATGCAGCTTCAGACTCGACCACTTCGGGCAGTGCTTCGAAGTCCGCCGATAGTTCCTCGGGGACCTCTTGCAGCAAGCTGTCCAGATACGACTGCAGCGCCAATTGCGGTCGCGATGTGATCTTTACCGGACGATTCACTGACACCCCCCTATTGCAGGAGCGAGCTTGCTCGCGAAGAGCCCGAGAGCGCCGCGGGGTGCCAGGTTTCCTGCGTTATCGCTGACGACCATCGCGAGCAAGCTTGCTCCTACAGGGATCGTGTTCATTCTCATGCCACCTGCGAGACAAGTTGCGCCGCCAGCAGATGCTTGAGCAGCGCGCGGTAGGCAACGACACCGCGGCTCTTGCCGTCGAATTGCGAAGGCGTCAGCCCCGCCCGGCTGGCATCGCGCAGGCGTGTGTCGACCGGGATGTAGCCCTGCCAGATTTCGTCTGGAAACTTGTCGCGCAAAACCCGCAGCGTACCGAGGGACGCCTGCGTGCGGCGATCGAACAGGGTTGGCACGATGGTGAACGGCAAGGCCTGCTTGCGCGAGCGATTGATCATCGCCAGGGTGTTGACCATGCGCTCCAGGCCCTTGACCGCCAGGTGTTCGGTCTGCACCGGGATCACCAGTTGCTGGCTCGCCGCCAGGGCATTGACCATCAACACCCCGAGCAACGGCGGGCTGTCGATCACCGCGTAATCGAAGTCCTGCCATAACTGCGCCAGGCTCTTGGCGATCACCAGGCCCAGACCACTCTGGCCCGGCGACTGGCGTTCAAGGGTGGCCAGCGCGGTGCTCGAGGGCAACAGCGAAATGGACTCGTGACTGGTGGGCAGCAACAGCTGGCCGGGCAGGCCCTGGGGCACGCTGCCTTTATGCAGGAACAGGTCGTAGCTGCTGTGTTCCAGGCTGTCTGGGTCGTAACCGAAATAGCTGGTCATGGAGCCGTGGGGGTCGAGATCGACCACGACCACGCGCTTGCCCGCCTCGGCCAGCAACCCGGCTAAAGCGATGGAAGAAGTGGTTTTACCGACACCACCCTTTTGATTGGCAACTGCCCAGACTCTCATTCGATTGTTCCTCCCGGCCGGGTCGACCGGGAATTAGCTCAACGTGTTAATGCGGGCGACGGAGAATTGACGGCGTTCTCTCGAACCGGCGACTTGACCGCGGTCGGTGCAGTTTGTGTGCCAGCACGCTTCAAGGCGGCATCCGGTTGCGCATTGGCTGCCCCCGTCGCGGTGAGGCTGCGCCGCACGTCGAGGTTGCGCGACACCACCAGCACCACGCGACGGTTGCGCGCCCGGCCCTCGACCGTGGCGTTATTGGCCACTGGCTGGAATTCGCCATAGCCTACCGATGCCAGGCGACCGGGGTTGACCCCCTGCATCGCCAGCATGCGCACGATGCTGGCCGAGCGGGCCGAAGACAGCTCCCAGTTGGTGGGGTACTGCGCGGTGCGGATCGGTTGGTCGTCGGTGAAACCCTCGACATGGATCGGGTTGTCGAACGGCTTGAGGATCGCCGCGACCTTGTCGATGATGTTGAAGGCAATGTCGCTGGGCATGGCATCGCCACTGCCGAACAACAGGCTGGAATTGAGCTCGATCTCGACCCACAGCTCGTTGCCGCGCACGGTCATCTGCTTGGAGCTGATCAGGTCGCCGAAGGCCGCGCTGATGTCATCGGCGATGCTTTTGAGCGGATCGCTGGCACCCGAGACACCGGCATCGACCTGATCACTGTCCTTGACCAACGGCTTGGCCGGGGTGACGGTCTGCGGTCGCTCCTCACCGATGGGGATAGGCTTGAGCGCGCGATCGCTATCGGTGAAGACGCCGATCAATGCCTCGGAAATGACTTTGTACTTGCCTTCGTTGATCGACGAAATCGAGTACATCACCACGAAAAACGCGAAGAGCAAAGTGATGAAGTCGGCGTAGGAAACCAGCCAACGCTCATGGTTTACATGTTCATCATGTTGACGACGACGAGCCATAGTCCATTACCCCCATCAATCCATGAAGCCCTGGAGCTTCAACTCGATAGAGCGCGGGTTTTCACCTTCGGCGATCGACAGGATTCCTTCCAGCAACATTTCGCGATAACGCGACTGGCGCAACGCGATGGACTTGAGCTTGGCGGCAATCGGCAGCAATACCAGGTTGGCACTGGCCACACCGTAAATGGTGGCGACGAAGGCCACGGCGATGCCATTGCCCAGCTGCGACGGATCGCCCAGGTTGCCCATCACGTGAATCAGGCCCATCACCGCACCGATGATGCCGATGGTCGGCGCATAACCGCCCATGCTTTCGAAAACCTTGGCGGCTTCGATGTCGCGGCTTTCCTGGGTGTAGAAATCCACCTCGAGAATGCTGCGGATCGCTTCCGGCTCGACGCCATCGACCAGCAATTGCAGGCCTTTGCGCGAGTAGCTGTCGGGTTCGGTATCGGCCACCCCTTCCAGCCCGAGCAGGCCTTCCTTGCGGGCGGTCAGGCTCCAGTTGACGACGCGATCGATACCACCGGCCAGGTCGACCCGCGGAGGAAACAGGATCCACGCCAGAATCTGCATGGCACGCTTGAAGGCGCTCATGGGCGATTGCAGCAACGCCGCACCGATGGTCCCGCCCAGCACGATCAACGCGGCCGGACCGTTGGCCAGCGCACCGATATGTCCGCCTTCGAGGTAGTTGCCGCCAATGATGGCGACGAACGCCATGATGATGCCGATGAGACTTAAAACGTCCATCAGACACAGGCCTCGACGATGTGCCGGCCGATGTCGTCCAGTGCATACACCGCGTCGGCCAGTTCGGCCTTGACGATGGCCATGGGCATGCCATAGATCACGCAGCTGGCTTCATCCTGGGCCCAGATCGAACTGCCGCTCTGCTTGAGCAGGCGTGCGCCTTCACGACCGTCGGCGCCCATGCCGGTCAGTACGACCGCCAGAACTTTGTCGCCATAGGACTTGGCCGCCGAACCGAAGGTGATGTCCACGCAGGGCTTGTAGTTCAAGCGCTCGTCGCCCGGCAGGATTTTCACCGCACCCCGGCCGTCGATCATCATCTGCTTGCCGCCGGGTGCCAACAACGCCATACCCGGGCGCAGGATGTCGCCGTCCTCGGCTTCCTTGACGCTGATCCGGCAGAGCTTGTCCAGGCGCTCGGCGAACGCCTTGGTGAAGGCAGCCGGCATGTGCTGGACCAACACGATCGGGGCGGGGAAGTTGGCTGGCAGCTGGGTCAATACCCGCTGCAAGGCCACCGGGCCGCCGGTGGACGTACCGATGGCCAGCAATTTGTAGGCTTTGCGTTTGGGCGCAGGCGACGACGGTGCGTGCGCAGGTGCACGGGACGGGACCGGCGCGGGGGCCGGGCGCACAGGCGCGCTGCTGCCATAACCGAGAGTGCTCGAAGGCGTTGGCGTTGGTGTCGGCGCCGGTGCTACCACCGGTGCCGGCGCGCTATAGCTGCTGACACGACGATTGCTGCGCGAGATGCTGAGAATCTTCTCGCACAGTAGTTGTTTGACCTTCTCGGGGTTGCGCGAGATGTCTTCGAAGTTCTTCGGCAGGAAGTCCACCGCACCGGCGTCCAGCGCGTCCAGGGTGACCCGGGCGCCTTCATGGGTCAGTGAGGAAAACATCAGGACCGGGGTCGGGCAGCGCTGCATGATGTGCCGTACCGCGGTGATGCCGTCCATCATCGGCATCTCGTAGTCCATGGTGATCACGTCCGGCTTGAGGGCCAGTGCCTGATCGATCGCCTCTTTGCCGTTGGTCGCCGTGCCGACGACCTGGATATTGGAATCCGCTGAAAGAATTTCCGAGACGCGGCGACGGAAAAACCCTGAATCGTCCACCACCAGGACCTTGACTGCCATAAACACTCCATTAGACGCAGCGGGGCGTCAGCCGCCACCGCTGCGCCAGAATCAAATACGCCGTGTGGCGTAACGCTTGAGCATGCTCGGAACATCGAGAATCAGCGCGATGCGGCCGTCACCGGTAATGGTGGCGCCCGACATGCCCGGGGTTCCCTGGAGCATTTTGCCCAACGGCTTGATGACCACTTCTTCCTGGCCCACCAGCTGGTCGACGACAAAGCCGATCCGCTGGGTGCCTACCGAAAGGATCACCACGTGGCCTTCGCGCTGCTCTTCGTGAGCGGCGGAGCTGACCAGCCAGCGCTTGAGGTAGAACAACGGCAGTGCCTTGTCCCGCACGATCACCACTTCCTGGCCGTCCACCACGTTGGTGCGCGACAGGTCGAGGTGGAAGATCTCGTTGACGTTCACCAGCGGGAACGCAAACGCCTGGTTGCCGAGCATGACCATCAGGGTCGGCATGATCGCCAGGGTCAGCGGCACCTTGATGACAATCTTCGATCCCTGGCCCTTGGCCGAGTAGATGTTGATCGAACCGTTGAGCTGGGAGATCTTGGTTTTCACCACGTCCATGCCCACGCCACGACCCGACACGTCGGATATCTCGGTCTTGGTCGAGAAGCCCGGGGCGAAGATCAGGTTGTAGCACTCGGTATCGCTCAGGCGATCGGCCGCGTCCTTGTCCATCACACCGCGTTTTACCGCGATGGCACGCAGGACATTCGGGTCCATGCCCTTGCCGTCGTCGGAGATCGACAACAGGATGTGATCGCCCTCCTGCTCGGCCGCCAGGATCACCTTGCCACCACGGGCCTTGCCCGACGCTTCGCGTTCTTCCGGCGATTCGATGCCGTGGTCGACCGCGTTGCGCACCAGGTGGACCAACGGGTCGGCCAGGGCTTCGACCAGGTTCTTGTCGAGGTCGGTGTCTTCGCCGACCAGCTCCAGGTTGATCTCTTTCTTGAGCTGGCGCGCCAGGTCGCGAACCAGGCGCGGGAAGCGCCCGAAGACCTTCTTGATCGGTTGCATCCGGGTCTTCATGACCGCGGTCTGCAGGTCGGCCGTGACCACGTCGAGGTTCGACACGGCCTTGGACATGGCTTCGTCGGCGCTGTTGGCGCCCAGGCGGACCAGGCGGTTACGCACCAGCACCAACTCGCCAACCATGTTCATGATCTCGTCGAGCCGCGCGGTATCGACCCGCACGGTGGTCTCGGCTTCGCTGGCCGGCTTTTCCGCGGGCGGTGCGGCCGGGGCACGGGCCGCAGCCGGTGCAGCGGTGGCCGCCGGTGCTTCGGCTTTTGGTTCGGGCGCCTTGGCCACGGGCTTGGGCGCAACCACCTTGGCGGCCGCTGCTGTCACCGGGGCGTTCGCGCCGTTCGCCGCTGTCGCGGTGCCCACGTCGCTGAACTTGCCCTCGCCGTGCAATTCGTCGAGCAGTGCTTCGAATTCATGATCGCTGATCAGATCACTGCCGGCCGCCGCTGCGGCGGGCGCTACCGGTGCCGGCACCGATGCGATGGCCGACTCCAGCGCCTCGACCGCAAAGTTGCCCTTGCCGTGCAGTTGGTCGAGCAAGGCTTCGAATTCTTCGTCGGTGATGTCGCTGCTATCGCCAGCGGCTTGAGGCTCTGGCGGCGCGACGGGCGCCGGGGCCACTGCATCGACGGCGAACTTGCCCTTGCCGTGCAGTTGATCGAGCAACGACTCGAACTCGGCATCGGTGATTTCGTCGTTGGCAGGCACTTCGCTGGCAGGTGCTGGAGCAACGGCGGGCGCCTCGGCCTGGGCCTTGACGGCGTTCAGCGAGTCCAGCAGTTGTTCGAATTCGTTATCGGTAATATCGCCTGAATCGGCTTCAACCACAGGCGCGTCGATCACTGCGGCGACAGCCACCTCATCAGCCGCTTGCGGCTCGGCCAGACGAGCCAGCGCCGCCAGCAACTCAGGCGTTGCAGCCGTGATCGGGCAGCGTTCGCGCACTTCGCTGAACATGCCGTTCACCGCATCCAGCGCTTCGAGGACCACGTCCATCAATTCCGAATCGACGCGACGCTCGCCCTTGCGCAGGATGTCGAACACGTTCTCGGCGATGTGGCAGCACTCCACCAGCTCGTTGAGCTGGAGGAAGCCGGCGCCCCCTTTTACAGTGTGAAAACCGCGAAAAATTGCATTGAGCAAGTCCGCATCATCCGGACGGCTTTCCAGCTCGACCAGTTGCTCGGACAGTTGCTCTAGAATCTCGCCGGCCTCAACCAGGAAATCCTGAAGGATCTCTTCATCGGCGCCGAAGCTCATTAAGGGGGTGCTCCTACAGGTCTAAAAACCCAAAAAACCTGAATTCTAAAAACCCAGGCTGGATAGCAAATCGTCCACATCGTCCTGACCGGACATAACGTCTTCTCTTTTATCGGCATGAATCTGCGGACCTTCACCCTTGGAGAGATGTTTTTGTGGATCTTTTTCTGCAAGCATGGCCGCACGGTCATGTTCGATGCCCGCAAAGCGGTCCACCTGGCTGGCCATCAGCACGAGCTTGAGCAGGTTGCTTTCCACTTCGGTGACCAGTTGGGTCACACGCTTGATCACCTGGCCGGTGAGGTCCTGGTAATCCTGGGCGAGCAGAATGTCGTTGAGGTTGCTGGACACGGCGCGATTGTCTGCGCTGCTGCGCGCCAGGAAACCGTCGACGCGCCGGGCCAGCTCACGAAACTCTTCGGCCCCGACTTCGCGCCGCATGAACCGTCCCCAGTCGGCGCTCAAGCCCTGGGCTTCGTCAGCCAGGCTGTTGACCAGCGGCGTGGCGTTTTCCACCAGGTCCATGGTGCGGTTGGCGGCGGCTTCGGTCAGCTTCACCACATACCCCAGGCGCTCGGTGGCGTCGGTGATCTGTGACACTTCCTCGGCTTGCGGCATGTGCGGGTCAATCTGGAAATTGACGATCGCGCTATGCAGCTCGCGGGTGAGCTTGCCCACTTCCTGATACAGGCCACGGTCACGGGTCTGGTTGAGCTCATGGATCAATTGCACAGCATCGCCGAACCTGCCCTTTTCAAGGCTCGCGACCAATTCGACGGCGTGTTTTTTCAGGGTCGATTCAAAATCGCCCTGGGATGATTCGTTATGCCCCATAGCTCCCCCGTGGCGCAGTTCAACCGATGCGTTCGAAAATCTTTTCGATTTTTTCTTTCAACGCCTGGGCCGTGAAGGGTTTGACTACATAGCCGTTTACGCCGGCCTGAGCTGCCTCGATGATCTGCTCGCGCTTGGCTTCGGCAGTCACCATCAGCACTGGCAGGTGCTTGAGCCTTTCATCGGCGCGCACGTGGCGCAGCAGATCGATACCGGTCATGCCAGGCATGTTCCAGTCCGTCACCAGAAAGTCGATGCTCCCGCTGTTGAGTACCGGAATGGCGGTAGTACCATCGTCGGCCTCGACCGTGTTGGTGAACCCAAGGTCACGCAACAAATTCTTGATGATCCGCCGCATCGTTGAGAAGTCATCAACGATGAGGATTTTCATGTTCTTGTCCAATTCGACCTCCAAGCAGACTAAAACGCGCCCAGCACCTGGACGCGCCATTTCAATCAATCTGGCGAAACACTTGATGACTGTTTGGGTTACAACGGATCGAGACCGGCGCGGTTCATCACCCCACCCGCCGCGTCGCAGTGCCCCCACACTGCCTTCAGCGCGCTCGCCACTCTCCCAGACGCCCCCGCAAACGGGCCGCGCACTGGCTGTGTAACTGGCTGACCCGGGATTCGCTGACCCCCAGGACCTCGCCGATTTCCTTGAGATTCAATTCTTCGTCGTAGTACAGCGCCAACACCAATCGCTCACGCTCCGGCAAATTGGCGATCGCGTCCGCCAGCGCTGCCTGGAAGCGTTCATCTTCCAGATCGCGAGACGGTTCCAGATGAGCACTGGCGCCGTCCTCGTGCAGCCCTTCATGTTCGCCGTCCTGCAACAGGTCGTCGAAGCTGAACAGGCGGCTGCCCAGGGTGTCGTTCAAAATCCCGTAGTAATCGTCAAGACTCAATTGGAGTTCGGCCGCAACTTCGTGATCTTTAGCGTCACGGCCGGTTTTAGCTTCAATCGAGCGAATGGCGTCACTGACCATTCGCGTATTGCGGTGGACCGAACGAGGCGCCCAGTCACCCTTGCGCACTTCATCGAGCATGGCGCCGCGAATGCGGATGCCTGCGTAGGTCTCGAAACTGGCGCCTTTGCTGGCGTCGTATTTGGTCGATACTTCCAGCAGGCCGATCATCCCGGCCTGGATCAGGTCTTCGACCTGGACACTGGCCGGCAGACGCGCCAGCAAGTGATAGGCAATGCGTTTAACCAGCGGCGCGTAACGCTCGATCAGCTCGTACTGCGCGTTACGCGCCGATGCCTTGTAGAGGTTGTAACCGCTGGCGGTCATAGCACCGGTCCTGCCGTTTGCTGCACGAGGCGCTCGACGAAAAACTCCAGGTGCCCGCGCGGGTTGGCGGGCAGCGGCCAGGTATCGACCTTCTGCGCGATCGCCTTGAATGCCAGCGAGCACTTGGAGCGCGGGAAGGCCTCGTAGACGGCGCGCTGTTTCTGCACGGCCTTGCGCACGCTTTCGTCGTAAGGCACCGCGCCGACGTATTGCAGGGCGACGTCGAGGAAGCGGTCGGTGACCTTGGTCAACTTGGCGAACAGGTTGCGCCCTTCCTGGGGGCTCTGCGCCATGTTGGCCAACACGCGGAAACGGTTCATGCCGTAATCGCGGTTGAGCAATTTGATCAACGCATAGGCGTCAGTGATCGAGGTCGGCTCGTCGCACACCACCAGCAACACTTCCTGGGCCGCGCGCACGAAACTGACCACCGACTCACCAATGCCCGCCGCCGTATCGATCACCAGCACGTCGAGATTGTCGCCGATGTCGCTGAAGGCCTGGATCAGGCCGGCGTGCTGGGCCGGGCTCAAGTGGACCATGCTCTGAGTGCCGGACGCCGCGGGAACGATGCGGATGCCGCCAGGGCCCTGCAACAGCACGTCGCGCAATTCACAGCGGCCTTCGATCACGTCGGCCAGGGTACGTTTGGGTGTCAGCCCCAACAGAACGTCGACGTTCGCCAGGCCCAGGTCGGCGTCCAGCAGCATGACGCGCCGGCCAAGCTCAGCCAAAGCCAGGGACAAGTTCACTGACACGTTAGTTTTGCCGACGCCACCTTTGCCGCCGGTCACCGCGATCACCTGTACAGGATGCATGCTGCCCATGTTATTTCTTTACCTTGTTCTGCATTGACGGGGCCACATAACTGGCTGCGCGTTCACAACCGGAACAATGCATGGCAGGCCATCGATGTAGGGTACAAAAACTATTCATTGTGTTACCTCAGCCAACCTGCTTGGTCGGACTGTGGTAGATATCAGCGAACATGTCAGCCATGGCCTCTTCGCTGGGTTCTTCCTGCATTTGCACGCTGACGGCCCGACTGACCAGTTGATGACGACGCGGCAGATGCAGATCATCTGGAATCCGCGGGCCATCGGTCAGGTAGGCCACCGGCAACTCATGGCTGATGGCCAGACTCAACACCTCGCCCAGACTTGCCGTTTCATCCAGTTTAGTCAGGATGCAGCCAGCGAGTCCGCAACGCTTGTAACTGTGATAAGCGGCGGTTAGAACCTGTTTCTGGCTGGTGGTTGCCAGCACCAGATAATTTTTTGACCGGATGCCTCGAGCGGCCAGGCTTTCGAGCTGCATGCGCAGGGCCGGGTCGCTGGCTTGCAGGCCGGCGGTATCGATCAGCACCACACGCTTGCGCAACAAGGGATCCAGCGCCTGGACCAGCGACTGGTTCGGATCGACGTGGGTCACTGGCACATTGAGGATCCGCCCGAGGGTCTTGAGCTGCTCTTGGGCACCGATGCGAAAGCTGTCCATGCTCACCAGGGCAATGTTCTGCGCGCCGTACTTGAGCACGTAACGGGCCGCCAGCTTGGCCAGGGTGGTGGTCTTGCCCATGCCGGCCGGGCCGACCATGGCGATCACACCGCCTTCTTCCAGCGGTTCCATTTCCGGCGTAATGATCATTCGCGCCAGGTGCGCGAGCAACATGCGCCAGGCCTGACGGGGTTCTTCAATTTCACTGACCTGCGCCAGCAGATCCCGCGACAACGGGCCGGACACGCCAATGCGTTGCAGGCGGCGCCACAGGGTCGCCTGGTCCGGGCGGCTGCCCTGCAGCTGGTTCCAGGCGAGGGAGCCGAGTTGCACTTCCATGAGTTCGCGCAGGCTGTTGAGCTCCGAACGCATCGAGTCGAAGACCCGCGTATCAATCGCGGCCGCCGGGGCAGGTGCTGGAGCGGGACGGCGCGCTTCGGCCAGGGTCGGTTCGATCAGCGGTTCGGCAGCGGTCAGGGGCAGGCCGGCAAACAACTGTTGATTGGTGCCCTTGTCGCTATCGCCCTCGCCGCGCAGGCTCAATTCGGCCTGGGCAGTGACGATCCGCGACTGAGTCTTGCGCAGCTCGTCCTCGAGTTCCATGTTCGGCACGCGCGGGGCCAGCGCCGACGGTTGGTAATCCAGGGCAGCCGTAATCTCGACACCACCGGCAATGCGGCGGTTGCCAATGATCGCGGCATCGGCGCCCAGCTCTTCACGAACCAGCTTCATGGCCTGACGCATATCGGCGGCGAAAAAACGCTTAACTTGCATGAATCACTACCTCAGCCGTTGGGCCCTACTGTCGCAACGATGGTCACTTGCTTGTTGTCAGGAATTTCCTGATAAGCCAACACATGCAAACCCGGGACCGCGAGCCGGCCAAATCGCGAGAGCATCGCGCGAACCGGACCAGCTACCAGCAGAATCACCGGTTGACCTTGCATCTCCTGCCGCTGCGCCGCATCGATCAACGAGCGCTGCAGCTTTTCAGCCATGCTTGGCTCCAGCAGAACGCCCTCTTCAGAGCCCTGACCTGCCTTCTGCAGACTATTGAGCAATATTTGTTCCAACCTGGGCTCCAGCGTGATCACTGGCAGCTCGGAGTCAGTGCCTACAATGCTTTGCACGATTGCGCGGGATACGCCGACGCGCACCGCGGCGACCAGTGCGGCGGTATCTTGACTCTTGTTGGCGTTGTTCGCGATGGCTTCGGCAATGCTACGAATGTCGCGTACCGGCACCTGTTCGGCCAACAGCGCCTGCAGGACCTTGAGCAATTGCGAGAGCGACAGCACGCCCGGCACCAGCTCTTCGGCGAGTTTTGGCGAGTTTTTCGCCAGCAATTGCATGAGTTGCTGGACTTCTTCGTGGCCGATCAGCTCGCTGGAGTGCTTGTACAGGATCTGGTTCAGGTGGGTGGCCACCACGGTACTGGCATCGACCACGGTGTAGCCCAGCGATTGCGCCTGGGCGCGCTGGCTGATTTCGATCCACACCGCCTCCAGGCCGAAAGCCGGATCTTTGGCGGTTATACCGTTGAGCGTGCCGTAGACCTGCCCCGGATTGATCGCCAGCTCCCGGTCCGGGTAAATTTCCGCCTCGGCCAGGATCACCCCCATCAGGGTCAGGCGATAGGCGCTCGGAGCCAGGTCGAGGTTGTCGCGGATGTGCACCGTAGGCATGAGAAAGCCCAGGTCCTGGGACAGCTTCTTTCGTACACCCTTGATCCGCGCCAGCAATTGACCACCCTGGTTGCGGTCCACCAGCGGAATCAGGCGATAGCCCACTTCCAGGCCGATCATGTCGATCGGCGTCACGTCGTCCCAGCCCAGCTCCTTGGTTTCCTGGGCGCGGGCCGGCGATGGCAACAGCTCCTGCTGACGCTTGACCTCTTGCAGGGCCTGCACCTTGGCAACGTTCTGTTTTTTCCAGAACAGGTACGCCCCACCCGCGGCCAGGGCGGCCATGGACAGGAAGGAAAAGTGCGGCATGCCAGGCACCAGGCCCATCACCGCCATCAACCCCGCCGCCACCGCCAATGCCTTGGGCGTGGCGAACATCTGCCGACTGATCTGCTTGCCCATGTCTTCGGAGCCCGAAGCACGGGTCACCATGATCGCCGCCGCTGTGGATAACAACAGTGATGGCAATTGCGCCACCAAACCGTCACCGATGGTCAACAGGGCGTACACCTTGCCGGCATCGGCGAAGGTCATGTTGTGCTGGAAGATACCGACCGCCATACCGCCGATCAGGTTGATGAACAGAATCAGCAGGCCGGCGATGGCGTCACCGCGCACGAACTTGCTGGCACCGTCCATCGAGCCATAGAACTCGGCTTCCTGCGCCACTTCCGAACGCCGGGCCTTGGCCTGGGCCTGATCGATCAGGCCGGCGTTGAGGTCGGCGTCGATAGCCATTTGCTTGCCGGGCATCGCATCGAGGGTGAAACGCGCGCTCACTTCGGAAATACGCCCGGCACCCTTGGTCACCACGACGAAGTTGATGATCATCAAGATCGCGAACACCACGATACCTACCACGTAGTTACCGCCGATCACCACCTCGCCGAAGGCCTGGATCACCTTGCCAGCCGCCGCATGACCGTCCTGGCCGTGGAGCATCACCACCCGCGTGGACGCCACGTTCAGCGCCAGCCGCAGCAGCGTCGCCACCAGCAGAATGGTCGGGAACACCGCGAAATCCAGCGGGCGCAAGGCGTAGACGCAGACCAGCAGCACGACGATCGAAAGGGCAATGTTGAAGGTGAAGAACACATCCAGCAGGAACGGCGGCACCGGCAGCATCATCATCGCCAACATGACCAGCAGCAACAGCGGCACACCCAGATTGCCTCGACTGAGGTCGGCAATGTTGCTGCGGGCACTGTTGATTAACTGAGAGCGATCCACCGGTATTCCCCGTTCCTTTGAAGCAAACTTTTGACGCCAGAAGCTGGCGCAAAGCGGCTACTGCAAGAAGCCTTCCAACTTTTGCGGGGGGTTGAAATAGAGGTTTTAACGGAGGATTTGTATTGCCTGGTCTGGCGTCATCGCAGGTGAGCCCCGCTCCCACACCGTTTCGTGTCTATTGCTGATTTCGCGATTACCCCCAATCACTGTAGGAGCGAGGCTTGCCCGCGAAGAGGCCGGCACTGCCACCGAGCATCTTGCAAATCACACAAACGACCCACAAATCGAAGACGCAACCCCAGTACACCTATCAGTTCTGCTAGTTCCCTAATTCTGCAAAGGCGCCAATACTGAACTCCCGCACTTCGGACCTAGGGGTAACCCCCCATGACATCATCACCGCGCGAAACCGAGCTCTGCCGTTACCACTACGACCCCCTCGATCGCCTTGTCAGTCATGCACTGGCAGATATCCCCGGGCGCCAGCGCTTCTACTGCAAAAGCAGGCTGCTGGCCACCGATCAGCAGCGTTCGGTGTTGCAGATGGTCAATGCCAATCACCCACCTCAGCCCATCGTTTATTCGCCTTATGGTCACCGCCCTGTTGAAAGCGGGCTACTCAGCCTGCTCGGTTTTAACGGTGAACGGCCGGATCCGGTGACGGGTTGTTACTTGCTGGGAAATGGGTACCGGGCGCTTAATCCGGTGTTGATGCGTTTTAACAGCCCGGATAGCTTGAGTCCGTTTGGGAAGGGGGGATTGAATACCTATGCGTATTGCGCGGGCGACCCAATCAATTGGACAGACCCAACAGGCCACAGCATCATAGCAAACCTCGTGAAATCCAGTGGAAACAGGTTATCGACTAAAACTCTAACTGCATTACACGAGACAAAAAAAGCATTAGGCGGCGGATCAGTCATCAAATCAGACGCTCGTAATTTTCAAATAACACCAGAACAATTTCTAGCAGAAAGAACCATTAACAACAACCTAACAAAAGTTGAAAAAAACCTGAGTCAATTCGAAAACCCGCAGTTTACAATACACCACAAAGAACAAGTAGAAATTTTAGACCAGACCACCAGGAAAAAAGTAAACAAACACATGGACCTCATTATTGAGCTAAATAGCATTGAGAGCTTCAAATCAAGCCAAGGCACACAGTTAGCCATTGTTAATACAAATGAAAAAATAAAAAAATTCTTAAAAGTAGACCGCGAGCGACTGACAAACTTAAGGCTTGATCAGCTTAAAAATGAGGGGATCATTAACTACGCGACTGCTAATAAAGATATCCGGAGATAATAAGAAAAAAGGCCCCAAAAGGGGACAGATTTATTTAAACGCTACGCACAATAACGAAACGATAAATTTGCTTACAACAAACAGGGATGGTTTTATTCGCTACGACTAGGCTTTCCATGTCAACGCAAGGACATAGGAAAAAATATGCCGAGAATCGGACGCGTAGTATTGCCCAACTACCCACTCCATGTCGTACAGCGGGGCCACAATCGGCAGGTCGTATTCGCTGATGCCCGTGATTTTGAGAACTACCTCTCAGACCTGCGCGAGCTAAAAGAGGCCCTCGGCTTGAGGGTTTATGCCTATTGCTTGATGACCAATCATGTCCATCTTTTACTCTCACCTGGAGACACGCCCGCAAGCTTAGGGCAACTGATGAAAGCTCTCGCCGCTCGCATGACTCGTTATCGAAACAAGCTGGAAGGACGCTCAGGCACTCTATGGGAGAGTCGCTACAAGTCCAGCGTTGTTCAATCGGACACTTACCTTCTGGCATGTAGCAGATACATTGAGTTAAACCCTGTGAGAGCTCACATTGTGTCGAGAGCGGAAAACTATCCGTGGTCGAGCTATCGTCTTCGCGTAGTAGAGCCAGCAGAAAACAACTGGCTGGACATTGACCCATGCTTTGAAGCACTTGGCACGACAGAGCTCGTTCGACGAGATCGTTATAAAGAATTTTTATCGCAGGTTGCTCCGAGTGGAGAACTGGACCTAATTAGAGATGCACTACAACGAGGGCAACTCACTGTAGCCTCGCGTTTTGTGGAAGAAATAGAGAAAGTTACAGGGCTTCGAATAACAGGTCGAGGACAAGGCAGACCCACGAAAAATTCCAACACGAATTAGCAAGGCGGCCACAGTCGTTCTGCTGCCTTTAAATAAATCTGACCCCTTTTCTCTTTTCTGTCAGACCCCTT
Source organism: Pseudomonas sp. NPDC087336 (assembly GCF_044744285.1). Taxonomy (NCBI): domain Bacteria; kingdom Pseudomonadati; phylum Pseudomonadota; class Gammaproteobacteria; order Pseudomonadales; family Pseudomonadaceae; genus Pseudomonas; species Pseudomonas sp. NPDC087336. Next base: position 280,445 of record NZ_JBIUYA010000004.1, on the reverse strand, counting down.
TTCTGTCATTCAGCAGATCATCATGCTGGGAGAACTGGCGGTGAATCGGGCGCTGGACAACCTTGACACGCAGGATTAGAGGGAGTGTTGCGGGCTTGGGTCAAAGTGTGATCCATGTGGGAGCGGGCTTGCTCGCGAAGAGGGAGTGTCAGTTAATGTTGATGTCGCCTGACACACCGCTTTCGCGAGCAAGCCCGCTCCCACAGGAGTCGGGGCCGATCGCTGAATTGCGCTCGAAACATATCCCCGGCAGGAGCCCGCACGCACTCACTCTTTGCCTAAATTATGCCCGCGCCGATAGTTGTTGCGAATAATACTGTCGATCAGAGAATCACCCGGAAAATCCGCCATGACGATACCTACTGTTCTTATCTGGGTAGACTGATCATTCAACGTTTTTAGATCGTCCCGCGTCAGTATGTTGGTGCCTTCAAAGGAAATGAAACACGTTACCCCTGTACATCCCGTCCTTGGAAATTTTGGATAGAGATCGCTATGTCCAAAATCAATCAGCCCTGTCCACAACCTTGCCGCATCCGTTCCCGGAGACACATGACCACTGGCAACAAAATAGGGAAACGATCGATGACTGGCCGACAGGTAATTCACATAAAACGTATCCCGGCTGCCCGCTGCGGCATTGTGCAACTGCTGTTTGATTTTGATGTACTTGTCGTGCAGATCCCAGTTCGATCCCATGGAGTAGTCATCCTGAATGTTGAAAACATTCTCATCCCTGTAACTGAGCCCGAACTTATTGAGTCTGGCATCGGCAGATAACACCACAAACTTGCCGCGCGCCTCGCCCAGCGTAAGCTTCGGTTTCTGGGTTTTTAGATAGATACTCGAATACAGCTGCATGTATTGGTCGAAGACCTGCTCCAGGCTCTGACTGACGTTCGTATCTGCCTCATACTCATCACTCACCCGAATCAGCACCATTTCACTAGGATTATCTCGAAGGAACCGCTTGATCGCCTCCAGCGCCGAGCCCAGCATCCTGTCCAGAAACGCTGCTCCGTGGTGCAGCGCCAAAGCATCACCCGTGCGACGAATCCTCAGGTCCAATACCCGTACTCCGTACTCCAACTGCTTGTCGAAGCCGAGGGTTTGGGTTTCGACGACATCCTTGTAAATCGGATACCAGGTGACCTGGAAAGTCGCCGAATCATGAGTACCCGGTAACGCCATCTCACTGAGTAGGACATCGTCCCGGATGGTTTTCATCCACTGCGATCTATCGGCGAACGGATCATCCGGATCATGGGAGTAGGCGTCGTCGAGATGGCCGTAAGCGGGCCATGCCAGGCAGTAGAGTAGCCCCAGAAAAAATCCAGTCGTCATTCCAAGCTTCATAGTCACGCCCTCCTTGGCTGCCAATGAATGCTCTTGCATGCTAACTGGATTGGTTTGGAGAGTGCCCTATATAGATATTTTTTGCGGTGGCCTTGCACATGGCGAGGACTGTCAGCCAACTTCAATGTTGGATGTGCCGGCCTCTTCGCGAGCAAGCTCGCTCCTACAGGGTTTGTTGCTGTATCAGGAATCCCGGCGCAGATCTGGCGGGATAGGTAGATCATCCTTGAGCGGATCCGGGCGTTTGCCCTTGCCCGCGCGGTACTGGCGGATCTGGTAGACGTAGGCCAGTACCTGGGCGACGGCGAGATACAGGCCGCCGGGGATTTCCTGTTCAAGCTCCGTGGAGTAATAAATCGACCGCGCCAACGCCGGCGACTCCAGCAGCAGAATCTCATTGGCCGTTGCAATCTCGCGAATCTTCAACGCCAGGAAGTCACTGCCCTTGGCGATCAACATCGGCGCCCCGCCATTGTCCGGGTCGTACTTGAGCGCCACGGCGTAGTGCGTCGGGTTGGTGATGACCACGTCGGCTTCGGGAATGGCGGCCATCATCCGCCGCTGGGACATCTCGCGCTGCAGCTGTCGAACTCGTTGCTTGACCTCAGGTCGCCCCTCTTGATCCTTGTGCTCGTCACGCACTTCCTGTTTGGTCATCAGCAGTTTCTTGTGGCTTTCCCAGAGCTGCACCGGCACGTCCACCACAGCGATGAGGATCAGCCCGCAGGCCATCCACAAGGTACTCCAGCCCACGACTTGCAGGCTGTGAATGATGGCCATGTCCAAGGGCTCATGGGCGATACGCAACAGGTCATCGATGTCCGCCGACAACACCGCCAGCGCCACGAACAGAATGATGATGAATTTGGCCAGGGCCTTGAGCAGTTCGACCAGCGACTTGGTGGAGAACATGCGCTTGAGCCCGGGACCAGGATTCAAGCGGCTGAATTTGGGCGCCATGGAACTCGCCGCGAACAGCCAGCCCCCCAGGGAAATCGGACCGATGATGGCAGCCAGCACCAATGTGATCATCACTGGCTGGATCGACCAAAGGGCAATTTGCCCCGAGCGCATCAGGTAGGTGGCCATGGCGCTCTGGTCCAGGATCACTTCCCGTGGCAGCGAGAAGTTGATGCGCATCAGCTCCATCATGTCCTGCGCCATGGCGCCGCCAAAAATCAACAATGCCGAGGCACCGACCAGCATGATCGCCAGCGTGCTGAGCTCCTTTGACCGGGCTACCTCGCCCTTTTCACGGGAGTCCTGCTTGCGCTTCTCCGTGGGGTCTTCTGTTTTGTCCTGACCGCTTTCGCTCTCAGCCATGACTCAGCTCGCCCGTGCCATTTCGCGTAACAACTGCAAGGCCTCGGAGGCCAGCGGTTGATACTGATTGAGAATGTCCGCCAGCCCGACCCAGACGATAAACAACCCAAGCACCAGGATCAGCGGGAAGCCGACAGAGAAAATGTTCAGTTGCGGCGCTGCCCGGGTCATGACGCCAAACGCGATGTTAACCACCAGCAGCGCGGTAATCGCCGGCAACACCAGCAGCAACGCCGAACCGAGTACCCAACCGAGCTTGCCGGCCAGCTCCCAGTAGTGATTGACCATCAGGCCGCCACCCACCGGCAACGTGGTGAAGCTCTCGGTGAGTATCTCGAACACCACCAGATGACCGTTCATGGACAGGAACAGCAGCGTCACCAGCATGGTGAAAAACTGCCCGATGACTGCCGTCGATACGCCGTTGGCCGGGTCGATCATCGAGGCGAAGCCCATGCCCATTTGAATGGCGACGATCTGCCCGGCCACCACAAAGGCCTGAAAGAACAACTGCAAGGAAAAGCCCATCACCGCACCGATGAGGATCTGCTCGGCGATCAGCAACAGCCCGCTAAGATCCAGGGGATTGACCGGGGGCATCGGTGGCAGGCCCGGCGCGATGACCACGGTAATGGCCACCGCGAAATACAGGCGGATGCGCCGAGGCACCAGGGTTGTGCCGAACACCGGCATGACCATTAGCAAGGAGCCGACGCGAAACAGCGGCAACATGAACGTCGCCACCCAGGTGCTGATCTGCGTATCGGTCAGCGCAAGCAGTGACATGGTTTAGCCGATGACCTGAGGAATGCTGCCGTACAGCTGCAGGATGTAATCCATGAAGGTCTGCACCAACCACGGACCGCCGACGATCAGCGTCACCAGCATCACCAGCAGGCGCGGCAAAAAGCTCAGGGTCTGTTCGTTGATCTGGGTGGCGGCCTGGAACATCGCCACCAGCAGGCCCACCAACAGGCTCGGAATCACCAGCACGGCGACCATCATGGTGGTCAACCACAGGGCTTCGCGGAAGATGTCTACGGCGACTTCAGGCGTCATGGCGAGACACCACCGAAACTGCTGGCCAGGGTGCCGATGATCAATGCCCAGCCATCGACCAGCACGAACAGCATGATTTTGAATGGCAGGGAAATGATCAGCGGCGAGAGCATCATCATACCCATGGCCATCAGCACACTGGCCACGACCAGGTCGATGATCAGGAACGGGATGAAGATCATGAAGCCGATCTGGAACGCTGTCTTGAGCTCGGAGGTCACGAACGCCGGCACCAGGATGGTCAGCGGCGCCTGATCCGGCGTGGCAATGTCGGTACGCTTGGACAGGCGCATGAACAGCTCCAGGTCACTGGTGCGCGTCTGGGCCAGCATGAAGTCCTTGATCGGTACCTGGGCCTTGGCCACGGCATCCTGGGCGGTCAATTTTTCCGCCAGGTAGGGTTGCAAGGCATCCTGATTCACCCGGTCGAACACCGGGGCCATGATGAACAGGGTCAGGAACAGCGCCATGCCGGTGAGGATCTGGTTCGACGGCGTCTGCTGCAAACCGAGGGCCTGGCGCAGGATCGAGAAGACGATGATGATCCGGGTGAAGCTGGTCATCAGCATGACGAACGCCGGAATGAAGCTCAGCGCGGTCATGATCAGCAGGATTTGCAGGCTGACCGAATACTCCTGCGCGCCTTCGGCGTTGGTGCCCAGGGTGATCGCCGGGATCGACAACGGATCGGCGGCGAACGCCAGCGGCGCGGCCAGCATCAGGGCCAGGGTCAAGATGATGCGCAGCGCACCCATTACTTCTTATCCTTCTGATCCTTGCCCATCAACTCCATCAGGCGCTGGGCAAACTCGGGGGTGGCTTTTTCAGTCCCGCTCGGCACCTGCACCGGCTCCTTGAGCACATGCAACGCCGTGATGGTGCCCGGGCTCAGGCCGAGCAGGATCTGCTCGCTGCCGACCTGCACGAGCATCAAGCGATCACGGGGCCCCAGCGCGCGGGAGCCAATCAACTCGATCACTTGCCCCTTGCCGGCCGGCCCGGCCTGTTGCACCCGGCGCAATAGCCAGGCGAGGAAGAAAATCAGCCCCAGCACCAGCAACAAACCCAACACAAGCTGCGTCAGTTGCCCGGCCACGCCGCTGTTGACCGCAGGCGCGGCGGTGGCATTGGCGACGGGCTCGGCGGCCAGCACAAGGCACGGCAACGCCAACGCCAATCCCGAGAACAACCCCAGAAGCCTTTTCACTCAGCGCAGCTTCTTGATGCGTTCGCTTGGGCTGATCACGTCGGTCAGGCGGATGCCGAACTTCTCGTTGACCACCACCACTTCGCCATGGGCGATGAGGGTGCCATTGACCAGCACGTCCAGTGGCTCACCGGCCAGGCGATCAAGCTCGATGACCGAGCCCTGGTTGAGCTGCAACAGGTTGCGGATATTGATATCGGTGCTGCCGACCTCCATGGAGATCGACACCGGGATATCGAGGATCACATCCAGGTTCGGACCTTCCAGGCTCACCGGGTCGTTGTTCTTCGGCAGGCCGCCGAACTCTTCCATGGGCAGGCGGTTGGACGAGGAGCGGCCAGCATCGGCGGCCAGCAAGGCGTCGATATCGGCCTGCCCGGCATCGCCGCTTTCCTCCAGGGCCGCGGCCCACTCATCAGCCAGCGCCTGGTCGTCCTGGGTATTCATATTGTCAGCCATCATTTGTCCTCGGCGGGCAACCCTTCAACGAAGAGTGAATTAATAGGGGTAGTTGCGCCGCTTCAACGGCGCTCGATCGGCTCGATCACTTGCAGTGCAAGGTTGCCCTTGTGCGAGCCCATCTTGACCTTGAAGGCCGGCACGCCGTTGGCGCGCATGACCAGTTCTTCCTGCATGTCCACGGGAATCACATCCCCCGGCTGCATGTGCAGGATGTCGCGCAGCTTCAACTGGCGACGGGCAACCGTAGCGTTGATCGGTACATCGACGTCCAGCACGTCCTGGCGCAAGGCGTTGACCCAACGCTCGTCCTGGTCGTCGAGATCGGACTGGAAGCCGGCATCAAGCATTTCGCGGACCGGTTCGATCATTGAATAAGGCATGGTCACGTGCAGGTCACCGCCACCGCCATCGAGTTCGATGTGGAAGGTCGACACCACAATGGCTTCGCTCGGACCGACGATGTTGGCCATGGCCGGATTCACTTCCGAGTTGATGTACTCGAAGTTCACTTCCATGATCGCCTGCCAGGCCTCTTTCAAGTCGACGAAGGCTTGCTCCAGCACCATGCGCACCACGCGCAACTCGGTCGGAGTGAATTCACGCCCCTCGATCTTGGCGTGGCGGCCATCGCCGCCGAAGAAGTTATCCACCAGCTTGAACACCAGCTTGGCGTCGAGGATAAACAGCGCCGTGCCGCGCAGCGGCTTGATCTTGACCAGGTTAAGACTGGTCGGCACGTACAGCGAGTGCACGTACTCGCCGAACTTCATCACCTGCACGCCACCGACCGCTACGTCTGCCGAGCGGCGCAGCATGTTGAACATGCTGATGCGCGTGTAGCGGGCAAAACGCTCGTTGATCATTTCCAGGGTCGGCATGCGTCCACGGACGATGCGATCCTGGCTGGTCAGGTCATAGCTCTTGACGGTGCCGGGTTCGGCAGCAATATCGGTCTGTACCAGACCATCGTCGACGCCATGCAGCAGCGCGTCGATCTCATCCTGGGACAGCAGGTCCTGCACGGCCATGTCGTGTTCCTACTGCAGTACGAAATTAGTGAAAAGCAACTGTTCGATCACCACTTTGCCGAGCTCTTTCTGCGCCACTTCCTGGACGCTGGCCGTGGCCTTCTGGCGCAACATTTCCTGGCCGACCGGCGAGGCGAGGGTCGCGAAATCCTGACCGGAGAAGAGCATGACCAGGTTGTTGCGGATCACCGGCATGTGCACCTTGAGCGCGTCCAGATCAGCCTGGTTGCGCGCGAGCATGGTAATGCTCACTTGCATGTAGCGCTGGCGACCGTTCTGGTTGTAGTTGGCCACGAACGCCGGGGCCATCGGCTCGAAAACGGCGGGCTGCTTGCCCACGGGAGTGGTTTCGGCCACGACGGCAGGTTTGCTCTGCGCACTGTGCATGAAGTACCAGGTCGCCCCCACGGACAAGCCGATCGCCAGCAGCAGCGCCACCACGATCAAGATGATCAGCTTGAGTTTGCCTTTGGTTGCGGGGTCTTTTACTGCTGCGTCGCTCTTCGCCATGCCAATAATCCGTCACTATTCGGTTTTTACAGTCGCGCGACAAGGCAGGAGCAAGTGTTATGCCAGAACGATAAGATCTGGAGGCCACCACAAACCATTGTGGGAGCGGGCTTGCTCGCGAAGAGGGCGTAACAGTCGAGGAAGATGTTGACTGTTACGCCCTCTTCGCGAGCAAGCCCGCTCCCACAGGGTTAGTGCGGCCCTTGATCAAGCGTAGTAGTCGACTGCGCTGGAGCCGATTACATGAGTGGCCGTTGCAGCCACTTCGGCAACGCCTGGGGTGATCTCGTCATCCATCGAATCAAGACGACCGCCGCCAGCACTCGCGCGCCCACTCTGTGCCTGCTGATGCTGCGCCTGGTCCTGCGATCCCCGGGACTGGTCGGAAACATTGACGTCGACCTGGCCCATGCCCTGCTGGGTGAACATGTCGCGCAAACGCTGCATCTGGCCGTCCAACGCTTCACGCACGCCAGGGTGCGCACTCATGAACGTTACCTGGGTCTGTTGATCAGGCACCATGTTCACCCGAATGTCGAGGCGGCCGAGCTCGGCCGGCTGCAACTGGATATCGGCCGCCTTGAGATTGGCGCTGGACAGGTACATGACCCGGTTCACCACTTCTTCGGTCCAGCCGCTCTGATGCATCGCGATGGGCTGGTTGACCGGCACCGCGTTGGCGGTTTTTGGCGTGGCCGCCTGGGTCAGCGCCGCCAGACGGTTGGCGAAATCGTCGACCCGGGTATCGCTGCTGGCAGACTTGAGGTCCTTGAGCCCCTCATCGATCAGGCCACTGAAGGCCTGGTCGCCCCCCTGGCCGGTACCGTCCTTGTCGGCTTGCACATCGAGCATGTTCGCCATGCTGGCGGCAAAGGTCTGCGCCGCGGTCCGCTCGCCGTCAGCCTCTGTCGGTGCCGCCTTGGGTTGTGCCTGGCTTGAGGCCGAGACATGACCGCTCTGCTCCATGGCCATGCGCAGGGCTGGCAGGGCGTCGAGCGGGTCGGCTTCGGGATCGAAACCATCGTCGGTGCCAGGGACGGCTGGCGGGATGATCGACGCAACAATCGCTTCAACGGCTGGCGAATCAGCTACAATAGGCGCCGCGACTGCAGGCGACGAGGCAGGATCAACAGGTACGGCATCGACGACCGTTGCCTGCCCGGCGCCCGTCGTATCGTCGGCCTGCTTGTCGTCGGCTTGCGCCGGTTTATCGGCGGGCAAGCTTTTGCCGCTATCGGCAACGGCTGGCTTCTCGGCGGCATCGTTATCCTTGATGACTTCTTTTTTACCGGCGTTGTACGCCACCTTGTCGCGTGGTGGTTTCAAAGGTCCGTCAGCGGCCGCTACAGACGAGCTCCGGCCTTGTGTGGCGTAGACCTGAGAGAAGCTGGACGCCTTGTCCCCGGGCTCGGCGGCGACCTTCGTGGAAGGGGCGGCGGCGGCCTGACCTTTGGCCTGAGCGGTGGCCTGGAGGAGAGAATTGGGGGTAAAGGGCATTTAACGGTCTCCGCTGCACTGGAATCGTAGGTACAGTTGAAAGAGGTGATTGCAAGGGGCGGGCCAGTTTCACCCGATGACGACGAAAAGCGCCTTAGGCTTCAACTTTCCGCCAGGGACCGCTGCCGCTCAGCTTCGTAAAGAGGACGAACGATCGCGAACTCAAGGTCGATTGCAGCAATCAGCTCCTGGATTTGGGAGGACGAAAGCTTTTCGGCATTTTTCTCAAGCTCGCCACATAGCGCGACAAGCTTGACGGCCCCCATATTGCTGCTGCTGCCCTTGAAGCTGTGCGCCACGTCTACCAGTTGCGCAACCTGCCCTGCCTTGCGCAGCGACTGCAGGCGCTCTTCGGAATCGGCGAGAAAGGTATCCAGCAACTGCGGATACGCGTCCTCCATGACCTCGCGCAACGCGCTCAGCGCGTCCAGGTCCAGATGTTTGTCAGTCACTTGTTCGCTCCCTGATCAAGAATTTACGGATTATGCCAGAGCCTTCCAGAGAAACTCCACGCGGGCACTTCGACCATCGTCGGACCAGCTTGCATTATGACCCAGCTGACGGATCAGGCTGACGCCGCGTCCGGACAGACGGACAGGATCGACGGGACGCTCCAGCACCCGCCCGACATCGAACCCCTTGCCGCTGTCCTCGACGCGAATCGCCAGGCAACCGCCCTCGCCCTGCGGCGTGACCTGCAAATGCACCCGGACATAACCGTCCTGCAGCTCATCCAGGCGTGCATTGCGTTGTTGATAATAGCGGGTAAACCCTGACACATCGCGCTTGAGGCTGGAGTCCAGGCCCAGCACCCCGTGCTCCAGGGCGTTGGAGTACAGCTCCGCCAAAACACTGTAGAGCGCCCCGCTTTGAGCCCGCAGACCGTGCACTTCCTGCAACAATTGCAAGAGGTAGGGCAACGGATTGAAACGTTTGAGCGTTGCGGCGCGAAACTCGAAACTGGCCGACCAGTCCAGGGGGCAGGACTGGCCACTGTCGGAATAGACCGGCACCGGCGGACTTGCATGCGCGGGCGCAGGCAGGCTGACCTCGACCATGCTGACGTCATCGCGCGCCTCACCGCGAAAGTCTCGCAGCGCCTGCTCGATGTCCTCGAACAAGGTGTCGGGCTCACGATTGGCGGCAAATACCTGCTGCAACCGCTGCACGCCAAACAGCTGTTCATCGGCATCGCAGGTATCGATCACCCCGTCGGACAACAGGAACACCCGATCACCCACGGCCATCGGAAACACTTCAGTGCGATCATCGAAGGATTGCGGGCTCAACACGCCCAGTGGCAAGTGGCGCGCCGTCAGTGGCGTTCGCGTCCCGCTGGCGACGCTGTGCAGGTAGCCATCCGGCATGCCGCCGTTCCAGACCTCCACCGAGCGGCTCTGGAAACTCAGGCACAGCATCGTGGCGCAGCAGAACATGTCCACCGGCAAGATGCGCTTGAGCTTGGCATTCATCTCGCGCAGGGTTTCGGCCAGGCCGTAACCCTTGGCGGTCATGCCGTAGAAGACTTCGGCCAGGGGCATGGCGCCAACGGCGGCGGGCAGGCCATGGCCGGTGAAATCACCGAGCAGGACATGCATGTCCCCCGCCGGGGTGAACGCGGCCAACAGCAGGTCGCCGTTGAACAATGCGTAGGGCGATTGCAGGTAGCGGATGTTGGGCGCATTCAGGCAACCGGAATGGGCCACCTTGTCGAACACCGCCTTGGCCACCCGCTGCTCGTTGAGCAAATATTCATGGTGCCTGGCGATCTGGTCGCGTTGCTGCAAAACCGTAGCCTGCAAGCGCCGCAAGCGGTCCATCGCCTTGATTTTGGCGGCGAGGATCACCTGGTTGTAGGGTTTTGCCAGAAAGTCGTCACCCCCGACCTCCAGGCAGCGGGCCAGCGCCTGGCTTTCCGACAGCGAGGTCAGAAAGATGATCGGCACCAGCGTTTCCCCGGCCAATTCCTTTATCTGAGCGGCGGCCTCGAAGCCATCCATCACTGGCATCATCGCGTCCATCAACACCAGTTGCGGGCGTTGCTGGCGAAACACCTCGACCGCTTCGGCGCCGTTGGCGGCCGTCAGCACTTGATGCCCCTGACGGCGGACGATGCTCGACAACAGCATGCGGTCGGCCGCGCTGTCTTCGGCGATCAGGATCGTCAGCGATTCAAGTGCCGATTGTGCACTGGTCAACTGATGTCGAACAGCTTGTCGAAGTTGGAAATGGCAAGGATTTTCCTCACATCGCAACTGCTGTTGACCACGCGGATATCGGAATCGTCGCCACCGGCGTGATCACGCAACAGCAGCAGCATGCCCAGGGCGGAACTGTCGAGGTAGGTGGCTTCTTTCAGGTCGACGACGACTTCGGCGAGTGCCTTGTCTTCGTAGGATTGACGAAATTCCTGATGCTTGGCGAAATCGAATCGTCCCTTGACCGATATCGTCAGCTTTTGCCCATCCGGGGAGACTTCCGTAACGACTGACATGTCATGGCTTCCTTGTCGTTGGTAAACCTGCTTGTACAAGGTTTAGCATTTGGTAGAGGTTGGGGCAAGGCGGGATATTTGTGGAGGGCTTGAGCCCCCTTCGCGAGCAGGCTCGCTCCCACAGGTTGACCGCATTTCAATGCAAAAACGCGCCCTCCTGTGAGAGCGAGCCTGCTCGCGATGAACGATAACGCGGTCCATCTGTTTCAATACGCATCATGGCGCGGCAACCGCTGGGACAACTCATCCAGCAGCTTCTGCTCGCGCTTGTCTTCCAGTGCCCGTGCTTCGTCCTGGTAGCGTTGCACCAGCTTACGCAAGCCTTCGACCCGGGCGAACGCCTGTTGCCAGGTGTCCCGCGCCTTGTTCAGGTTGTTCTGGTGCCAGGCCAGGCTTTGACGCTGCTGATCGATGGCCGTGCCCAACTGCGCGAGAAAGCCCTGGTACCCCAGCAGCCATTGGCCCGACACGCCGCTGCTGCCGCGTACGATCCACTGTTCCTGATAGTCGAGCCGAAAGGCTTCGAGGTCGGCCAGTTTGCTTTCAGCCAGGCGCACCTGCCCCTGGAAGTGCCCCAGGCGCTGGGCAGCGGTTTTCTCGGCCTTCTCGGCCATTTCCACCACGGGGGCCAGGCGCCCTGCCCGAGTCTGGGCCATGGCCGGTTAACCGCCCGCCGCGGGCGCGAAGATCGAGGCGAGATACGCTTCGCTTTCGCCCAGGCTGATGCTGTCGTTGAGGCCCTGGCGCAGGTATTTGACCAGTTGCGGCTGCAGGGAAATCGCCAAATCGGTCTCGCGGTCACCGCCGGCGACGTAGGCGCCGACGCTGATCAGGTCGCGACTCTGCTGATAGCGCGACCACAACTGCTTGAAGTACTGCGCCCGGGCCATGTGTTCCGGCGACACCACCGCCGGCATGACCCGGCTGATGGAGGCCTCGATATCGATGGCCGGGTAATGGCCTTCCTCGGCCAGTCGCCGCGACAGCACGATGTGCCCATCGAGCACGCCCCGCGCCGAGTCGGCGATCGGGTCCTGCTGGTCGTCGCCTTCGGACAGCACGGTATAGAAAGCGGTTATCGAGCCACCGCCCTTCTCGGCATTGCCCGCGCGCTCCACCAGTTTCGGCAACTTGGCGAACACCGAGGGCGGATAACCCTTGGTCGCCGGAGGCTCGCCGATGGCCAGGGCAATTTCCCGCTGGGCCTGGGCGAAACGCGTCAGCGAATCCATCAACAACAGCACGTTCTTGCCCTTGTCGCGGAAATACTCGGCGATTCGCGTGCAGTACATGGCGGCGCGCAGGCGCATCAGCGGCGCATCGTCCGCGGGCGACGCCACCACCACCGAGCGCTTGAGCCCTTCTTCACCGAGGATGTGCTCGATGAACTCCTTGACCTCACGACCCCGCTCGCCGATCAGGCCGACGACGATGATGTCGGCCTCGGTGAAGCGCGTCATCATGCCCAAAAGCACGGATTTACCGACGCCGGTACCGGCGAACAACCCGAGCCGCTGACCGCGCCCGACCGTCAACATGCCGTTGATGCAACGAATGCCCACATCCAGGGGCTCGCTGATCGGCTCGCGCTTGAGCGGGTTGATGGTCGGGCCGTCCATCGGCACCCAGTCTTCGGCCTTCATCCCGCCCTTGCCGTCCAGGGCGCGGCCGGCACCGTCGAGCACGCGCCCGAGCATGCTCATGCCCATCGGCAAGCGACCGCTGTCAGACAGGGGAACCACCCGGGCACCGGGGGCGATGCCGGCCACGCTGCCCACCGGCATCAGAAAGACCTTGCTACCGGAAAAGCCCATGACTTCAGCCTCGACCTGCACCGGGTGGTAGCTGTCATCGTTGATGACCATGCAGCGGCTGCCCATGGCCGCGCGCAAGCCCTCGGCTTCGAGGGTCAGGCCGACCATGCGCAACAGGCGGCCCTCGAGGATCGGTGCACCCGCCAATTGCGTGGCCTCGGCGTAACTGCCCAGGCGCTTGGCGAAACTGGTGCGTTCAAGGCGCATCGGGCGCCGCCACTGGTTTGCTTATCACGGACAAGTCGAGGCTCAGATCCGGCGCAGCCGGGTGCAAGGCCTGCTCGTGAAGCTGGTCGAACAGCTTGTCCATCACCTGCGCGACACGGGTTTCGACCGTGGCATCGATGCGGCTGTGCTCGGTTTCGACCCGGCAACCACCGGGCAACAGCGCCTCGTCCTCGACGATGCGCCAGGTTTCCTCATGCCGCTCGCGCAAGGCTTTGACCTGCGCGAAATCCTGCGGATTGATGTACAGCCGTACGTTGTCGACGCCCAACGGCAACAGCTTGAGGGCTTCGCGCATGACGTGCTCGATCTGCGTCGAGTCCATGGCCAGTTCGCGCTGAATCACCTGCCTGGTCATGTGCCGCACGAGTTCCACCAGGGACTTTTCAATCTGGGTGTCTTGTTCGGCGATGGGCTCGAACAGTTGCGCCATCAACTGTTCAAGAGCGGCGATCTTGGCCGCCAACGCCACCTCGGCCTCCTGACGAACCCGGAGCGTGGTGCTATGAAACCCTTCCTTCTCGCCCACCGCGAAACCTTCGTTGTAGGCTTCCTGGCGTATGCTCTCGAGCTCTTCGAGGGTCAGTGGCTGGACTTCCTCCAGCGGCACTTCCTCCATTTCCGGCGGCTCGGGTTCAGGCTCGGGCTCGGGCTCGGGGGCCGGCGGATCGAAGCTGGGCAGGGCCCAGGTATCGAAACCAGCGACATCCCTGGCCCGGATCAGGTCAGAGGGCAGCTCATCGTTCTTGGCCATGGCGTCAGATCATTTCCTCGCCGCCCTTGCCGCCGAGCACGATTTCGCCCGCTTCGGCCATGCGACGGGCAATGGTGAGGATTTCTTTCTGCGCGGTTTCCACATCGCTGACGCGCACCGGGCCCTTGGCTTCGAGATCGTCGCGCAACAGCTCGGCCGCACGCTTGGACATGTTCTTGAAGATCTTCTCCTTGACGTTTTCGTCCGAGCCCTTGAGGGCCAGCACCAGCACGTCGGAAGACACTTCACGCAGCAACGCCTGGATACCGCGATCGTCGACATCGGCCAGGTTGTTGAAGACGAACATGAGGTCTTCGATCTGACCGGACAGGTCTTCGTCGACTTCGCGGATCGAGTCCATGAGCTGGCCTTCGATCGAGCTGTCGAGGAAGTTCATGATGTCTGCAGCGCGCTTGATGCCGCCCAGGTTGGTGCGCGAAGCATTGGAGTTGCCGGAGAACTGCTTCTCGAGAATCTGGTTAAGTTCCTTGAGGGCCGCCGGCTGCACGGTGTTGAGCGAGGAAACCCGCAGAATGATGTCCAGGCGCACCTTGTGGTCGAAGTTGCCCAGCACTTCACCGGCTTGATCCGGGTCGAGGTAGGCCACCACGATCGCCTGGATCTGTGGGTGCTCGTAGCGAATCACGTCGGCGACCGCACGCGGCTCCATCCACTTCAGGCTGTCCAGGCCGCTGGTGTTGCCGCCCAGCAGGATGCGATCGATCAGGCCGTTGGCCTTGTCCTCGCCCAGGGCCTGGGTGAGCATTTTACGCACGTAGTCATCGGAGCCGACGCCCAGGCTGGTCTGGTCGCCGACGACTTCGACGAACTCGCTCATCACCTGCTCGACCTGCTCGCGGTGCACGTTACCCATCTGTGCCATGGCCATGCCGACACGCTGGACCTCTTTGGGCCCCATGTGGCGCAGCACCTGGGCAGCATCGGTTGAGCCCAGCGACAGCAGCAGGATCGCGGCTTTGTCGACCTTGCTCAGTTTGGCGGCAATGGCTCGGTTATCACTCATCTGCGTTAATCCACTCTTTCACGACCTGGGCGACACGACCCGGGTCTTCTGCCACCAGACTCTTGATTGCGTTCAGCTGCGCGTCATAGCCTTCGCTCGGGCTCGGCAGCAGGATGCTGGTCGGGCCACCGAGGCTGATACGGTCGTTGGCCAGCTCGCCGTCCAGGCCGCCCATGCCACCGAGCTCGGCGTCGCTGCCGATGCCATCCAGTTGCTTGCCTTTGCCGCCACCGGTGATGTTGTTGAGCACGGGACGCAACACCCCGAACACCAGCACCAGAATGAACAGGATACCCAGCACCTGCTTGACGATGTCCCAGAACCACGGCTGCGAGTAGAACGGAATATCGGCAATCACTTCACCGCGCTCGGCGGAGAACGGCATGTTGATCACGCTGACGCTGTCGCCACGGCTGGCGTCGAAACCGACTGCATCCTGGACCAGGCGGGTGAAGCGGGCCAATTCATCGGCAGTCCACGGCGCACGGGTGGTTTCACCATTGGCCGGGTTGATCTTGACCTGGTCATCGACCACCACCGAGACCGACAGGCGATTCAATCGGCCCTGCTGCTGCTTGGTGTGGCTGATGGAGCGGTCGAGCTCGAAGTTCTTGGTCGATTGCTGGCGCTTGTCCGCAGGATACGGTGCGAGCATTGGCTGGCCGGTGGCCGGGTCCATGATTTGCTGGCCGTTGGCATCGAGCAATGGCTGGCCGGGCTGCACCATGCCGGCCGACGCCGTGGCGCCACCGGTGGTTTGCGGCGCCGAGGCTGGCGACGGTGGCTGGTTGCTCAGGGCACCCGGTACACCTTGTGGGCCGTTGCTGGCGGTACGTTGTTCGTTGACCGACTGCTCGCTACGCAACGCCGGCTGGTCCGGGTTGAATTGCTCGGAGGTGGACTCGACGGCGCTGAAGTCGACATCAGCCGAGACTTCGGCCTTGTAGCGGTCGTTGCCCAGCACCGGTTGCAGAATGTTGTGCACGCGCTGGGTGAGCATGCTCTCCATGCGGCGGCTGTAATCGAATTGCTTGCCGGCCATGGTCAGTTCGGAGTTTTCCGCCTGATCGGACAGCAGGTTGCCTTTCTGGTCGACGACGGTGATCTGCGACTTGCTGAGTTCCGGAACACTGGTCGCCACCAGATTGACGATGGCCACGACCTGGCCCGGCTCCAGCGAACGCCCGGAATACAGCTCGACCAACACCGAGGCACTCGGCTTGCGCTCATCACGCACGAACACCGAACTTTTCGGGATCGCCAGGTGCACCCGGGCGCCCTTGACATTGTTCAGGCTGGAAATGGTGCGCGCCAGCTCGCCTTCAAGGCCGCGACGATAACGGGTCGCCTCCATGAACTGACTGGTACCCAGGCCCTGTTCCTTGTCGAGGATTTCAAAACCGATGTTGCCATCGCTGGGAGTGACACCAGCGCCCGCGAGTTTGAGACGCGCACGGGACAGGTCTTCGGCCTTGACCAGCAAGGCGCCGGAATTGGGTTCGACGCTATAGGCGATATCGGCGGCCGCCAGGGTATCCATCACCTGCTTGGCGTCCATGCCGGCAAGGCTGCCGTACAACGGACGGTAGTCCGGTTGCTGGGACCACAACACCACGGCAAAGCCAATCGCCACGCTCGCGGCCAGGCCGACCAGCAGGCCCACCTGGCGCAGCATGGTCATCTCGGAGAGGTTTTCCAGGAAGGACAACCCGAACAGCGGCGGCTTGCCGTCTACGGAGTTGGCCTTGGCCGGAACATTGTCAGCGATTGCATCTGCCATGACTCAATCTCGTCCTTAAACCGGCATCTGCATGATGTCCTGGTACGCCTGAACCAGCTTGTTGCGCACCTGGGTCAATGCCTGGAAAGACACGCTGGCCTTCTGCGAGGAAATCATCACGTCGGTGAGGTCGACGCCGCTCTTGCCGATCTCGAAGGCATTGGCCAACGCCGATGAAGCCTGCTGGGTGTCGTTGACCTTGTTGACGGCCTGACCGAGCATGTCGGCAAAGCTGCTGCCATTCAGTTCCGGGACGGCTGCAGTCGATTTCGGCGCAGACATGGCGTCCATTTGCATGGCGCGCATATCCAGCATCAATCGATTGAATTCAATACCTTGGCTCATGCTCTACTCTCTCTGGCGGCCCGCAATTTTTTGACGCTCACTCAGCGGGTAACGAGGTGTTAGCAACAAGGGTGCCAGCTCCGCGCCTACCTCAAACAAAACCCTGCGCTGCGTATGACCGAGAAACCCTGTAGGAGCGAGGCTTGCCCGCGAACCAGGCGCCGCGGTATTTCTGGTAGACCGCGTCATCGTTCTTCGCGGGCAAGCCTCGCTCCTACAGGCGAAGAACGGTGATGCGGTGTGACAGGTGCACCGCAGCGCCTGGTTCGCCGGCAAGCCTGGCTCCTACAGCCGATCAGGGTGAACCGGTGAATCAGGTGGCAAACAAATATGCTTCCACATCCATGCCGGCATCGCGCATCTGCGCCAGTTTGTAGCGCAAGGTGCGCGGGCTGATGCCCAGGCGCTCGGCGGCCTCTTTGCGGCGACCGCGCTCGGTGCGCAAGGTGTCGATGATCATCTGGAACTCACGGCGCCGCAGATCGTCGCCCAGCGCCCCGCCTGACTCGGCCTCGACCACGCGCACGGGTGCCGGCGTCAATGGCGGTAACGGCGCGCAAGCGATCGGTCCGCTCAGGCAGAAGTCCTGCGGCTCGATGGTGCCGCCCTGCTGCAGGATCAGCGCGCGCTGCAGCGCGTTGTCCAGCTCACGCACATTGCCCGGCCACGGATAGGCGATCAGGCACGCCTGGGCCGCAGGCGACAGCTTTGCCGCCGCATGCTTCATTTTATTGACGTGCCTGGCCAACAGTCGCTCAGCCAGCGGCAGGATATCGGCGGTGCGCTCGCGCAACGGCCGCCAGGCCAGGGGGAATACCGACAGGCGGTAGTACAGGTCTTCACGAAAACGCCCCGCCGCCACCTCACCCGCCAAGTCCCGATTGGTGGTCGCGACCACGCGGATATCCAAGGCTATCGGCTTGCGCGCACCGACTCGCTCAACCTCGCGCTCTTGCAGCACCCGCAGTAATTTGGCCTGCAGCCCCAGGGGCATTTCGGAAATTTCATCGAGCAGGATCGTCCCGCCATCGGCCTGTTCGAACTTGCCGGCCTGCGCCGCGATAGCGCCGGTGAACGAGCCTTTTTCGTAACCGAAGAGCGTGGCCTCCAGCATGTTGTCCGGAATCGCCGCGCAGTTGATCGCAATGAACGGCTGACTGGCCCGATGAGAGTGCTGGTGAATGTAGCGCGCCAGCACTTCCTTGCCGGTGCCGGATTCGCCGGAGATCAGCACCGTGGAATCACTGCGCGCCACCCGCGCCGCCAATTCCAGCAACTGCGCACTGGCCGGCTCGAACGCCACAGGTCCTTCGCGGTCGGCAGTGCCGACACTGCCCAGCGCATGCCGTGCGACCAGGTCCAACAGCGCCTTGGGCTCGAACGGCTTGACCAGGTAATCCGCCGCCCCCTGGCGCATCGCATCCACCGCGCGCTCGACAGCACCGTGCGCCGTCATCAGCAACACCGGCAGTTGAGGCTGTCGCGCCCGCAGCAAAGCGAGCAATTGATGACCATCCATACCCGGCATATTGACGTCGCTGACCACCAGATTGAACGCCTCGCCCGCCGCGGCCTCCAGGGCTTCTTGCGCCGACGCCACGGCCTTGTAATCGTGCCCGGCGAGCAACAGCGTGTCGGCCAGCGCCTCGCGCAACGCGCGGTCATCCTCGACCAGTAGAACCTTGATAGCCATGAGCTTCACTCCACTCCCTGGACGCTGGGTTTTTCACTGTCAAAAAGCGGCAGCAGTACCTGCGCACAGGTGCCGCGACCGATCCGCGAGCGCAAGCGCAACTCGCCCTGGTGCGCCCTCGCGACCGCCTTGACCACGGTCAGGCCCAGACCGGTGCCGGTGGCTTTGGTGGTAAAGAACGGTTCTCCCAGACGCGCCAGCACCGCTTGGTCGATACCACTGCCGCTGTCGCTGACGCACAACCGCAGGTTGTTGCCACGGGCGTACAGATGCACCTTCAAGCGCACATCAGCGGCGCTGGCCGCAATGGCGTTCTCGATCAGGTTAAGGACCGCACCGACCAGGGTGTCGCGATTGCACATTAATTCGCCGGCATGGGCGTCACATTGCCAGCGAATCGGCAGGTCCTGCACATGCGTCAGGGCCGCCGCTTGCAGCGATTGCATCAGCTGCGCGGGCGTCACGCGGTCGGTCAATGGCAGCTCGCCGCGGGCAAACACCAGCATGTCGCGCACCTGATGCTCCAGCTCATGCAAGCGTTCCTTGAGCCGTCCGGCGAATCGTTGCTGGGTGTCCACCGGCAGCGCCTGCTCGGTCAGGTGACTGGCGTAGAGCAAGGCCGCGGATAACGGCGTGCGAATCTGATGCGCCAGCGACGCCACCATGCGACCCAGGGAAGACAGGCGCTCGTGGCGCGCCAGTTGATCTTGCAGATGGCGGGTCTCGGTCAGGTCGTTGAGCAGAACCAGCTGCCCGGGTTCGGCACCCAGCGAACGCGTGGCAATCGACAGGCGCCGGCCATCCCTGAGGGAGACCTCATGACCGTCGTCTTCACGGGGCGCAAAGCAACGGGCAATGACCTGCCGCCACAGCTCACCTTCGAGGGGCAGGCCGAGCAGTTCGCACGCCGCTGGGTTGGCTTCGCGCACGATACCCTGGGCGTCGATGACGATGATGCCACCAGGCAAAAGATCGAGCAGATGCTGCAGGCGATTGGCCAGGCGCTCCTTCTCCGCCAACTCCTGCATGCGCTGGGCGCTGACCACCGCCAACTCACCCTTGAGCTCGGTCACCCGCGCTTCAAGCAGGCTGTAGGAGTCGGTCAATTGGCTCGACATCTGATTGAACAGGGCAAACGCCTGCTCAAGGCCAAGCCGGCTCGCCTGCTCCACGGACGACGATTGCCCCAGGGCATCCCCCAAGGCAACTGGAGCAGGAGACATCTGGGCGGATGGGGGCATGGCGTGCTCTCTCGCTTGGCTGACCGTCAGTGAAACGGAACGTTGCGAGGGACGTAGCAATACCCGTGCCTAAAAAAAATCGCTTGAAAATGAGCGACTTGAAAAACAGGCGTCAATCATCCGCCTGTTCATCTCCATCACGACGACTCATGCCGTACTTGCGCATTTTCTCCACCAACGTGGTACGGCGGATGCGCAGGCGTTCGGCGGCGCGCGCGACAATGCCATTGGCATCATCCAGCGCTTGCTGGATCAAGCCTTGCTCCAGGCCACCGAGGTAATCCTTCAGGTCCAGGCCTTCAGGTGGCAGCATGGCATGAGTGGTGAAGTCCGGGGTATGGCCGTTGATGGCCACCCGCTCTTCGAGATCGCTGCGCAGGGTGTCGACCATTTGCTCGTCTTCATCGTCGACGTAGCGGAATTTCTTAGGCAGCTCGACCACGCCGATCACCCCGTACGGATGCATGATCGCCATGCGCTCCACCAGGTTGGCCAGCTCGCGGACGTTGCCTGGCCAGCCGTGACGGCACAGCGACATGATGGCCGCGGAGTTGAAGCGGATCGAACCGCGCTTCTCGTGCTCCATGCGCGAGATCAATTCGTTCATCAGCAATGGAATGTCTTCGACACGCTCGCGCAGCGGCGCCATCTCGATCGGGAACACGTTCAGGCGGTAGTACAGGTCTTCGCGGAAGGTGCCGATCTCGATCATGCTTTCGAGATTCTTGTGGGTCGCCGCGATGATGCGCACATCGACGCTCTGGGTCTTGTTGCTGCCTACACGCTCGAACGTACGCTCTTGCAGTACGCGCAGCAGCTTGACCTGCATCGGCAGCGGCATGTCGCCGATTTCGTCGAGGAACAGCGTGCCGCCATTGGCCAGCTCGAAACGCCCGGCGCGGCTGGTGATCGCCCCGGTGAAAGCGCCCTTCTCATGGCCGAACAATTCGCTTTCCAGCAACTCGGCCGGAATCGCCCCGCAATTGACCGGCACGAACGGTGCCTCGCGGCGCTTGGAGTGGTAATGCAGGTTGCGCGCGACCACTTCCTTGCCGGTCCCGGACTCACCGAGGATCAGCACGCTGGCATCGGTGTCGGCCACTTGCTGCATCATCTGGCGCACATGCTGGATCGCCCGGCTGGTGCCGACGAGGCTGCGGAACAGATTGGGTTCGCGATGCCGACCGCGCTCGCGGGCCTGGTCGTACATCTCGCGATAGACCTGGGCACGGTGCAGCGAATCGAGCAACTTGCTGTAGCTGGGTGGCATTTCGAGGGTCGAAAGCACACGGCGACGCTGGTCTTCCGGCAGGTCGATGGAAGAATTATCGCCCATCAGCAAAATCGGAAGGAACTCATCCCATGTCGAGAGTGTCTTTAACAAGCCCTGAAGCGAACCCGGAGCATTGACCGTCCCGATGAGGACACAGATCACTTCACGACTAGACGATAAAGAGACGACAGCCTGCTGCCAGTCATGGCTACCGCAGGGTAAATTTTCTTCGCCGAGAAAATTTAAAATCACCGCCAGGTCGCGGCGGCGGACGCTATCGTCATCGATCAACAGAATTTTGGTTTCACGCCACATGCAATCGTAACTTCCCTAGTCGACCCGGTGCCCGAAATGAGTGGGCAAGCTAGACGCTTGCAGACCGTTAATGCCTGTAGACGCCTGAAATCTGGAAACAGCCACTAGTAAAGTCAAAAAACCGTTCACAGTCAAATTTATGGCGCATTATGCTTGGATTAACCGGCGGATTATTTAACCAAACAGATGGTAAACCTTTGTAGCCTTCTGTGCTTGGGAGATCTGCGACATCTCATCGGCGATCGCCTGCCTTTCTCCGGTTGCCGCCTCGAGAAGCTGCTTGTAGACACCCAGCAGCTCTTCAAGGTTATCGCGCAGCGCCGCTTCATCCAGCGAAGCTTCACTCATTACCTCTTCCATGCAGGAACGGCAAGCCAGATCCAGCTCACCGATGGCTTCCCAGTTTCGCTCGGCCAATGCACCAGCCAGGTCGACGCGGGTTTGTTGGATTCGTTGCAGAACATGACTCAAGGCGACCTCCTCAGAACTGCGGACTTGGCGGAGCAATACCGTCCCAGCCTTCTTTCACCGTGCGTAGCAAGCCGGCGACCTCATCGAGAATCTTCGGATCACTGCTGACATTCGCCTCTGCAAGTCGTTTCATCATGTAGATGTAGAGACTGTCGAGTTCGCCGACTTCATCGGCGCGGCTTTCAAGATCCAGACCCTCGCGCAGGCCACCCACGATGCCAATGGCCTTGCTGATGGACGCGCACTTGCCGGCAACATCCTTGCGCTCCATGGCGCCTTTGGCCTGAGCGATTCGATCCAGGCCACCTTCCATCAGCATTTGCACCAAACGATGCGGACTGGCTTCCGACGTTTGAGCGTGCCCACTCACTTTCTGATATTGCCGAAGGGCTAACATTGGATTCATGTTGTACCTCATTGCCACAATGACTCGTATAACCAGTGTATCGCCTGCTACCCGAAAAACTTTAGGGCAAAAGACAAAAACCCGGCGCACACCAGAAGGTGTAGCCGGGTTCTTGTCGCCAGCCCATGTTAGTTGCTGGACTTCTGCGCGTTCAGGGCAGCGAAGAACGAGGTGATATTGGAAGCCGTCGCTTTCATTTGCCCAACCAGCAAGTCCATTGCATTGTATTTAGCCGTTAACGTCTTGGTCATGTTCTCGACACGCAGGTCCAATGCCGATTGCTGAGTGGAGAGGTTTTTGCCGACGATCTGCAAGTTGGTATTGCGTTGATCCAGCAAGCCACCGGTCTGCAGGTATGGGGTGATTGCCTTGCCCATGCGTGCCAGCAGGCCGTTGGTTGTATCGGTACCGCTGAACAACTGCTTCACCTGGCCACTCATACCGTTGGTGGACATCGCCTTGTTGAAGGCCGTTGAATCGAACGCCAGGTTGCCAGTTTTCTCGTTCGTCATCACGCCGATCTGCGACAGCACGGCCAAGGGGCCGCCCGCTCCCGGAGCAGTCAACACGCTGCGAATATCGGAGATCAACGCACGTGGCATGGAGTCGCCGGTAAACGCCGCCGAAACCGTCAGCCTGCCTTCGGAGTCGGCTGTCGCCTTGGTCAGCGAGTTGATGGTGTTCATCAGGGTGTTGTAGGAGTCAACGAACGACTGGATCGAGGTTTGCAATCCCGAGGTATTGGACGCGACAGTGACCGTGGCGGCCGCCGGTGGCGTACCAGGACTTACAGAGGCCAGGTTCAAGGTCAAACCGCTGATCGCACCTGTTACAGTATTGCTCTTGCTGGTCACTGCCAGACCATCAATGGTCAGGGATGCATCCTTGGCAATTCCGTCGACAGCCCCAGAGGCACCGGCCGCGGGATTGGTACCCATCGGTTGAGTGCCATCGATTACAAGACCCGGGATACCACTGACCTTGAGGTCCGAGCCCGCGCCGGTCTTGTTGGAACTGATCACCAGACGCGATGCACCGGTGCTGTCGGTCACGATGTTGGCAGAGATACCATTGGCCCCCTGCGCAGAGTTGATGGCATCGCGAGTGGACTGCAAAGTCGCATTGGCTGGAATCGCGACATCGTAAACAGTGCCATTCTGACTGATTTTCAGAGTACCACTCGGAATGGCACTGGCGGCACCGCCGGCAAAAGCAGCACTGGCTACTTTCGAACTGGTGGCCAGGTTATTCACAACAACGTTATAGGTACCGGCAACGGCCGTGTTATCGGAAGTCGCGGTGAGGATCGACGTCGTACCCGAAGTGGCCGTAAAGCCGGCAAACGCAGGATTGGTCGTGCTGCCAAGGTTGGTGAGCGCC
Organism: Pseudomonas sp. NPDC087336; assembly: GCF_044744285.1. Lineage (NCBI taxonomy): Bacteria > Pseudomonadati > Pseudomonadota > Gammaproteobacteria > Pseudomonadales > Pseudomonadaceae > Pseudomonas > Pseudomonas sp. NPDC087336. Next base: position 256,788 of record NZ_JBIUYA010000004.1, on the reverse strand, counting down.
GTCTGGAAAGCGGTCAGTGCACTTTTCAATGAGCCGACGCCGGAAATTTTCAGCGTGTTGGTTTTGGTCTGCTTATCGATCTGCGTCTGCTTGGCCGCCTTGTCGGAATCGACCAGCGCCTTGACGATCGATCCGATATCCAGGCCAGATCCCAGGCCCGACCCCGGTAAAATTGGACTTGCCATGTTGTGCGTCTCCCTTCAAGTTGCAGCCAGTCTTTTGACCCTAACAGCGCCCGAAGAAGGTGCAAACATTATTCATGCCAGCTATCAGACTTTGGCATCAAACAATACGTGACTTGCATTGCTAAGACTTTCCGCAAGCCTCAAGGCCTCTGCCGAAGGGATCTGTCGTACGACTTCGCCCGTATCGCTTGCAATCACTTTGACGATGACCTTTCCGGACTGCTCGTCTATCGAGAACTCCAGATTGCGCTTGATCGACTGCACAAACTTTTCGATCTGTTGCACCGCCTGCTTCAAATGGCGGTCATCGGCATCCACTTTTTTTTCCGCCACTGGAGTCACGCTGGCGGTTTCATGCTTTTCCGGCGCTTTATCCGAAACGGTGTTCGCTGACTGGGGAGCCGGATAAGACACACCAAGCTTTACGCTCATGTCCATGCCCATCACCTCTTAACGTAAAAAGCGAGAGAGCGTGACCAGCACACTCCCCCGCCCAAACTCATTCCGAAATTACTGAAGCAGCTTCAGTACAGCGGAAGGCAGTTGGTTGGCCTGGGCCAGAACCGAGGTGGAAGCCTGTTGCAGGGTTTGCTGCTTGGTCAGGTTCGCGGTTTCTGCGGCGAAGTCGGTGTCTTGTACACGGCCTTGTGCAGCAGTGGTGTTTTCCACGATGTTCTGCAGGTTGGAGATGGTGCTGGACAGACGGTTCTGCGAAGCACCCAGGTTTGCACGGGTGGCGTTGATCGATGCCAGAGCAGCGTCGATCGCGGTGATCGCATTGTCGATGTTCGCAGACAGGGTAGCGGAAGTAGCACCTGTCAGAACAACAGTACCGCTGCCTACCGACAGGCTGACGGCGTCGAACTTGGAGCTCAGAACCAGGTCGATGCGGTTGGCCGAACCAGTGTTGGCACCCACTTGAATTTGCATGGTGCTAGCCGAACCGTCCAGCAGGTTTTTGCCGTTCAGGTTGGTGGAAGCAGAGATACGAGTGATCTCGTCAGACATCTGAGCGAATTCGGAGTTGGTAGCGGTCTGGTCAGCAGTGCTGTTGGTACCGTTACGTGCTTTGATAGCCAGTTCACGCATACGCTGCAGAATGTCGGTCGATGCTTGCAGAGCGCCTTCAGCGGTCTGGGCAACGGAGATACCGTCGTTGGCGTTCTGGATTGCCTGGTTGCCACCACGGATCTGTGCAGACATGCGGGTTGCGATCTGCAGGCCAGCTGCGTCGTCTTTGGCGCTATTGATTTTCAGGCCGGAAGACAGACGAGCCATCGAAGTCGACAGAGCGTCGGTAGCGCGGTTCAGGTTCTTCTGGACGCCCAGCGAAGTGGTGTTAGTGTTTACTGTTAAAGCCATGACGAATTCCTCGTTGGTTGGGTACTGCGGCTTCCGGCCCTGGCAACAGCCGGTTATGGCCTAGAGAACCTTCGTAATAGTTATCGTCGGATTGGCAGGTTGCTTGAGGGCTTTTTATAAAAAAATTGCCATCACCCTGCCACCCCCGAGAAAACAAGGGGTTAGCGCCCCTCAACCGCAAAAAAATGACGTCATAAAATCAACCCCGAGGCAAACCCGCGCACCAGTGCGGTCGGCGGATTCAGGCCGGGACAGATTCCAGCAGCTCCACCAGCTCATACTCCAGGAAATCGGCAAGCCCCAACCAATCCTGGCGCTCCTGGCACGCCAACATTTGAGTCAAGATACAGGCCCACGCCTGTTGAACATCCCGAGGAGCGGACAACACCAATGTCTGTGCCTCATCGAATACATCGACCATGGTCAACGCAGCCTCGACATCACGGCCCAAACGGAACAATCGCGCGCACTGACGGCAGCCACGGATGCATTTCAAACCGGCACTCATTGCACGAAATCCGTATTGAACACTGTTCCGGCAATCATCGCCCCGGCGCGACTGCTGTTCTCGAAACTGACCTGCGGATGCGCGGCGATATAACGCTCCAGCACGCACAGGTAGCTGCGGAAATTCAACTGCGTCCTGACTCGCTCACCGTGCCCGTCCAATACCCAGTGTCGTGCCTGATTGACTGCCGGCCCAAGATCACCATCATTCCAGCCGGCATGGGTCTTGTTCATCGGGAAGGCAAAGTCAGCACCAAACAACGTAATACGCGCAGCACCCATTTTTACCGCCAGGTCCACCGCCGGGTGAATCACGCTGCCGCCGACATGCAACTGGCCCCGTGGTTGCTGTTGGCGCAATTGCGCGTAAATCGGGCTGGCGGAACAAGCGCCATAGCGCTTGCCCTTCCAGGCTTTCAACACTTGCGGGTCGCTCATGGGCATATACACCAACGGAATACCATCGGATTCTTCGCAGGGTAGATGCCGAAAACTGATGCGCTGGTCGATACTCACCACCAGATCCGGTGCGATCCCGTTCTCACGCAAGGGTCGATACGCCGTATCGACGCAAATGAACAACGGCCGCTCGACCTGCCCCCGCACCGCTGCCAAACGCTGGAAATGCCCTTCAAGCGTAGGCCCGGTGCCGATGACATAGACCTCCCGGCCCGTACAGGTGCCGAACAACTGCACCACATCGTCGTCGGCCAGGAACACTTCCAGGCAGTCTTGCAGGCGTTGCTGAATGACCGGTGACTGCGGATCGAATTCGCGATTATTGAAGGTCAAGTGCACCTCACTGACCAGCCGATCACGAATCTTCGCATTGAAGTCATCTGCCAGCAGCATTTCGGCCGGCAACGCAAAAAATGGCGTGCAAATGTCTGGCAGATCATCGGCAAACAATAGCTCTACACGCGGATGATCAAGCCATTGCTGATGATCGAGCAGTTGCAGCACCAGCTTGAACAGCGCGCCGTTGAGAATGTGCACATACAACTTTTCAAGTCCGGGGCGCTCCAACAACACCCGCGGCAGGTCCCCCAGGCCCGTACCGTAGACGTGCAGTTGCGGCTTGTCGAAGGGCAGGTTCGCCGCCTGTACACGGGCCTCGCGAAGACGATCATGTCGACTGGTGAGCTGGATGCCATCCACACTCAGCGTCGAGTCTCGACCTTGCAGCAGCTCGACCTCGATCGCACCTTCCTCTTTCAACAATCGCGAATACAGCACCGGCCAGCGCCGCTGTATTACTTGAGCATTGTCTTCAAACCATTCGCTCATGCAGCCTCGTATTCCTTCAAGCAAAAAAAGCGTCCAAGGTTACCCCCTGGACGCTTTTCTTGTATCGGTCTTTTTTATGAAAAGACGTTCACTCAAGGACGATAGATAATCGCCGACCCCCATGATAGCCCCACGCCAAAACCGCTTAGTGCCACGCGATTCCAGCTGGAGTCCAGAGCATGTTTTTCCAGTAGCAACGGAATGCTCGACGATACGGTATTTCCAGTCTCGACCATGTCCTTGATGAACTTCTCCGGCTCGCCTTCGAAGCGGCGCGCCACGGCATCGACAATCGCCGCGCTGCCCTGGTGAATGCAGAAAGCGTCGATATCGTCCGACGAGAGATCCGAATCGGCGAGCAACTCATGCAAATGCGCCGGGACCTTGAGCAGTGCGAAGTTGAATACCTGGCGGCCGTTCATGAAGAACACGCCGTCGGTGACTTTCAAATGTGGAGCGCCAGAACCATCGGTGCCGAACTTGGCCTTGCCCAGTGCCCAGGTCGGGTTTTCGCCCATCCAGGTCGCGGTGGCCGCATCGCCGAACAGCATGGTGGTATTGCGATCTTCCGGGTCGACGATCTTTGAGTACGGGTCAGCCGTGATCAACAGACCGTTCTTCAGACCTGCGGCTTCCATGAAGCCCTTGATCGCATAAATGCCATAGACATAACCGGAGCAGCCCAGGGAAATATCGAACGCCGCCACGCTAGTCGGCAGGCCCAGTTTGTCCTGGACGATGGCCGCCGTGTGGGGCAGGCCTTCTTCGTCACCGTTCTGGGTCACGACGATCAGCGCATCAATGGATTCGCGTTTCAGATCAGGGTTGCTGGCAAACAGCGCATTGGCCGCTTCAACGCACAGATCGGAAGTTTCCTGGTCAGCGCCTTTGCGAGGCAGGAAGGCTGAACCGATCTTGCCCAGGATGAACTCTTCATCCTTTTCGAATTTTGCACCTTGTGCGTAATTGTCCACGCCGGCTACAGGAACGTAGCTCGCAATGCTTTTTATGCCAATCATTACGGCTTCCCAATAATAAACAGCCCAATACCACCGCTCGCAAGGAATCGAGGGGCGCCGACAAACAGAGAAATACGTCACCCCGAGGCGGCGACAACGGGAAGGATCAAAGGCTATCACCGAGCCAGACAGACCCCTGGCGCCACCTTCCCGACTCATACAATACAGTGAAGATGCGCGTTATGACTCTCAGGTCACGCTATTTTGCCGATTCGACGCTCCGCCAGGTTATTCGACCAACGACCAATCCAGCGCCGTTCCACGCTTGATAGCGGTACAGGCACGGCGTCCCATAAGGTTTTCGGCGTGTTTGGGGGCCAGGCCCAGTCCCGGACGAATGGCCCTCAGATTGGCGGCGGTAAAGAGATCGCCCGGCGCCATGTCTTGAGTCACATAGAGCGAACGGCGGTATACCAGAGACTTACGCTCGGCCTCGGTGACGCCGTAGTGCACCTCCCCCAGGGACTGCCAGGCCCGTTCGGTTTCGACAACCAGGCTGGCCAATTCCGCGGGTTCCAGAGAGAAGCTGGCGTCTACACCGCCCGCCGAACGGTCGAGGGTGAAATGTTTTTCCACCACCGTCGCCCCCAGTGCCACCGCCGCAACGGATACCCCGACACCCATTGAGTGGTCAGACAAGCCCACTTCACAGCCAAACATTTCGCGCAGATGGGGAATCGTCCGCACGTTGCTGTTGGCTGGCGTCGCCGGATAGGTGCTGGTGCATTTGAGCAGCACCAGATCCCTGCAGCCGGCCTCTCGGGCGGCGCGTATGGTTTCATCGAGTTCGGCGAGGTTGGCCATGCCAGTGGAAATGATCAGCGGTTTCCCCGTAGCGGCCACCCGCCGGATCAGCGGCAAGTCGGTGTTTTCGAAACTGGCAATCTTGTAGGCGGGGACGTCGAGGGATTCGAGAAAGTCCACCGCGGTGGCATCGAACGGGGTAGAGAACGCGAGCATGCCCAGCTCTTTGGCGCGGGCAAAAATCGGCGCGTGCCATTCCCATGGCGTATGAGCCTTCTCATACAGCGCGTACAACGAGGAGCCCGCCCAAAGACTGTTGGGGTCCTGGATGAAGAACTCACCTTCGGACAAGTCCAGTGTCATGGTCTCTGCGGTATAGGTTTGCAGCTTCAGCGCATGAGCGCCGGCCTTGGCGGCGGCTTCGACGATCTGTAGCGCCACTTCAAGCGACTGGTTATGGTTACCACTCATCTCGGCGATGATGAATGGCGGCGCCTCGGCACCGATCAGACGCTCGCCAATCTTGAAGCTAGTCATTTCTGTGATCCTTCAAAACACGCTTGAACGTGCAGGCACTCTGGAGGAAACCTGCTTCGCGAAAAACCTTCAACGATGGTTGGTTGCCGGGCATTACGGTGGCGTTGAGCGAGTCCAGTTGCGGCCACCGGGACTTCGCAAAGGCTTCGCCCCGCGCCAGCAGCGCCCTGCCCCAGCCCAGTCCGAGCCGGTCTTCGAACAGGTAAATCGACACTTCGGCGCTAGCGCCGCGCAGGTCATAACGCAACACGCCGACCGGCCCGTCATCGGCCTCGGCGATCAATAACAGCCGCTGGGCGTTGCCCAGGCTCGCGACCACCCAATTCTGATGGGCGGACCAATCGATCACACCGCTCTCCAGCGACCAGCGCCGTACCGCCTCGGCATTGCGCCCATCAAACAACAGTCGTGCATCAGCCAGGGTCGCCGGGCGCAGCTTCAGCACGGCACCCGCGAGCGCCGCCGCCACTCGTCGGGCGCCGCGACCATCGACCAACTGTCGCGAACGTGCTGCCATGCTCTGGCGCAGGCCTTGATTGTCCACGACAAAACCGATGGCCAGACGCAGTTGCTCGACGCTGACCTGCTCACGGGCGCCCATGAACACATGAGCCCCCTCAACCGCCATCACCTCGCCATTGGCCTGTTGATTGTTCGACACAGCAATGCAAATCGTCGGCAGCCCCAAGGCCGCACGCTCCCAACTGGTGCCACCGCCAGCGCCGATAAACAGGTCGGCTTCAGCCATCAATCGATAAAAGTCACTGACAAACCCATGCAGACGCCAATGCGGACGACTAGCCGCCAGGGCCTGCATTTGCGCCCAGGCCGGGTTAACGGCGCCGGCGACAAAATCGACCTCAAGCTCATTGAAGTCCGCCAGCGCCTGCATCGCGTGATGAGTCTGCTTCGCCGCATCGAAGCCACCAAAATTCACCAGTACGCGCCTGGCCCGGGATTTGATCTCGATCGGTGGGCAACAAAATTCCTCGCGCAGCATGGCAAACCGTGGACCGAGCAATGTCCGGCAGCCGGGCGTCAGCAACGCCGCGTAAGCCTCTGGCGTACCTGACAGGTTTTGGTTCAGCAGCAGATCGACGCTGTAGATGCGCGTGGCCAGATCGTCCACCGCCGCGATCCGGGGCGCGAAGCGGCGGGCGGCAGTCTGCCAGTGATGGTCGAGGCCGTAATGATCGACAATGATCCAATCGAATGCTGGCTGGCTTCGCAGCGCCTTCCCCAGCGCGGCGATGTCCGCCTGCCACGGCAACATGGATTCGATCGCTCGCTGCGGGTCCTCACCGTCATAGCACTCGGGGAGCGCGAAGGTTTCGAAGCCCTCGGCCTGCAATGCATCCAGGCGATGCCCCGGCAACACTCGACAGGCGAAAGCCACATGGCTGCCCTGCTGGCCCAATACCCTGGCCAGGGTCAGGCAGCGGGCGATGTGACCACTGCCAATGGTGGGCGAGGCGTCGGCACGGATCAGCACCCTCATTGCAACTCTCCACCGGCCTTCAGGGCTGCGTAGAGGTATTCGGCGCGCCTCCAGTCTTCGGGGGTATCGATGTCTTGCACCAGATAACGCGGCAGGATGACCGGCAAACTTGCGGGTGAATACAGCACTTCACCGTTCAACCAGGCGCTGCCGCGCCCCCAATAAAACTGCCCGGCGTCTTGATACGCCGCAGGCAAGTCCTGCGAACGCGTATCGCGAAACTCCGGGTAAAGTGAGGTCAGGGCACCCTGTTCGTCCACGCTCAGGGCGCGCTGCACGGGAAAGCCGAAATCGCACACCGAAAACGCGAAGGACTTATCCGGATGCTGCTCCAACAGGTGCAACCCCTGCCTGAGAAATCGCGACTGGAGCAGCGGCGCGGTGGCGTAAATGCAACAGGCGTAATCGAACGCCTGGCCTCGCTCGCAAAAGGCTTGCAGCGCATGGGCGATCACCGCGGCGGTGCCGGTGAAATCGTCGGCCAACTTCGCCGGGCGCATGAATGGCACCTGGGCGCCGTGCGTGCGCGCCAGCTCGGCGATTTCTTCATCGTCGGTGCTGACCACCACCTGAGCGAAAAGCCCCGAGTCGATGGCGGTTTGAATCGAGCGGACAATCATTGGCACACCGTCGAACGGCTTGAGATTCTTGCGCGGTATGCGTTTGCTGCCACCGCGAGCCGGGATGATCGCCACGCTGTTCAAAGACGTTGTTCCAAGAGAAATTTCAACGCCTTGGCGAGCAACGCCATATCGGCCACCAGCGGCTGCCCGACGTTGCGCTCGGCGTATGGGTTGCTGAAGTCACCCTGCCAGGATTTTTCTTGCTCGCTCAATTGACGCATCGCATTTTTCCATCAGCCGCAGGGCGGCGGTTATTCGGTCAGCCGTCGCAATTGCTCGACCACATGATCCTGCTGCTCATCACTGAGCAACGGAAACAGCGGCAGGCTGATGGCTTCGGCGTAGTAGCGCTCGGCTTGCGGAAAGTCGCCCTCGGCGAATCCCAGATCGCGATAGTACGGCTGCAAATGCACGGGAATGTAGTGCAGGTTCACACCGACACCAGCGGCCCGCAACTCTTCGAACACCTGCCGATGACTGAGCTTGGTGCGCTCCGGTTGCAGGCGCACCACATACAGGTGCCACGCCGATTCAGCCTCCGCCTGTGCACCGGGCAATGTCAGCGGCAAGGGCGCCAGCAAACGGTCATAACGTGCCGCCAGCTCACGTCGACGCGCCACAAATTCATCGAGTTTGCCCAACTGCGACAATCCCAGGGCCGCTTGCAAATCGGTGATGCGGTAATTGAAGCCCAGCTCCACCTGTTGGTAGTACCAGGGGCCGTGGCTGGGCTCGGTCATCTGCTGCGGGTCACGGGTCATGCCGTGGCTACGCAAGCGTTGCAAGCGCTCGGCGAGGTCCGGGCGATTGGTCAGGACCATGCCGCCCTCGGCGCTGGTGATGATCTTCACCGGATGAAAGCTGAACACCGTCATCGCCGCGAACTCGCCGCAACCTACCGGCCGACCGGCATAGGACGCACCGACCGCATGGGACGCATCTTCAATGACCGTAAAACCGTAACGCTCGGCCAAAGCGGCAATCGCGCGCATGTCGCAGCTCTGCCCGGAGAACGCCACGGCCACCAGCACTTTCGGTAGCGTGCCGCCGCGCTCGGCGTGGGCGAGTTTTGCAGCCAATGCATCGACGTCGAGGTTCCAGGTCCTTGGGTCGATATCTACGAAATCCACGGCTGCGCCGCAATAACGACCGCAGTTGGCCGAAGCCAGGAAGGTGTTGGGTGTCGTCCACAACCGATCATCCGGCCCGAGCCCCGCCGCGAGGCAAGCGATGTGCAGGGCCGCCGTGGCGTTGCACACCGCGACGGCATGCTCGGCCTGGCAGCGCTCGGCCATCGCCCGTTCGAAACGCTCGATGGTCGGCCCCTGGGTCAGCCAGTCGGACTGCAACACCTCGACCACCGCGTCGATGTCCGCCTGATCGAGGCTTTGTCGACCGTACGGAATCATGCCGACAACCGGGCGTGCAGATCGGCGATTTGTCCCACCGACAGGAAATGCGGGTTGGTGTCGGAGCGGTATTCAAAATCTTCGCCTACCGGTGCACCCCGCTCGCCCAGTTTATCCACGGCGAAATCCACATCGACACTGGTGAAACGAATCGAAGGCTGGATCGTGTAGTGGTCGGCAAACTCCAGGGTCATGCGTGCATCGTCCACTGGCACCATCAGTTCATGGAGTTTTTCTCCGGGCCGAATGCCGACGTTTTTGTGCGGCAGATGCTCAGCCATGCCCAAGGCCAGATCGACAATGCGGATCGACGGGATCTTCGGCACGAACACTTCACCGCCATGCATGCGCGCGAAACTGTCGAGTACGAACTGCACACCGTGATCGAGGGTGATCCAGAACCGGGTCATGCGCTCGTCGGTGATCGGCAGTTCCTTGGCGCCTTCGCTGATCAGCTTGCTGAAGAACGGCACCACCGAGCCACGCGAACCGGCAACGTTGCCGTAGCGAACCACGGCAAAACGGGTCTGCTGTTCGCCGGCAATGTTGTTGGCGGCCACGAACAGTTTGTCCGACAGCAGCTTGGTCGCTCCGTACAGGTTAATCGGGCTCGCCGCCTTGTCTGTGGACAACGCGACGACCTGCTTCACACCGTTGTCGATGGCGGCGGCAATGATGTTTTCCGCACCGTTGACGTTGGTGCGAATGCATTCGGTGGGGTTGTACTCCGCCGCCGGCACCTGCTTGAGCGCGGCGGCATGCACCACGTAATCGATACCGCGCATGGCCTGGCGCAAACGCTCGGCGTCGCGCACATCGCCAAGGAAGTAACGCATGCACGGCGCGTTGAACGTTTGCTGCATCTCGTACTGCTTGAGCTCGTCCCGAGAGAACACCACCACTCGCTTGGGCTGGTACTGCTCCAGCAAGCGACGGATGAAGTTGCGTCCGAACGACCCGGTGCCGCCCGAGATGAAAATCGATTTACCGTTGAACATGCCTTGAATCCTTATACCTGTCCGCCAGGCTTATGCGAGCAACTGCGCCCAGTCCACCGGAGCGCTTTCACCCAGGGAGAACCCTTTGCCGCTCAAGGCCAGATTGCTGTTGTAGGCCTGGTCCTGGGTAAAGGCAGCAGCCCATTTTTCACGCAGTGCATCAAGGGCGTTCGGCACCTGTTGCAATTCACCCGGATGAATGACCTGAACCAGCGGTGTCCACACGGTCAGGTAACCAGCCTCAGCAGCCTGCAGGCATAGATCGACTTCACTCAAGCCGTCGGCGAAGGTCACGCTGTCGAGACCACCCAAGTCGTCAAACAACGCTTTGCGCACCATCAGGCACGCCGTCGATACCGCCGAATAGTTTTGCTCCAGAGCCAACCGGTGCATATAGCCTTTGTCATCGTGTTTTTCACCGACAAAGGCTGAGCCAACCCCACCATTCATGCCCAGAATCAGTCCGGCCTGGGTGACATTGCCATCACGGTCGATCAATTTGGGACCGACCACGCCGACTTCCGGACGCTGGGCGTGATTGAGCAGCGACTCAAGCCAGTTCGGGTTGACCACTTCACTGTCGGCGTCCAACAGCACCAGGTATTCGCCCCGGGCCTGCTGACTGGCGGCGTTGTGCAAGGCCGCTGCACTGAGGCGACGGTCAGTCCTGAGTACTCGCACGTTACCGCCCTGTTGCTCCTGGCTGTCCAGCCAGGCCGCGACAGCGGACGACTGGCTCCGGTTATCCGCGATCAGCACCTCATAGCGGGTATAGCGGGTTCTCTGCAGCACGCTGGCCAGGCAGCGTTGCAAGGCCGGCAGGTTGTCCTGGACAGGCACAATGATCGACACCAGTGGCCGCTCGGTGTGACGATAATCGATGTGATAGGTGCCTGGCACCGGCGAGGTCACCTTGGCGTTGTAGCCACGCGTCGCAAGGTGCCGAATCAAGGTCTGGCGCTCATGGGCGTTATCTTCCATGACCACCGCCGGGCTGATCAGCAGCGGCTCATCCAGATGAGCCAGCCCCGCCATTCCGCCCTGCTCGATTACCCGCAGCAGCAAATCGAACTCCAGCGCCTTGCTGAAGTCCGCAGAATAACCGCCAGCTTCCAGCAGCACTTCACGGCGAATCAGCCAATGGCGTGACATCAATGCCGGGAAACTTTGCAGCAGGTCCAGGTTGAAGCCCGGCCGGAACACATCCACCAGCGAGCCATTGGCCTGACGCTGGATTTCATCTGTCGCCACCGCACGGCATTGCGGCGCGTCCAATAGCTCCAGGCTCGCTCGCAACAAACCACTGGCGGTGAATTCGTCATCCACTTCTGCCAGCAACAACCAGTCGCAGGTCGACTGCCGAGCGACCTGATTCAGTTTGTCGACGTAATTGCCCTGGGTGACCCGGACAAAGTGCAGGGTGTTTTGCGCCGTCGTCGCCGCCAACGGTTCGCCGGTGGTGAAGACCACGATCTTGAATGCCTTGCAGTGCCCCTCCAGAAGACTGTCGAGGGTAACCTGCAATTTGCCGACATCGTTCTCCAGGTCCAGGATCAGGATGCCGAACTGCGGGCCGCCGTGATGGGCCGCCAGATGCTGGGCGATTGCCTCTCGCTGCCCGGCATCCGGCTCTCGCGCCTCCAGCCACTTGAGCAAACGCCCGGATAGCGTGGAATCGAATGTCTGGCGGATGAGCTGAGGCGGGAGCGTATCCAGACGCTCGGCCCAGGCGAGCATCTTTTGCGCCTCTTCTTCCTCGCCAAGACCTTGCAACTGGTCCATCAGGCACTGGATCAGGTGCCGGTTGAACATATTGAAATCGTGGGCATGCCACAGACGGTCGACGACACTCTCAGGCGTATCGTTGTTGCGTGCACGCATCATGTTGTACTGATGGGTCCACACCCCTTCAAGCTGTTGTAGCTGAACACGTCCCGCTGGCATCCCATGGAGCAGAAACTCGATGTGGGTCAACTGATCGAAAAAGGTCTGGTTATAAAAGGGCATTTCGACGTACTGCCTGGGCGAGAAACGTCGCTCCGGCACTTTCAAGGCGCTGTTCCAGCAGGACTCGAAAATCATTTCGGCCGCCAGCGCCTTCCCCGTTCTCAAACTGTCGGCCATCGCTTCGAAACACTGGAGCGCGAATTGTTTGCCCTGCTCCGGCTCCAGATCAGTAATCTCGGTGGGCAGCGCCGCCAGGAACTCGGCAAAGGCCTCACGCTCAGCCACTGATTTGGCATCGGTGAAGGAGAGCGAGTGATACACATCGGTCTTGTGCTCCGACTGCATGTAGTTGATCTCGCGCACCACATACGGTATCGGCAGAATCCGTGCCTTGGCGCGGGCCAGCATGTAGTACGAGTGGCCGATTTCCTGCCACTCGAACTTCGCGTCATGGGGCATGGCCGCATACCAGTCGCGAAACAGCGAGGTACGGTGAACGGCATAGAAAGGCGGAATGAACTGGCCCATGAAGTCCAGCACACGGTCCTGGGCCCGCTCGGACGAATAGTCTTCGCAGACTTTCTTGTCGCGGCGGTAGTAGGTCACGCTACCCGCCAGCGCCAGGTACATCAGGCAGTAACCATGGCACATGCCATAGTCCTGGTTCGCCTCCAGAAATGCCACCGACTCTTTCAGTGAGTCATGCACGAGGAAATCATCGTCCGCGGCAAACACGATATAGGGTGTGGTGACCTGATCGATACCGTAGACGACCTTGGCCTGGGCATCCCAGTAGCCAAACTGTGGCAGGTGCAGATAATCGACGCTCGGAAAAGCGTCGGTAATGCCCTCGCTGGCCTGGGTCGAGGAGTCCAGCACAATAATCCGGCAAGGCAAGGGAGTGTAGAACTGCAGCGCCCTGCGCAAGAATGCGGGTCTGTTATGGGTGATTACCACCACCGTCAACTGCTCGTTCAGTGGTAAAGCGTGTTCAGAACCGTACTTGCCTTGCATAACGTGTCCCCAGAATCGGCGAATCGCCCGATAAACTTAACAATGATGTTTTTGCGACAACGGCGGCGTGGTGACCCTTGCCCCACTCGACGTCCATTGATGTGCCAGAGAATTGGCTCGAACCTGAAGTGCAACGCTTCAAGCCAAGCGCGCAGCCTTCTGGCTGCGCCGCAAATGCACGATTTATGGCGATATTGGGGAGACGTGCAGGAAGCGCGCCATCTCGAATTGCCCGAAACGGGGCAGCCTGTCGTAGCTGCCACCTGGCTGTTAAAGACGGTTTATTGTCAGTCCGCCAACCAGCCATGCTCCCAGTACCGCAGGTTATCCCCGCGCAGCATGTAGTCGCGCAACACCGCTTCGCGCAATTCGTCGCCCATACGGTAACTGGCATCCGGGTCGGCCAGGTGCATGCGAATAGCCTGCAGCCACTCATCGGTGGTGTTGGTCATCACGCGAGTACAAGGCAGGTAACCTCGATAGGCCGCCGTGTCGGTACAGACCACCGGGTAGCCGCAAGCGCCATACTCCAACAAGCGCAGGTTGCTCTTGCAGTCGTTGAAGATGTGGAACTCCAGGGGCGCCAGGGCCAGGTCCAGGTTCAGGCTGGCCAATTTGGCCGGATACACATCCAGTCCGATCGCGCCGTGGAACTCATGCATGTACGGAAGCAAATCATCCGGACACATGCCAAAGAACACCCAATCGACCTCATTGGCCAACTCACGGACCACATCGGCGATGACTGCCAGGTCACCGTGGTGACTGGTGCCTCCCCCCCAACCGACCCGCGGTTTCTTCGAGGTACGGCGCTGGCTGCGCAAATCGGTCCACAGGTGCGCCGCCAACATGTTCGGCACCACGCGAATATCATGGTGCATGTCCGACAACGCATTGCCCAACGGTTCGGTGGAAACCACCACGCGATCGCACATGCCGATGGCGCGACGAACGAGTTTCTCCATCTCGTCTTTGCCCGGCATATTGCGGATATGGGCATTGCGATGGGGCACGTTGATCACGTAGTCGTCCAGTTCGTAGATGCGTCGCGCGCTGGAATATTTTTGCAGGCTCGGAATTTCATTGATCGGCCCTTCGGAATAGCGCCCCTGCAAGATAATCACGTCAGGAGAATGACGCTCGACTTCAATGATGGTCGGCAGGTTGTAGTGAATGCGTCCGTGCGCCCTGCCTGCCGCTTCCAGCTCAATCAGCGGTTGCGTGACACGGTAATGACCGATGGCGGAGGCATTGACCGGCAACGCGAGAATTTTCGGCAACTGCGCCTTGGCGTAAGGGCTCCAGCCGGAACGCAGGCCCGGCTCGAGACTGAAGCTTGTCTCACCCACCCCTTGCAGCGCCAGGTTGGTGTTGTAGGCCGGATCGCGAGCAACGATCGGCAGCCAGCGCTTATAGAAAACCTCTTGCTCCTGTTCGCCGCGAGCCTGATCCCCTTCCTGCGCATCCACCGCCGGTTGCGCACCCAAAGCGAGTTGGGCGTAAGGCGTCCATACCACCAGATAACCTTCCTGGCCGATACGCAGACACAGGTCAACCTCGTTGAGCGAGTGCGCCAGATCTTGCTCATCCAGGCCGCCGACGGCGTTGAAAACCGCCTTGCGTACCATCAGGCAATCACCGCCCACGGCACTGAAATCGTGGGCGACCTGCAACCGGAACATGTGTCCACCAGCCTGCAGCGACTCACCAAAAAATGGCACCCCGGCCGGCCCCCGCAACCCAAGGATCAGACCGGCGTGCACCACTCGACTGTCGGGGTTGAGCAGCTTGGCCCCAACCACACCGACTTCCGGACGCTGCGCGTGATTGAGCATCTCGGCAAGCCAATCGCCCTGGGTGATCACCGCATAGGGGTTGAGTATCAGAACATAGTCGCCATGGGCATGATTCACGGCGAAGTTGCGCACCTGCGCCGCTGCCCCCTTCTGTTCGAGGCTGAGCACACGAATCCGCTCACTGCCCATCTGCGCCATGCCGTCGAACCAGGTGCGCGCCTCGACGCTTTCACTGCCATTGTCCACCAGCAGCAACTCGTATTCGCTATAGGTGGTCTTCTCCAGCAGGCTCTCGACGCAGCGCTGCACGGCACTGATACGGTCTTGACTGACAATGACGATCGACACGAGCGGACGTTCGCCATGCAGGTAATCGATACGGTTGATTATTTGCGAACTGCCTCGGCGAACCTCATGGGCGACGCCCAGGCGTTGCAGGTGCGCTTCGAGCAAAAGAGGATTGCCGTCCAGCACTTGCGGCTGCGACAACCATTTGGCCAGATCCAGCGCCGACTCCAGCAACACTTCGGCGATATGGCCGATCACGTGAGTGCCTTCGTTCTCGACCATGCGCCACAACAGATCATGAGGCGCCAGCTCGCCGAACTGCGAATTGAAACCACCCAAGGCCAGGAATCGTTCACGCTCAAACGCCAGCGCCCGTCCGACATAGGGGTAGCTGCGCATCAGGTCCAGGTTGAAGTCGGGCTTGAATGCAGGGCCTGCGGATTCACCCTGGTGCAGCCCACCTTCGTCGCTGTACAGGCACGCCATCGTTGGCGCGAAGGCAATTCGCTCCGCCATCACCAACAAGGCCGGCACGACCAGACGATCACCGGCACGTAACAGATAGATCCAGTCAGCGCCTTCCAGTTGCGGCAACAAATCGTTGATCTGTTGCTGCCAGTCGTCTTGCAGAGGCAAACGGAAGACCCGCTCATCCAACTCGACCTGGGTACAGGAAGTCGACAGCACCAGGGTCAACTCAGGCGGGAATTCCTGCGTGGCGAGCGACTGCAGCGTGAGATCAAGCGCCGAACGACTGCCGTTTTCATCAAGGATCACCGGAACGATTTTCGGCACCTTTGGCCAGGAGGCCAATGTGTCTGGCAGGTGGTTACGCTGGCGGTCAGTCAACAGGCGGCACTCCAGCCATTGAGCATAGAGCTGGGCGAAACTGACACTGGCAATACCGACATGCCAATCCTGAGTAGTCTGCTTTGTGCCCAGTGTTCGGCTCAACGGCAGCTCTTCCCAAACCCGCGGCGACTCGTCAACCCTGGTCAGCGGCAGATAGCGCACCCAGCCCTGGGCCGGCGCAGATTCACCGCTTCGCGCCTTGAGCATCTGCGACAGCCATTGCTGTTCGCTTTGTGCCGCGTCCTTCATTGACTGCTGGCTGCTCAAACGCTCCGCGTACAGGCGCTCGACGCCAAGCACAAAATTGGAGACCGCCAGATTGCCGCGACGCATCAGGCATACGTACAAAGCAAAATCGAGCGTCGCTACAAAACAATGGTCGGGCTGAGTCAATGCCGGGAACAGTTCCAGCAAATCTGCCCGGCGGAACAGCGCGTTGCTGAAGCCTCCGAGAATATTGACCGGGAAGTTCTCGAAAATCGCCAGCAGGTCATCCCCCTTGAATACCCCGCCCACCGGAGAAAGCGGGGTATTTTCCAGGCGCGAAGGGAGCACCATGTCATCGGCATCCCAGAACAGCCGTTGTGCCACCACCAGCTTGACGTCGGCACAATCGATCAGCACCTGAGCCTGATGCTCGATGCAGGTGGGGAACAACTGATCGTCATCACACAAAAACTTGATGAACTCGCCTTGTGCCTGCTCCAGGCAAGCTTGCAGATTGCCCACCAACCCCAAAGTTCGCGGGTTGCGCACATAGCGCACGGCGTGCCCCTGCTCGACGATCGAAGTGACGAAGTCTTCGATCTCATGGCCGCGACTGTCATCGCAAACAATGATCTCCAGATTGCCATAGCTCTGACTCACAGCCGAGAGCACGGCACAACCGAAAAAGCGTGGGTTGAAGGCAGGAATGACTAGACTGACAAGCGGGAGTGAATTCACGGCGGGCTCACAGGCGGTGCGAGCTCGCCCTGAAAGGCGAACCCTCTGAAACCGCAAAAAGACGATAAATACTGAAGGGACCAGGCAATCGGGCGCTTGCGCACCCGACCACCGTCAGATCTTGTTGAACAGGCCCAGCTGGGAAATCTTGCTGAACGCCAGTTGTGCTGCCTGCAACATGGTCTGTTGCAAGGTCAGGCGGGTCATGACCTCTGCCGGGTCCGAGTCACGGATCGCCGACTGGCTCGCACCGTTCGCCAGGGTCAGGCTGTCGTTGGTCGCGGACTGATTATCCAGCGCTTGACCGCGGGCACCGATCGAGGAGACGGCCGAACCGATCTGGTTGGATGCGCTGTCGATGTTACCGAGCCCTTTATCCATGGCGGCCATGAAATTCTGCAGGGCCACCGCGCTGCCGTCGACCGGCGCGTTGAGCGCGGTCACCATCTGGCCGAGGGTGTCGAGCACGTTCTGGGTTTGATGGTTGTTTGACTGAATCGCGAACTGGTCTCCAGATGCCGGCGTACCGCCACCCAGGGCAAAGGTCACGCCCGCAGCGGTGGCATTGCCGCCTGATACGGTGCCCGACGATACCGGCCGGCTGTCGCTTGTGACCGGTGCGGCGTACAGGTCGAAGTTGGTGGCGCTGGTGAACTTGAGGATCGCCCCGCCCGCCGGGAAGGCGTTGTTGTACGCCGTCTGGTTGGTCACGCTGGAGCCGGTAATGACAGCGGTAGACGTATTACCGGGACTACGCGAGGCGTTGAAGCTGTCCGGCGTGGACGACAACGTGAAACTGTGGCCAGCGATGACTGCATCGGGGTTGGTGTCGGTGGACTTGAGGTTGATGTTCAACTGCAGGTCGACGCCGCGGAAGCTCACCGTCTGGTTGGCACCGTTGGAATTGCTGACGAGGCCGTTCTGGCTGGCCTCGGACGTCACGTCGTTACCCAGTGCGTCGGTGATCTTCAACTGGGTACTGCTGAGAAAGCTGACGGTGTAGGGCTGGCCGCCGGAGAATTTGGCGTTGTAGGTGGAACTGCTGCCAACCGTACCGTTGGACAGCACCACGCGACCGTCATCCACCGCCGGAGCAGTCATGGTGGCCTGGGTGCGGCTGGTGTTGATGGTCTGCTGGAAAGCATCCCAACCGGTGGTGTTGGTGGCCACGGTCATGCCGTCACCAATGCCCAGATTAATGCTGGTCTGGTCACCATTGTAGGTGAAGGTGCCGTCCGAGTTCTGCGAGTAAGGCGCGGTGTCGGTCTTCGAACCGGAGAACAGGTAGTTGCCGTTCGAGTCCTTGGAGTTCATCAGGCCCAACACTTGTTGCTGGATCTGGCTCAATTCCGACGCATAGGCCTGGCGATCCACATCAGTCTTGATGCCGTTGCTGGCGGCCAGGGCGAGTTCCTTGGCGCGTTGCAGAGCCGTACCAATGGACGACAGGGTGGTTTCCTGCTCGGTCAGCGTACTCTTGGTGGTGTTGATGTTGGTGGTGTACTGGGTCAGTGCAGCGCTCTGTTGACCCAGTTGCAGCAAACGACCGGCACCGATCGGATCATCGGCGGCGGTGTTGATGCGCGTCAGGCTGCTTGCTTCCTGGCTGGTGGCGACCGTGTTGTTGTAGTTACGCTGATAGTTTGCAGCGGTGACTTCGTAATACTGGGCGGTGGAAATGCGCATGAATTACGACTCCTTAAAGACTGTTGATCAGCGTGCTGAAAATTTCCTGCGCAGCCTTGATGATCTGCGAGGAGGCGGTGTAGTACTGCTGGTATTTGACCAGGTTGCCGGTTTCTTCATCCAGGTTGACCCCGGACACCGAATCACGGGCGCCCTTGGCATTGGTAAGGATCAATGTAGTGGCGGTGCTGTCGGATTTGCCCTGTGCAGCCTTGGTGCCGACATTGGTCACCAGCGTGCCATAGGCATTGGTCAGGCTGATGCCCTTGCTCGCCGAGCCGGTATCCACCGTCTGTTTGGTTTGCAGCCCCACCAGCGCCTGGGCGTTGCGGTTGTCCGAGGACGCCGCGCCAGTCATGTTGATCGTGAAACTTTCACCGCTGGCTGGCGTGCCGCCGACCGTGGTTTGCACGGTAAACGTCTTCTGCACGGCGGGCGTGACGCTGGTGTCCATGATCGGAGCGCCAGTGCTATCGACCATGCCCACGCTTAAATTCAGGGTGTTGCTCTGGCCCGGAACAATGGTGCCCGTGCCGATCGAATTGCCCTGGGCATCGAGCATGTTGTAGCTCTGGCTGCCACCACTTGCGGCACCGAACACCAGCTTGACCGGTGTCGAGTACTTGAGCGCGGTCTGCATATCCGCCTGCGCCGCCGGGTCGTAGATGTCCAGAGTGCTGGTCAGCGTCGGCTGGGTGTAAGTGCCGGAGTTGTTGGCGCTGGTCACTCCGCTCAAGGGTGCCGCAGCGGCAATTTTTTTCGGTTCGGTCAACACCGCCTGGATGTTGCTCGCCCCACCACGGGTTGGAGTCACCTTGAACGAGTCACCGGCGCTCATCGCACCACCATTGAGCGACAGGCTGAACCCGTCGATCACCGGAGCTGGCGTGGTCGTGGTGCTGAAAGCGCCCAGCGCGGTGCCGTCAGAGCGCGTGACGGTGTAGTTGGTTGCGCTGGTGAACGTCACCTGATAATCGCTGCTGGTCAGTTTGCCGGTGTCTTTGATGGTGACATCCAGATTGCCCGACCCGGCACTGTTGCCTGCCTGGCCAATGCTGCGCTGACTGATCAGGGCAGCACTGTTGATGTTGTTGAAAATCGCCGCGCCAATATCACCGTTCTTGTCGATGCCTTGCGCTTGTTGACGGTTGATCTGGTCAGCCACGACCAGCGCCACACGCCCCAGCTCATTGAGAGAAGGGTCGAGCACTTCCTTGCGATAGCTGAGCAGACCACCGATCGACCCACCACTGACAACCGACGTGATGTCGATGGTGCTCGAACCACGGTCCATCTGCAGCGCCATGCGCGACGGATCATCCTTGCTCGGTACGGTTTGCAGGGTGTTGGTGGTGTTACCGACGACCAGTGGCTGACCGCTGCCGACATAAATGTCGAAGCTGGAGCCGCGCTCGACGAGCTGTACACCGACCAGCTCGGACAACTGACGCACGGCTTCGTCACGCGAATCCAGCAGGTCGTTTGGCTGGCTGCTGCCGGTGGAGTACTCGGAAATTTTCTGGTTGAGACTGGCAATCGAATTGGCCAGCTTGTTCACCTGACCTGCCATGTCGGACAGGTTGCCGTTGAGGGTGTTGTTCTGGTCGTTCAACTGTTTGGCAATGGAATTGAAGCGATTGGCCAGAGCCTGCGCACCGCTCAACACCGACTGACGGGAGGTGTCATCGGTGGGCGATGTCGCTACACCCTGCATCGAGGTGAAGAACTTCTGCAACACGCTGGTCAAACCGGTATTGGTATCGGAAAGCGTGGCATCCAGCGGCGTGACCTGAGCGCTGTAAGCGGACGCTTCGCTGTTGAGCGAAGTCGCCGTGCGCAGCTGCGCATCGAGATAGGTGTTATACACGCGGCGCACGTCAGCCAGCGTCGTTCCGGTGCCGATGAACACATTGCCGTACTGAATGGAGCTTTTGCTGCCCTGCACGGTTTGCTGACGCGAGTACCCGGCGGTGTCGGCGTTGGAAATGTTGTTACCGGTGGTCACCAACGAAGACTGGCTGGCAGACAACCCCGACATCCCGATATTGAGCAAACTCATGGTTCAGACCTTATACCTTGTGTTTATAGAGGCGTGGTTGAAACGCCCGCCGCAGCGTAGTTCTGATAACTCGTCATCTGCCTGGCTATCTGCGAAATCTTGCTGGCGTAGTTCGGGTCGGTTGCGTAACCGGCCTTTTGCAACTCGCGCACAAACTGTTCCGGGTTATCGGCCGACTTCACGACATCTTGATAGCGATTGTTGGATTGCAACAACGTTACAAGGTCATGGAAGCTCTCCTTGTAGGAGTCGTAGGAACGGAACTCGGCCGTCTCCTTGACCATCTCGCCGTTCCTGAATTCGCTGGTGATCGCCCGCGCCGAATCGCCCTTCCAACTGCTGCCGGCCTTGATGCCGAACAGGTTGTGACTGCTGCTGCCGTCCTGGGCACGCATGACCGATTTGCCCCAGCCGGTTTCCAAAGCGGCCTGAGCCACAAGGTAACGCGGGTCGACGCCAATGCGATCGGCGGCCTCTTTGGCCATCGGCAGCATGGTGTTGACGAATTCGTCGGCGCTGCCGAAGGCTTTTTTCGCCGGTGCCAAGGGGATCTGCGCGATGGCGCGACCATGAATCTGCAGGGACCCACTCTCCGCTGCCTGGGCATTGGCCAGCCAGTCGCCGTTATACAAAGGCCCGGAACCACTGCTCGCGACGCGCTCGGGCAAGGGCGCCTTGTTAACCGCGGCAGCGCTGCTCGGCGTGGCGGAAGGCACCAGGCCCGCGAGCAAGCGATCGGCCAGTTTCGGCGGCAAGGCCAGGCGCCGCTGATTGATCAGCGCCATGTCATTGCGATGCGCGCCCTCGCCTGTCGGTGCACTGACCGAACGCGAAGCCCACAAAGGACGCTCGCCATTGACCCGCGACAGCGGCCCGTTGAGCGCCGTCGTGCCAGCGGCCACCGGGGTTTGCGCAGCGGCTTTGGCGGCCTCTTGCTTGGCGGCGGACAGCGTTGCCGCCTCACCCGGCGCCAGCGGCTTGTTCTTCGACATCTGGCGCATCAGCACGTCCGCCAGGCCGATACCGCCACCCTCGCGGGACATGGAAACCGCCAGTTGCTGGTCGTACATTTCCTGGTATTGCTTGGCCTCGGCGGTGTTCATCGGATTGTCCTTGCCCAGGGACTCGGTGGCCGAGCGCATCGACTTGAGCATCTCGCCGAGGAACAGCGACTCGAACTCCTGCGCCACCTTGCGCATGTTGGCGTCGCTGTTCTTGTCGCCGACCTTGAGCTGGTTTAGCCGGTTCAGGTCGGAAAACGCACCTGAATCGCTGCTGCTGACCCGACCGCTCTTGTACATGTCCATGGTCGCCGTCCTCAGATCACGATCAGGTCGGCTTGCAAGGCGCCAGCCTGTTTCAGTGCTTCAAGGATGGCCATCAGGTCGCCCGGTGCCGCGCCGACCTGGTTCACCGCACGCACGATTTCGTCGAGGGTGGTGCCCGGGCCGAACTTGAACATCGGCTTGGCTTCCTGCTCGGCGTTGACCCGCGAGCGCGGCACGACCGCCGTCTGGCCATTGGACAAGGGACCTGGCTGGCTGACGATAGGGTCTTCGGTGATGGTCACGGTCAGGCTGCCGTGGGTAACGGCGGCCGGGGAAACCTTGACGTTCTGGCCGATCACGATGGTGCCGGTGCGCGAGTTGATGATGACCTTGGCCACCGCCTGCCCCGGATCGATTTCAAGGTTTTCCAGGATCGACAGGTAATCGACACGCTGGCTCGGATCCAGCGGCGCCGTGACGCGCACCGACCCGCCGTCGATGGCCTGGGCCACGCCTGGGCCGAGCATGTCGTTGATTTTGTCGACGATGCGCTTGGCCGTGGTGAAGTCGGAACGGTTGAGGTTCAGGGTCAGGCTGTTGCCTTGGTTGAAACCGCTCGGCACTGCTCGCTCGACCGAGGCACCGCCCGGGATGCGCCCGGCCGACGGCACGTTGACCGTGATCTTCGAGCCGTCGCGACCCTCGGCATCGAAACCGCCGACCACCAGGTTGCCCTGGGCCACCGCGTAGACGTTGCCGTCGATACCCTTGAGCGGCGTCAGCAGCAAGGTACCGCCGCGCAGGCTCTTGGAGTTACCGATGGACGAAACGGTGATGTCGACCTGCTGCCCCGGCTTGGCGAATGCCGGCAAGTCGGCGCTGATCGAGACCGCCGCAACGTTCTTCAACTGCACGTTGCCCGAACCCGGCGGCACCTTGATGCCGAACTGCGAGAGCATGTTGTTGAAGGTCTGCAGGGTGAACGGGGTTTGCGTCGTCTGGTCGCCCGTGCCGTTAAGCCCGACCACCAGGCCGTAGCCGATCAATTGGTTGGAGCGCACGCCGGAAATGCTGGCGATGTCCTTCAGGCGCTCGGCTTGAGCGTTGAAGGCTGCCGACATCATCAAGGCTGCAACGATGAGACTTCTGAGATTCAACGTGACCACCTAGAAAGGGAACAGCGGGCTGAGGAAGAAACGGTCGAACCAGCCTGGCTGACTCGCATCGGCAAAGGAACCGGTGCCCGAGTAGGTGATGCGCGCATCGGCGACGCGGGTCGACGACACCGTGTTGTCAGTGGATATATCGTCAGCCCGGACCAGACCGGCAATCCGTACCAGTTCGTCACCGGTGTTGAGTGTCAGCCACTTCTCGCCGCGCACGGCGATGATGCCGTTGGGCAGGACGTCCGCCACCGTAACGGTGATCGAACCGGTCAGGCTGTTGCCCTGCCCGGCCTTGCTGTCGCCCTTGGTCGCGCGGTCGCCTTCGTAGCTGGCGTCCAGACTCAGGTCACCACTGCCAAACGGATTGTTGGTGCTGGGCGTGGAACCGAACAGCGAGCTCAGGCCGATACTGGCCTTGCTGTTCTTGCCAATTTGCGAGTTGGCGTTCTTGCTGGCCTGGGTTTTCTCGTTCAGGGTGATGGTGATGATGTCACCGACCCGGAACGCCTTGCGGTCGCTGTACAGGTTCTGCTCGAAACCGGCCTGGTAGATCGAGCCGTTGTTGGCGGCAGCCGGCAACGGCGTGCGCGGCAACACCGGGGCGTAGTAAGGGTCATTGGGCTTGGGCGTCACAGGCACGCAGCCTGCGAGCGCAGCGAGCGCAGCAATCCCACTCAATGCCAGAACAGAGACGAAGCGTTTCATGACCCTACCTCACGGTGTTGCAGGCGACCGCCTGGCCGCCCCATAGACTTGATTACAGATTCTGCGTTACGAACGAGAGCATCTGGTCGGCGGTGGAGATCACCTTGGAGTTCATCTCGTAGGCGCGCTGAGTGGTGATCATGTTGACCATCTCTTCAACGGTGCTGACGTTGGAGGTTTCCAGGGTGTTCTGCAGCGTGGTGCCGAAACCGGCCAGGCCTGGCGTGCCGACTTGCGGCGCGCCACTGGCGGCGGTCTCCAGGAACAGGTTGTTGCCCACGGCCTGCAAGCCAGCCGGGTTGATGAAGTCGGCGGTCTGCAGGTTGCCGATCACCTGGGAGGCCGGGTTGCCGGCGACGGTGATGGACACGGTGCCGTCCTTGCCCACGGTGAAGGTCTGGGCGTCGTTCGGAATGACGATCGCCGGTTCCAGGGCAAAGCCGCTGGCGTTGACGATCTGGCCGTTGGAGTCCAGGTGGAAGGTACCGTCACGGGTGTAGGACGTGGTGCCGTCCGGCTGCAGGATCTGGAAGAAGCCGCGACCGTCGATGGCCATGTCCAGGGGTTGTTCGGTGGTTTGCAGGCTGCCGGCGTTGAAGTTTTTCTGGGTGCCGACAATGCGCACACCAGTACCCAGTTGCAGGCCCGACGGCAGTTCGCTGTCCTGGGTCGACTGGGCGCCTGGCTGACGCTTGATCTGGTACAGCAAGTCCTGGAACTCGGCGCGGTCACGCTTGAAACCCGTGGTCGACACGTTGGCCAGGTTGTTGGAAATGGTGGTCAGGTTGGTGTCCTGGGCGGACAGACCGGTTTTGGCAACCCATAGAGCCGGAAGCATTCGATTCTCCTCGTGCGCCTGTTTTACGGCGCGACGTTCTGGTAATTAGCTGATCTGCAAGACCCGAGCCATGGCCTGGTCGTCTTCTTTGGCGGTATTCATCATCTTGATGTGCAGCTCGAACTGCTTCGACAGGGCCAGCACCTGCGTCATCTCGTCCACCGCATTGACGTTGCTCGACTCCAGGAAACCGGACACCAGCTTGACGCCGGCATCGGCTTGCGCCGGCTGGCCGTCCTTGGTGTGGATCGATCCGTCCAGGCCCTTGGTCATGTTCTTGATGTCCGGGTTGACCAGCTTGATGCGGTCGACTTCAGCCATGACGCGCGGACCTTCGCCCATCGCGCGGATGCTGATGGTGCCGTCCTCGCCCACTTCGATCTGCTGCTCGGGCGGCACGGCAATCGGTCCGCCATTGCCGATCACCGGCATGCCGTTGCCAGCCCGCAGCACGCCCAGGGCGTCCACCACCAGGCTGCCGGTGCGCACGTAGCTTTCACCGCCATCAGGGTTCTGCACCGCCAGCCAGCCGTTGCCTTGCACGGCGACGTCGAGGTCACGGCCGGTTTCCACCAGCGAACCCGGGGAGAAGTCGGTGGCCGGGCGTTCGGACAGGGCAAACGCACGCGCCGGAAAGCTGTCACCGAACACCGGCATCGAGCGCGCCTGCTCCAGGTCTTTCTGGAAACCGTTGGTAGAGATGTTCGCCAGGTTGTTGGCATGAGCCTTTTGCGCCAGTGCATTCTGGCTGGCACCGGTCATTGCCACATAAAGGTACTTGTCCACACGCTTTCCTCTGCCTGCCGGACGTTTGCCGCCCGATGCTGTACTGCCGTGGCATAAGCAATTTGCAGACCAAGTTGTTTTTGG
Source organism: Pseudomonas sp. NPDC087336 (assembly GCF_044744285.1). NCBI lineage: Bacteria > Pseudomonadati > Pseudomonadota > Gammaproteobacteria > Pseudomonadales > Pseudomonadaceae > Pseudomonas > Pseudomonas sp. NPDC087336. The sequence goes on along the minus strand of NZ_JBIUYA010000004.1, from coordinate 231,185 downwards.
CGGCGCGAGGGCCTGAAAACAAAGGACTTGAAGGTATTCAAAGGGGATGACGCGATTGTGTCGGAGACGAAAAACCGGCGGTGTCGTGCCGGATGGTGGCAAGGCTTGGCCTTGGGCAATGGCCACCACCGCCTTCGCGAGCAGGCTCGCTCCCACATTGGATCTGTTCCGCACCGAAGATCCCTGTGGGAGCGAGCCTGCTCGCGAAGAGGCCTGCACGATCACCGCAAATGGCAGCTAGGACTCAGTTTTGCCCACCTCATAGTCACGCAACTTGTTGGCAATGGTGGTATGCGAAACCCCCAACCGCTTGCCCAATTGCCGACTGCTCGGATGCTCGGAATACAATCGCTCCAGCACCGCTTTCTCGAAGCGCCCGACAATCTCGTCCAGCCCACCCTCCAGCGAAAAATCGCCAAGTGGCTGACGCACACCATAATCCGGCAGGCGAATATGCTCGGCCTTGACCGTCCCGCCATCGCACAGGGAAACCGCCTGGAACAGCACGTTTTCCAATTGCCGTACGTTGCCCGGCCAATGGTAATGGCTGAGCCGGTCCATGGCCGCTGGCGCCAGCTTGGGCAGTGGGCAACCGATCTGCCGACTGGCCTGGTCGAGAAAGTGCTCCACCAGCGGCGTCAAGCCGTCGAGGCATTCGCGCAGCGGCGGGATGTGCAACGACAGCACGTTCAAGCGGTGATACAGGTCCTGGCGAAACTCCCCGCGGGCACAGAGTTCGGACAAATCGACCTGGGTCGCGCAAATCACCCGCACATCGAGGTAAACCTCCTCATCGCTGCCTACACGACGGAAGCAGCCATCCTGCAGAAAGCGCAGCAGTTTCACCTGCAGGCGCGGGCTCATTTCCCCGACACCGTCGAGAAACAACGTACCGCCCGCCGTCAACTCCAGCAGCCCGAGCTTACCCTCGGCGCGAGCCCCCTCGAAGGCACCCGGGCCATAGCCGAACAATTCGGTCTCGGCCATGGATTCCGGCAGGCCGGCGCAGTTGAGCGCCATCAGCGGCGATTGTCCGCGCGGGCTGGCCAGATGGCAGGCACGCGCCAACAGTTCTTTACCGGTACCGGTTTCCCCTTCTATCAATAGCGGTGCATCGAGCGGGGCCATGCGCCGGGCTTCGCGCACCACCGCCGCCATCACCTTCGAGCTTTGGAAGATGCTGTCGAAGCCGCGCAACTCCTGCTTGCGTACGTTATAGATGCGCTCGCCCACCCGGTCGGCGCGATGCAGGGTCAACACTGCCCCGGCCATGGCTTCGCTGTCGTCATGCTCCGATTGCAGGGGCGCGATGTCGGCCAGGAACACATCGCCCTTGACCTTGACCCGCAGCCCGTTGATCCGCGATTTGTTGGCGCGCACCAGCTCGGGCAAGTCGAAATCCTCGGCATAACGCGACAAGGGAATCCCCGGCACTTCATCCACCCGCACGCCCAGCAACTGCGCCGCCGCGCGGTTGGCCGCGACGATCGAGCCACCCATATCGATCGACAGCACCGGAAACTCCAGCGCGCCGAGCAACGCATTGAGTTCCATATGCCGCCGTTCACTGGGCATCAGCCCTACGCGCTTGACGCCGAACACCCCGGCAATCGCCTCGAATTTCGGACGCAGCGCCTGGAACTGAATGTTGATGAGGTTCGGGCAGTGCAGGTAGATGGCATTGCCATGTTCGCCACCCACCTCGCCTCGCGCGACGTTGATGCCGTACTCGACCAGCAGGTTGAGAATGTCGCGCAGGATGCCGATGCGGTTCTGGCAGTGGACTTTGATACGCATATAGAGGCCCGGACAGTAATGAAGAGGCCCTTGGCAGGATTTTTTCTGCAGGAGCGCTCAGTTAGTCGTCAAGATTATGTGACAGGTGGAGGGCTTTTCCCACCCGCCAATCTCAACATCTGCGCGATGACGCTCAATACGTAACGAATACTTTACGATTTTCCAGGGATTTTTCCGCTCAGGACGCGGTTCACCGGCTGCAACGATGCAATTGATGGGGTATTCCTAGGTCCATAGCAGTGCATAACAAGAACGAATCCCCTAGCAGGAGAGCAGCATGAAGCAGACGCAATACGTGGCTCGTGAGCCCGATGCGCAAGGTTTTATCGACTACACCGCCGAAGAACACGCGGTGTGGAACACGCTGATCACTCGCCAACTCAAAGTGATCGAAGGGCGTGCGTGCCAGGAATACCTGGACGGCATCGAAAAACTCGGTCTGCCCCACGACCGCATTCCGCAACTGGGCGAGATCAACAAGGTCCTCGGTGAAACCACCGGCTGGCAAGTCGCCCGCGTTCCGGCGCTGATTCCCTTCCAGACCTTTTTCGAATTGCTCGCCAGCAAGCAGTTTCCAGTGGCTACCTTCATTCGTACCCGCGAAGAGCTGGATTACCTGCAAGAGCCGGACATTTTCCACGAGATCTTCGGCCACTGCCCATTGCTGACCAACCCCTGGTTCGCTGAATTCACCCACACCTACGGCAAACTTGGCCTGCAGGCTTCCAAGGAAGAACGCGTATACCTGGCGCGCCTGTACTGGATGACCATCGAATTCGGCCTGCTCGACACCCCGCAAGGCCAGCGCATCTACGGTGGCGGTATCCTGTCTTCACCGAAAGAAACCGTGTATTGCCTGTCGGATGAGCCTGAACACCAGGCATTCGATCCGCTGGAGTGCATGCGCACGCCTTACCGTATCGACATCCTGCAACCGCTGTATTTCGTGCTGCCGAACCTCAAGCGCCTGTTCGACCTGGCCCACGAAGACATCATGGGTATGGTCAAGCAAGCGATGCAGATGGGTCTGCACGCGCCGAAATTTCCGCCAAAACCAAAAGCCGCGTGAACCGCAGCTTTTAGAATCAAGTGAGCCTGTCCGGAACCGACGCTTTGCTTTAGCGTGGTGACATTGACGGCCGAATTCCAATAATACGATTTCAGGAACCCATCATGACCGCATTAACCCAAGCCCACTGCGAAGCCTGCCAAGCCGGCGCCCCACAAGTCAGCGATGAAGAACTGCCGGAACTGATCAAGCAGATCCCCGACTGGAACATCGAAGTTCGCGACGGCATCATGCAGCTGGAAAAGGTTTTCCTGTTCAAGAACTTCAAGCATGCCCTGGCGTTCACCAACGCCGTCGGTGAAATCTCCGAGGCCGAAGGCCATCACCCAGGCCTTTTGACCGAGTGGGGCAAAGTCACCGTGACTTGGTGGAGCCACTCCATCAAGGGCCTGCACCGCAATGACTTCATCATGGCCGCGCGTACGGACATCGTTGCCAAGGACGCCGAGGGCCGCAAATAATGCATTTCGACGCCATCGGCCGGGTGCCCGGCGACCCGATCCTCGGCCTGATGGAGGCCTATGCGCAGGACCCCAACCCGCGCAAGTTCGACCTCGGCGTGGGTGTCTATAAAGACGCCCAGGGCCTGACGTCGATTCCCCAGGCGGTGAAACTCGCCGAGGCGCGACTGGTGGATCGCCAGACCACCAAGACCTACATCGGCGGGCATGGCGACCCGGCCTTCGGCAAGGTCATCAACGAGTTGGTGCTCGGCGCCGACTCGAAGCTGATCAGCGCACAGCGCGCCGGCGCCACCCAGACCCCGGGCGGCACCGGTGCGTTGCGCTTGAGCGCGGACTTCATCGCCCAATGCCTGCCGGGCCGTGGCGTCTGGCTGAGCAATCCGACCTGGCCGATCCACGAAACCATTTTCGCCGCGGCCAAGGTCAAGGTCAGCCATTACCCGTACGTGGGCAGCGACAACCGCCTGGACGTCGATGCGATGCTCGCCGTGCTCAATGAAGCCCCCAGGGGCGACGTGGTGCTGCTGCACGCCTGCTGCCACAACCCGACCGGCTTCGATCTGTCCCATGACGACTGGCGCCGGGTGCTGGACGTGGTGCGTCGGCGCGAGTTGCTGCCGCTGATCGATTTCGCCTACCAGGGCTTCGGTGACGGCCTGGAGCAGGACGCGTGGTCGACTCGACTGTTTGCCGCCGAGTTGCCGGAAGTCCTGATCACCAGCTCCTGCTCGAAGAACTTCGGCCTGTACCGCGACCGCACCGGCGCGCTGATTGTCTGCGCAAAATCCGCGGACAAGCTCACCGACATCCGCAGCCAACTGGCCAACATCGCCCGCAACCTGTGGTCGACGCCGCCGGATCACGGCGCTGCCGTGGTGGCGACCATCCTCGGCGACCCGGAACTGAAAAACCTCTGGGCCGACGAAGTGGAAACCATGCGCTTGCGCATTGCGCAACTGCGCAGCGGCTTGCTCGAAGCGCTGGAGACTTACGGTTTGCGTGAGCGCTTTGCGCACATTGGCGTGCAGCGCGGGATGTTTTCCTACACCGGGTTGTCGCCGGAGCAGGTCAAGCAACTGCGCGATCATCACAGTGTGTACATGGTTAGCTCGGGGCGGGCGAACGTTGCCGGCATTGATGCTACGCGTCTTGATCTGTTGGCCGAGGCGATTGCCAAGGTCTGCAAATAACCTCAAGCACGCTGTAGCCCCCTGTGGGAGCGAGCCTGCTCGCGAATGCGGTATTTCAGTCACATCGATGCTGGATGTGCTATCGCTTTCGCGAGCAGGCTCGCTCCCACAATTGTTTTAAGTCCTCCTCCAGATTTGTATAGACAACCCCATTCGTCGAAACAAATAGATATAAAAGTCTGTTTGTCATTTCTCGTGCTGTATCCTGCCCAGGCTTTTTTGAAAGCGCGGATCTACCAGATCTATCAACAGACTTAGCGAGGAGCGCTACCATGCACGAGATTCCTAATCTCCCCTTCCCAAGCCTGCACGTACCTGAGCAGACGACCACGCAACAAGCCGGCGCCCAACAGCCCGAGCCGAAAGAAGCCACTGGCAGCCGCCAGGCTGACAGCGAAGACTGAAACACCCGCCGTACAGACTGTGTGGAAAGCGCTAACATGCGCTTTCCACACCGCCTGAACTGTGAGCCCTCCATGACCGACGAATTTTCCGAAGCCCAAGCCAGCGTCCTGATCGGCACCGCCGAGAAAATGATCGAGATCTGGAATCGTCTCTCACCCGAAAAACAAGCCGCCCTGCTCGCCCGCTTCGGCAGTGAAGAAAATGCCTTGGCCGCCCTGGTCACCACGCAACTGGTAGCGCCTGCCAAGCCCTGACCGATCCCGTCCGGCAAATAGTTTTACTTTTTCCACGACCGGCAGCCGCTTGCGCCGCTATCATAAGCAGCCTATCTAATCCTGCTTTCCCGTGGACCTTTACCCATGTCTGAAAACCAGCGCCCCCTGGCGGTCACGCTGCAAGTTGTTTCCATCGTCCTGTTCACCTTTATCGGCTACCTCAATATCGGCATTCCGCTGGCGGTACTGCCGGGCTATGTCCATAGCGACCTGGGCTTTGGCGCCGTGATCGCCGGGCTGGTGATCAGCGTGCAGTACCTCGCCACCCTGCTCAGCCGCCCCTACGCCGGGAAAATCATCGACAACAAGGGCAGCAAACTGGCGGTCATGTATGGCCTGGCCGGCTGTGGCTTGAGCGGCGTGTTCATGTTGCTATCGGCCTGGACCCAAAGCCTGCCGATGCTCAGCTTGATCAGCCTGCTGATTGGTCGCCTGGTGCTCGGCAGCGCCGAAAGCCTGGTGGGTTCCGGCTCCATTGGCTGGGGCATCGGTCGGGTTGGCGCGGCGAACACCGCCAAGGTCATCTCCTGGAACGGCATCGCCAGCTACGGCGCATTGGCCGTGGGCGCCCCCTTGGGCGTGCTGCTGGTAAAACAGTTGGGCTTGTGGATCATGGGCGTGAGCATTGTGCTGCTGGCAGTACTTGGCCTGCTGCTGGCCTGGCCGAAAACCGCCGCGCCCATTGTTGCCGGTGAACGCTTGCCGTTCATGCACGTGCTCGGTCGGGTGCTACCTCATGGTTGCGGCCTCGCCCTGGGCTCGATCGGCTTTGGCACCATCGCTACCTTCATCACGCTCTATTACGCCACCCAACACTGGGACAACGCCGTGTTGTGCCTGAGCCTGTTCGGTGCGAGCTTCATCGGTGCGCGCCTGTTGTTTGGCAACCTGATCAATCGCCTCGGCGGTTTTCGCGTGGCTATTGCCTGCCTGTCCGTGGAAACCCTGGGCCTGCTGCTGCTGTGGCTGGCACCCGACGCGCACTGGGCGTTGGCCGGCGCTGCCTTGAGCGGTTTCGGTTTCTCGCTGGTGTTTCCGGCGCTGGGTGTCGAAGCGGTCAACCTGGTACCGGCCTCCAGTCGGGGCGCGGCGGTCGGGGCCTACTCGCTGTTCTTCGACTTGTCGCTGGGGATCACCGGGCCAGTCGCCGGAGCGGTGGCGGCGGGATTCGGCTTTGCGTCGATCTTCCTGTTTGCCGCCCTTGCTGCGCTCAGCAGTTTGATGCTCTGCCTCTATCTGTATCGGCAAGCACCGAAGCAACGCCAGGCGCGGGAGTCGCGCTAAAAGTCGACCTTGCCGCGCCCGGCCTTGATATTGCCGCGCTTGCTCTTGGACTCGAGCCGTCGGGTTTTCGAACCGAGGGTCGGCTTGGTCGGCCGGCGTTTCTTCTCGACCTTGGTGGCGCTCTGGATCAACTCGATCAAACGCTCCAGCGCATCGGCGCGGTTCTGCTCCTGGGTCCGGTACTGCTGGGCCTTGATGATCAACACGCCTTCGCTGGTGATGCGACTGTCGCGCAGCGCCAGCAGCCGCTCCTTGTAGAACTCGGGCAAGGACGAGGCTGGAATGTCGAAGCGCAGGTGCACGGCACTGGAAACCTTGTTGACGTTCTGCCCACCTGCCCCCTGGGCGCGGATGGCGGTCAACTCGATCTCGGCATCCGGTAGATGCACGTTGTTGGAAATCACCAGCATGGAAAAAGCGTCCGTATTCAGAGAGTGCAGGATACCGCGAATAGGTGGGAGGAATACGGACCTTGTGGGAGCGAGCCTGCTCGCGAAGGTGGTGTGCCAGGCAACAGTGACGCCGACTGACAGGCCCCCTTCGCGAGCAGGCTCGCTCCCACAAGGTTTTGTGTGAACCCCGCAACAAAAAACCCGGCACATGGCCGGGTTTGTTGTTTCTGTGCAGCGTTACTCCACAGCTGGCTGCAAGGCGCGCTGTGCGCTGCGCTTGTTCTTGATGCCGTAGCAGACCCACATGAACACCAGCCACACCGGAATCGCGTACACCGATGTCTGGATCCCCGGAATCAACAACATCACACCGAGGATGAACAACACGAACGCCAGGCAGATGTAGTTGCCGTACGGATACCAAAAGGCCTTGAACAGCGGCGTTTGCTTGGTCTTGTTCATATGCTGGCGGAACTTGAAGTGCGAGTAGCTGATCATCGCCCAGTTGATCACCAGCGTTGCCACTACCAGCGACATCAACAACTCAAGCGCGCTGTGCGGGATCAGGTAGTTCAGCAGTACCGCGATCAGCGTCACGGCAGCCGAAGCCAGGATCGAACGCACCGGTACGCCACGCTTGTCGATCTTCGCCAGGCCCTTGGGCGCATCACCCTGCTCGGCCATGCCCAGTAGCATGCGGCTGTTGCAGTAGGTGCCGCTGTTGTACACCGACAACGCCGCGGTCAGGACCACGAAATTGAGGATATGCGCAGCGGTGTTGCTGCCCAGCATCGAGAACACTTGCACGAACGGGCTGCCGCTGTAGGAGTCACCGGAGGCGTTCAGGGTGGTCAGCAGGCTGTCCCATGGCGTCAGCGACAGCAGGATGACCAGTGCACCGATGTAGAAAATCAGGATGCGGTAGATGACCTGGTTGATCGCTTTGGGGATCACGGTTTTCGGCTTGTCAGCTTCGGCTGCGGTGAAACCGAGCATTTCCAGGCCACCGAAGGAAAACATGATGAACGCCATGGCCATTACCAGGCCGCTTACGCCATTGGGGAAGAAGCCGCCGTGGGACCACAGGTTACTGACCGCCGCTTGCGGGCCGCCATTACCGCTGACCAGCAGGTAGCTGCCCAAGGCAATCATGCCGACAATCGCCACAACCTTGATGATCGCGAACCAGAACTCGGCCTCGCCAAACACTTTGACGTTGGCCAGGTTGATCGCGTTGATCAACACGAAGAAAGCGGCTGCGGATGCCCAGGTCGGGATGTCCGGCGCCCAGTAGTGGATGTATTTGCCGACCGCCGTCAGCTCCGACATGCCGACCAGAATGTAGAGAATCCAGCAGTTCCAGCCCGACAGGAAGCCGGCAAAGCCACCCCAGTACTTGTGCGCGAAGTGGCTGAAGGAGCCGGCCACCGGATCTTCGACGATCATTTCGCCCAGCTGGCGCATGATCATGAAGGCAATGAAGCCGCAGATGGCATAGCCGAGGATCATCGACGGCCCGGCGGATTTCAGCACCCCGGCCGAGCCGAGGAACAGACCGGTACCAATCGCGCCACCGAGGGCAATCAGTTGAATGTGGCGATTTTTCAGGCCGCGTTTCAGCTCGCCTGAATGCGAGTTTTGTCCACTCATGAAAAGGGTCTCACGCAAGGTTTGATGATGGTCAGTTGACGTTGCTACTCAGAAGGACGTTAAGCCGCGTCGATCAAACCCCAGCGCAGGCACCAGGAGTTCAGCGTATTTACAACGGTCATGCGTCACCTGTTTGTTTTTATCTGTGACGAAATCGAACCCGACACGCTTGTGGCGCGGCGGAGTGAACAAGGCGGATAGCCCTGAGTTTATTGGCCTTGGGCAATCGAACTGAATGCTGGGAGCAAACGATTCATGACAGCCGACAGGCGCAAAATGCGCGGATACGCAGTTGAGTCACAGTTAAAACGCCGCGCATTGTACACCCGTAACCACCTGCTGCCAGACACCGCTTGATAAGCGCGGATCGCGCAGCGTCAGGCCGGGGCTTGCGAGAGGGTCTTCAATAGCGGCAAACGAATGGACAGACCCGCAGGGGTTGTCATTGAAGGCGAAGTCGATTTCGCCTCGCAGAAAGTCAGTCACGGCGTTCATTGCGCCTCCTTGTTGTTATGGCCTGCACGACAGGCATGGGGCGCATAACACCCTCACCAGCCTTGCGAAACAACCGGGGCAAAGCCTTGCAGCCAGCAATGACGGCACGAATTCGGCAGGATTTCCTTACGGCACCGAAGGTCCATCGACTCCATGGGTGAAAAGCGGGATATTCGTAAATATTTCTTTACGAAGCGGAACATAAAATTTCCATTGCAGATGAGCCGAAGGATGGGGCGTTGTGACTGACGCCATCATGCGAGCAAGCTCGCTCCCACAGGTTTTGTACCCAGATAACACAGGCCAGCAGCCTGTGCACCTTGGCGACAGCATCGCAATCGCTGGAGCGCTCAAGGCATCGTAAAGCGTGGAACGAACCATGTTGCGAGGATCGTCAGGCGCGACTCTCATCTTGGCGCGGGGCATGCCCCAGAGAGACCAATCAGACCATGTGACTCAATGCCAATACATTTAATGTACAAAGGGACAAAGGCCAACCCCATAACCGCGGTCCAGCCTTGCCCAATAAAATTGGCAATCAAGCTCCTTCGAAGCATCCTGCCATACCAGCCTTAACTAACGCGCTTCAAGAAACCATCAGGCGCCACGCTGATCTGGAGTTTGTGATCAATTTTTTTGTCGATTTCGAATTCAGCATGTTGCTTCAAGTATTCTTTAACCGCGCTTTTCGGGCTATTTCCTGGGCCCCATGGGCGCTCCTGGATCAAATCGACAGGCATGTCTTCGATCAAGGTATCAAACACCACGCAGTAACTGCCAACGCTGACCAGATCGGCATAAGCCTCAAGTTCTGCCAACACATGATCATGCGTATGGTTCGAATCCAGGCAGACCAAGACGCGCTTGTAATTTTTTGCATATTCCCGGACTTTGGAAATCGTATCATTGTCGATACTCGAGCCCTGAATCATTTCAATCATATGCGACATTGGGTGAGCCTTAATCGCATCATGGTTATGCTGACGGATATCGATATCAATACCGAGCACACGGCGCTTACTGGCGTGCGGGTCAAGGCTCTTGCCTTGTTCAACAGCCTCGCAATAATCGAGCATCGCCAGCATCGAAGCGCTAAAAATCAATGACCCGCCGTGGGCGATGCCGGTCTCGATGATCAGATCCGGTTTGATATCCCAGATCAGCTCCTGCATGGCCCAGGTATCGTTAGGGAATTGAATCGCCGGACGACCGAACCAGGAAAAGTTATAAGCCCACTTGTGCCGGCTGATCTCGCGAACCCAAACACGAGAGAGTGCTTGCAGATCGGTGTCAGCACCCAGCGCTTCAATGTTTTCTGCGACTTCCTGACGAAACTGCTCATGCGGATTCATTTTTAAAGCTTCTCCAATCTGTAGTTCCAGAATTTATAGACTCAAGCCCGAACTTGCCACAGTTCGCCACCAGATCCAGGGTGGACACATAGGGCGTAAAATCGCCATGGGCTTGGGGGTAAGGCGTGCAGTTATAGGCCATATATTCGACGGCAACGCCCGAACGCTCGAACAACTCATGATCGAGGTAACGTCCGGCGCCATGACCGGTAATGTATTTGTCCCCTTCCAGACGCTTCACTACTGAAAGGACACGATCACTGCTACTTCCGGAAATATCCAGGGACTGCACATCGATAAAACGACAGTTAATATCCAGGCCAAAATACTCGACCAGTGCCATCAACGATGCACGAGCCAGCGCTCCGACATTTGCATAATCGCCAGCATAGACATTCGCAACGAGTTCAAGAGCATCCTGACGAAATGGAGCGTTCGCAAAGCTTTTTTCCAGCAACGCCATGTGTGCATCTCGCCATGTCGAAGTGGGAGGCACCTGAACTTCATTTATCTTTTGACCTAGATGCAGGTCCACCAAAGGGACCGTCATCCAGCGCATACCCTGAGGCGTCTTGATTTGTACGCGATTGACAAAACTGCCTTTGGAAAACTGTACGTCATCGTAATGAACAAAAACGTTGGCCAGGCGTACTTGCTCCAGGAGACCTACCCATGGAAAAAGCATCGATTGTGAAATGACGATATTCATAAGTCACTTAACTCAAAAAGAGCTCCATAAGCACCACATCATGCCAAGCCCCTGCAATGAATACGTGATTCGAGAGCTTTCCACAGTGCTTGAAGCCTGCTTTTTCATAACACTTTATTGCCGCAGCATTGTCACTTCTGACTTTCAGCCAAATTTTGCCAAGCCCCCAAGTGTCACGCATATAGGCGCAGGCCAAGGCAAGCACCTCTCTGCCGATACCACGCCCTTGGGCACTGGAAGCCAAACAGATACCCAGTTCTGTATTCCGGCTGACAAAATCGGTGTTTTTAAACTGTAAAAACCCCAAGGCCGTATCATCGGCAGGGTCCGCCAGAATAAAGATGAAGCTATCGTTGGCACCCGAAAAGCTTTTTAGCCATTCACGCACCTGGTTTTCATCGCTGCCCCGCGGGCGGGCCAGCAACTGAGCTTGCAACGAAACGTCATTTCGCATGTTCCGGAGTTGCGCGAGATCGCCCTCTTTCCAGCTACGTAGCACAACGTTTTTCCCTGTGATCATGCTAGTTGCTCTTCAAGGAACACCAGGGAGATGTCTCGCTCTTGCAGCCAGCGCATGTCATCCATGACGGCGCGAGCAATGCTGGGGTTCAAGCCCACGTAAAGTACCTTCACATCTTCCGGAAGCGACTGTGGAGAAAGAATCGGCTTGCCAAACAGCTCTTTTCCCTGCTGGAAAGGACTAGCGTCCAAAAAGCAGGCAACGCCATCAAAGTCATTCATTGCGCTGGCGATATAGGCGCCATAGAAGCCCGAGCCGTAAATGGCCTTGGTGACACCTGCATAGGCTTGCGATGTCTGGGATATATGCTGGTTAACAGCCTCCCAATAACGAGCCAATTTTTCTGATCGTGCAAGGGTTTCCGCTACGTTGAACCCTGCTGAGCGTCGAGCGCCTTTACGAGCAGTAAAGACAAGAGCGCCGCGGTGTACGGCATCATCGATCTGAATATCGGTGAACCCGGCAGAATCAAGCAGGTAGGCTAGCGAAGGGGCAGTGAAGTGGTTGACATGGTCAATCACTACAAAGTCTGCAACATTGCCGAAGGTATCAGGGACAATGCCATAAAATACACCATCGTCCTTGAGCAAGGCATGAACCTTTTTCACCGTATCGATCGGCTCAGGGATATGCTCGAGGGCGAAGAAGGAGGTCAGGACGTCAAAGTTGGATGCCCAGGATTCAGGAGTCGTGTGAATCGCGTACTTATCGGCACTGACGAATTTATTCCAATACTCTTTGTACATCGAACTGACATCGAATAAGTGAATATTCAAATCAGTACGTACCCCGCTCAACTTCTTGAGCGTAGAGGCCTTGGCACAACCATAGTCCAAAACCGCAGCGCCCGCGGGCAAATTCAGTTTGTTCAGCAAAGTTGTAATCTGATGGTCCGTCCGATAAACAACCTCACCTTTTTTCACCTCATAAATCTGATCTTCCTCTTCGTCACTGAGGAGAATTTTGTAATCCGACTCATAATAAGCAACGGTGTCGGCGAGGGCCTCGCTACGCAGATGCGAGCACACTGGGCACGACCACACATTCACTTGTCCATCGCGAAGCTCACACAGCGAAGTCAGGGACTGATTCGAGTTGGCTGTATAGACAGTCTTCTCGATCTCAGTGAGACAAACATTGCAGTGCATCATTTTTTACTCCGCGTGAAATAACTCTGGATGTACGGCGCGAAAATCAACGCCAGCTGCATACGACCCCTTCCAACCGTGTGCACGGCCGACGGGATCTGCAAAATTGAAATATCTGAACTGCATGGACCAGCGCGCCCGATCACCCTTGTTATAACCAGAGCAATGCAAGAGCATGAAGTCAATGATGACCAGATCACCCGGCGAAGTCAGAGGCGCGATTTTATTGTACTTTTCCAGATACCGTTGCTCGTCTTTAATCATCAACGCGTAAGCACCGGAACGCCCTGCGCCTTCGGGGTCAGCATTGCAAACGGGCAACGGTCCCAGCTTATGCGACTCAGGGCAAAACACTACCGGCCCCAGCGCCTCGGTCACATCGAGTAATGGGCTCCAGAAAACCAGGCCATCGGCACTTCGCAACTGAGCAGGGTACTCCTGATGCCACATCGCACGGTATTTGTCTTCGAAAGGGCAATCGATACGAATACCGTACCCCCCCGCCGCAATGCCTGGAATAGACCCCGGCCTCAATTCCGAAAATAACGATTCGTGCCGGGGATGCCCGACCAGTCGCATGAAGGCTGGGATTTGTTTCACCGCATCATAGATCTCACCGCCCCAGGAGCGATTTATTTTGATCAGGTCCAGATAGCCCTTATCGAACTCCGATGGGTTATAAGCGCCTCTCAGGTCGGCAATACCGTACTTGAGCATGACCTGACCAATGACATCATGGATACCGCGCTGAACCGCCCGGATGTCGCACTCGTCATAAAAATTCCGAATAATTAAAACGCCATTGCGCTCAAACTCGGCAATCTGCTCTGACCTCAAGTATTTATTCATGGCGCGCTCTGGATCAGGGTCTACAACACTCGACCAATTTGAAGACATTACAATGTCGAAAATACCGAGCACACGCGCTCTAGTTCAACAGCGGTAAGGTCGTGATAACTCGGCAGATTCATCGCACGCAGCGGGATGGAATAAGCATTCACATTCTCAGGCCGCGGCTCGAACATCGGCAAGCTGGACAGCGGATGAAAAAATACCCGAGCGTCGATATTGGCGGCCTGAAAAGCCGCCTGCAAACGCTCACGGGTCATCCCGGAATGCTCTGCAAATACGACTGTCGGCATCCACGCGCCAATGATCGTTCCTTCAGGCTGCGCATTGAGTGCAATGTCCAAGAAGGCCTTCAACCCATCTCGATAGAGACTCATGATCTCCTGCTTGCGCCGGATCAAGTCGTCAATGCGCTCCGTTTGCGCACATCCGATCGCCGCCTGAATATTCGACATCTTGTATTTGAAGCCAACCATGTCCGGCCAGAACTGCTTGGTCTGCCCTCTGGCCCTGCCATGGTTCGAAAGCGTCAGCACTTTCTCGTAGAGGGTGGCATCGTTGGTGACGAACATGCCACCTTCGCCCGTCGTCAGGGTCTTGGTGCCATGGAAAGAAAAGCTGCCAAAAGCCCCCATGCTGCCGGCGCGCTTGCCGTGATACTGCGAACCTATCGCCTCGGCCGCGTCCTCGATAACGGGGATGCCATGACGCTCGCCGATTGCCAGCAGGCGGTCCATATCGCAGAGATTGCCGTACAGGTGCACTGCGACAATGGCTTTGGTTTTAGGGGTAATGGCTGATTCGACCCGATCGGGGTCAAGGCACCAGGTGTCGGGAAGTATATCGACGAACACGGGCGTAGCGCCCAGATGCTCGACAGGAGAAACGGTGGCGATCCAGTTGGTATCCGCCATGATCACTTCGTCACCAGGCCCTATGCCCAAGGCAGCCATGCCCATGTGCAGGGCACCCGTACAGCTCGATGTGGCAATCGCATACTCAACGCCGAGGTGGGCCTTGAATGCATTCTCGAAACGCACAATATAGTCGTAGCACTTGTCGCCCCAACCGTTTCTGGCCGCGTCAGTGGCGTACTCGACTTCCAGTTCGGTAATCGAAGGCTTGGTGTAGAAAATCCGCTCGCTCATTTGACCTCCAGCGCGGGAACAGCTTTGACAAACTGTCCTCCCCACTCTCTGACGTAGCCGTGATGACCGATCACTTCGTCGGCGATGTTCCAGGGCAGAATTACCACGGTGTCAGGTTGGGTTTCTTTCAGTTTCTGTGGCGAGTAAACGGGGATATGGCTGCCCGGAAGGTATTTACCTTGCTTGGACGGCGCAGCATCACACACATAGGCCAAGAGATCTGGTTTGACGCCTGCATAGTTCAACAGCGTATTGCCCTTGGCGGCAGCACCATATGCCACTACCTGCTTGCCCGCGCGCTTCTGTTCGATCAGGAAACTGAGCAGACCATTCTTGACTTCATCGGCTCGCACTTGAAAAGCTCGATAAACCTCCAGATCCCGCAGCCCGAACTGTAACTCGGCATCCAGAAGACGAGCGACGCCAAGGCTGTCACTGCGACTGTCCTCAGCATGGCAACCGTGGACACGCAAGCTACCTCCATGGGTCGGTAATTCTTCAACATCACTGACCCGCAATCCAGCCTGCGCAAAGATTCGGTTTACCGTGTAGAGCGATAAGTAGGAGAAGTGCTCGTGATACACCGTATCGAACTGGGTATGCTGGATCAGACGCATGAGATGCGGGAACTCAAGGGTAATGGTTCCCCCCGGTTTCAAAGCCGCTTTCAAGCCACGAGTGAAGTCATTGATATCCGGCACATGGGCAAAAACGTTGTTTCCGGCAATCAAATCGGCCTGTCGGCCCTCTTTCGCCAGCCGCTTGCCCAGTTCCTCTCCGAAAAACTCACGCAACACCGCAATACCGATTTTTTCCGCAGCAGCGGCCGTGCTGGCGGTTGGCTCAACCCCAAGGCAAGGGATATCGGCGGCCAGAAAATTCTTCAGCAGGTAACCGTCATTTGAAGCCACTTCGATGACAAAGCTGTCAGTTCCGAGCCCCAAGCGCTCGATCATGGCATTCGAATAAGCAGCCGCATGTTCGAGCCAGCTGGTCGAAGTGGAGGAGAAGTAGGCGTAATCCTTGGAAAAGAACAGGTCTGCCTGAGCGTAATCCTCGGTCTGCACCAACCAGCAGTTCTCGCACACTTTCAATTTGAGCGGAAAGTAGAGTTCCGGCGCACTCAACTCCGCTTCGCTGAGGTACGAATTGGAGGGTGGAGCAAAACCCAGATCGAGAAAAGTGTGCTGCAGCGGCTCAGAGCAGTGGCGACAGTTCATACATGAAGTCCGGCGAATTCGTTAGATAGCAAAGCGTGATGCTTGTCGCGCTCGGAAAGATCGGTAACAGGTAATGGCCAGGTGATTCCCAGTCGCGGGTCATCAAAACGAACAGCCCCCTCGGCCGCCGGTTCATAGAAAGCGGTGTGCAGATAAAGCAGTTCGCTCTCGGCTTCCAACACTTGAAAACCGTGAGCGCAGCCTTGAGGAATCACTAACATATGATCGGCTTGCGGGCTCAGTTCTTGAGCGTGCCACTGCAAAAAAGTCGGGGAGCCTGCGCGCAGGTCAACGACCACATCCCACACGCGCCCTTTCAGGCAGCGGATCATCTTCATCTCCGCATGAGGGGCATGCTGAAAATGCAGGCCGCGCACGGCACCGACGGTGGAGGTACGAGAATGGTTGATCTGTACGATATGTTGCGAACCCAAAACCTGGGCCAGGCTTTTTTCGCAGAACAAGCGACTAAAAGCGCCACGGTGGTCCTGGTAAGGTTGGGTTTCAACCACCAGTGCGCCGTTTATAGCTGTTGGCCTGAATTTCATGAGTCAATCCAGACACAGCCGGCTCGTGCTGCCGCGTCGATATACCCGGCCAGTTGTTCACGGGTGATCGCCTGACCTGTGGAGGATTGGTGACGGTACCAGTCAGCCGTCATTTCCAGGCTTTGCTCCAGGCTCCAGACCGGCTGCCAACCCAGGCGAGCTTTCGCCTGTGCACAGTCGAGGTACAGCAGGTTGGCTTCGTGTGGCTGCGGGACCGATGTGGTATGCCAGGCGAGCTCGGGCCAATACTGCTGCAGCCCTGTCAACACCTCTGCAACCGTACGGTTGTCTTGCGGCGCGGGACCAAAATTCCATCCGCCGGCAACAGCTTTATCGAGTGTCAGAAGCCGCTGGCCGAGCAACAGATAACCGGACAGGCATTCGAGTACATGCTGCCAAGGTCGGGTGGATTGAGGAGAGCGGATTTCAAGAGATTCGCCGGCCTGAACGGCCCTGACCAGGTCAGGGATCAGACGATCTTCGGACCAGTCGCCACCACCGATGACATTACCGGCACGCGCCGAGGCGACCAGCGGCGCACCATCACTGCCCCAGAATGCCTTGCGATAGCTGTCGACAACCAGTTCGCTGGCTGCTTTGGAAGCACTGTAGGGGTCATGGCCACCGAGGCGGTCATTTTCACGATACCCCCAAGGCCACTCATTGTTGGCGTATACCTTGTCCGTCGTGACGACGACTACGGCCCGCACACTAGGCGCAAGCCTGCAGGCCTCAAGCACATTGGCAGTGCCCATCACATTGGTCGACCAGCTTTCCAGCGGATCGCGGTAGGAGCGACGCACCAGCGCCTGGGCCGCAAGGTGAAAAACGATTTCCGGCTGCGCTTGCTCGAATGCCTCCCGAACCAGCGCCGAATCGCGAATGTCGCCGCGTAAATCAATCGATGGGCTGTTCAGCAGATCCCAGTGAGCCGGCGCACTTTCAGGCGCCAGACCGAGACCGGTCACATTCGCTCCGAGCTCGCAGAGCCAAGTCGCCAACCAACTGCCCTTAAAGCCTGTATGCCCGGTGAGCAGAACCTTGCGGCCCCGATAGAGATCGCCGAACTGCTTCATGCCCAGCGCTTCCAGGGCGCGTTACCCTTGCTCCACAAATCTTCAAGGTGATTTTTATCGCGCAAGGTATCCATCGCTTGCCAAAAGCCACTGTGCTGATAAGCCATGAGGTTACCCTCTTCTGCCAATAGCATCAGCGGCTCGGCTTCCCAGCTGGATTGATCGTCAACAATGAAATCAATGACCGACGGATCGAGTACAAAGTAACCGCCATTGATCCAGGCACCATCGCCGGCCGGTTTTTCCTGGAAGCTCTTAACCTGACTGCCTTGCATATTCAACGCGCCGTACCTTCCCGGTGGCTGAATAGCCGTGACGGTAGCAAGCTTGCCATGGGCGTGGTGAAAATCGATCAATTCGCGGATATTCACATCCGACACACCATCACCATAGGTAAAACAGAACGGCTCATTGCCCAAGTGCTCGCGGACGCGCTTCAGGCGCCCCCCGGTCAAGGTGTCTTCACCCGTATTGACCAGCGTCACACGCCACGGCTCGACGTAGCGTTGATGAACTTCCATGGTGTTATTGGACATATCGAACGTGACATCGGACATATGCAAGAAGTAGTTGGCAAAGTACTCCTTGATCACATAGCCCTTGTAGCCACAGCAAATTACGAAATCATTGATTCCGTAAGAAGAGTAGAGCTTCATGATATGCCAGAGAATCGGTTTTCCACCAATTTCGATCATTGGCTTGGGGCGCAAATGAGACTCTTCAGAAATACGCGTGCCCAGCCCACCCGCCAGAATTACCGCCTTCATGGAAAACCTTACCTGCAAATGACTATAAAAACGCTCAATCCATCTGGGGGGCGCGGTAGTGACCCCTGTTGCGCGAGCGCTACAGACGGATTGGCAAACGGAAAAGTTTTAGCATGAACTCGATGCATTGAACAGTCCTTGATCCAGCGCAGGCTCTTGAATCCACATACAAAAAAGGCGTTCTATTGGATAATTCCAGTCGGCCAAGCTGGCATTTTTATTTCTGATCGGATACTTCGGGGATTTAAGCCTGATGGCGCGGGGATAAATACGTTCTTCTCGTCTATGAGGCAGGACATAGTGCAGGGCTGAGTTTGCGCGCAACGCGCCATGCCTGGCGCGCACACAAAAAAACGCCAACCCGAAGGTTGGCGTTTTTCATGAAGCGCTTACCGATTACTCAGGCTTGCGACGACCAAACCCCGGACGCTGGCCGGAACCTGCCGGCGCGCCACGGCGCTTGCCCGATGGCGCATCACCGTCTACCAGCTTGATCCCCGGACGCTTCGGCGCAGGCTTGGCCGGGCGCTTGGTGTCGGCTGGACGATCCGCCACCGGCGTACCACGACCTTCACCGCGCTCGGTACGGCCATTGGCCGGACGTGGCGTGCGTGGACCGCGTTCGCCGTCCTGACGGGCGGCTGGCTTGCGTGCTGGACGCTCGCCTTCGATCTGCGGCTCGCGGTTGGCACGGGGAGCGGCAGGCGCAGCAGTGGCTGGACGCAAGGTACGTACGCGCTCGGTCTTGGCCATTGGACGCGACGATTTACGCTGCATCCGATCGAGCTTGTCCTTGCTCTTGGCATTCATTTGCGGCATCGCCACCGGGGTCAGGCCGACTTCGGCACTGAGGATGTCGACTTCGTACTGGCTCATTTCGCGCCAGCGACCCATCGGCAGGTCCGAGTTGAGGAACACCGGACCGAAACGCACGCGCTTCAGGCGGCTGACCACCAGGCCCTGGGATTCCCACAGGCGACGAACTTCGCGGTTGCGACCTTCCATCACCACGCAGTGATACCAGTGGTTGAAACCTTCGCCGCCCGGCGCCTGCTTGATATCGGTGAACTTGGCCGGGCCGTCTTCGAGGACCACGCCGGCTTTCAGGCGCTCGATCATCTCGTCGTCGACTTCGCCACGCACACGTACCGCGTACTCGCGGTCCATTTCGTAGGACGGGTGCATCAGGCGGTTGGCCAGCTCACCGTCGGTGGTAAACATCAGCAGGCCAGTGGTGTTGATGTCCAGGCGGCCGATGTTGATCCAGCGACCTTCTTTCGGGCGCGGCATCTTGTCGAACACGGTGGGACGGCCTTCCGGGTCAACGCGGGTGCAGATTTCGCCATCGGGCTTGTTGTACATGATCACGCGGCGGACCGACTCGGCGGCCTCTTCACGCTTGATCACCTTGCCATCGATGGTGATGGCGTCGTGCATGTCGACGCGCTGGCCAAGGGTGGCGTCTTTGCCATTGACCTTGATCCGGCCGTGGCTGATCCAGGCTTCCACGTCACGGCGCGAGCCGACGCCGATACGGGCGAGGACTTTCTGCAGTTTTTCGCCTGCTGGGCCGATTTCCTGGTCGTCTTTCTGGTCTTTGATACTCATCTGGGCACCTCCCGGTGTGTTCTGAAAACTGGGTACTTTGGCGAAGGGATCGCCGAAGGGTCGCGAATCATACGCGCATGCGGGCGTTTGCGCATCAGAGACTAGCTGATCGAGGCAAGGTTATTAGCTTTTCCGCCGGCCGGTGACCACTCCGGCGAACACAAATCCCCTGTGGGAGCGAGCCTGCTCGCGATGACGGCGGCACATTCAACATCCTCATGTCAGACCCACCGCTATCGCGAGCAGGCTCGCTCCCACAGGGGATCTTCATTGGCAGGAGGTATTGGGTCAGTCGTCGAACTGGCGGCGTTCGGCTTCGATGGCTTCGGCCAAGGCCAATGCTTCGGCTTCTTCATCGCTAAGCTCGGGTTTCGGCTGTTCCAGCGCAGCAATGGCGGCCAGGAGTTTTTCGCGGGCCTCGGCCACGCCGAGGATGTCGTCTTCCTGCTCGGGTTCAGGTTCAGATTCGACCTGCAGATCCACCTGTTCCGGCTCGATCTCGGGCTGCTCCCGATCAATCCCCGGCATCTCCCCATCACGCAGCAAATCATCGAAGTCGGTCTTGATCCCCTCCTCCATGCTGTCCAGCTCCAGCAACAGCGTATGGAAGCTGGTCTCTTCCTTGGGCTCTTCCGGCTCGGCGCTGGCGTCGGCCAGTTCCTGCAGCCCGGCGGGCACTGGCGCGTCGTCGAAGTCGAGCACCGGATCCGGCTCCAGTTCGCGCACTTCGGCCAGCGGCGGCAGGTCATCGAGGTTCTTCAGGTTGAAGTGATCGAGAAACGCCTTGGTGGTGGCAAACATCGCCGGTTTGCCCGGCACGTCGCGGTAACCGACGATGCGAATCCACTCGCGCTCCATCAGGGTCTTGACGATCTGGCTGTTGACCGCCACGCCCCGCACATCCTCGATCTCGCCCCGGGTGATCGGTTGACGATAGGCGATCAAGGCAATGGTTTCGAGCATGGCGCGCGAGTAACGCTGCGGCCGCTCTTCCCATAGGCGCCCGACCCACGGCGAAAACTTTTCACGGATTTGCAGGCGATAGCCGGAAGCCACCTCCTTCAACTCGTACGCGCGGCCATCGCAGGACTTGCCCAGGATAGTCAGGGCTTTCTTGAAGACCGCCGGTTCCGGGCGTTCGGCCTCTTCGAAGAGCTCGAACAGGCGCTCCAGGGATTGCGGTTTTCCGGAGGCCAACAGAAAGGCTTCGAGCAATGGCGCCAGCTCGCGGGGTTCACTCAGGTTCATGATTGGACTCGTTATTCGGCTCGTGCTCGGACGTGGATCGCGGCGAACGGCTCATTCTGCACCAGCTCGACCAAGGATTCCTTGACCAGTTCGAGGATCGCCATGAATGTCACGACAACCCCCAGGCGCCCTTCCTCGGCGGTGAACAGCTCGACAAACGGCACAAAACCGCCGCCCTTAAGCCGTTCCAGCACATCGCTCATGCGTTCGCGGGTGGACAGCGCCTCGCGGCTGACCTGATGGCTTTCGAACATGTCGCCGCGGCGCAATACCTCGGCCATGGACAGCAACAGCTCTGACAGACGAACATCCGGTAACAGTTTGCGCGCCCGCGCCTCCGGGGCGTCAAGCTTGGGCACCACCACGTCGCGTCCGACCCGGCTCAGGCCGTCGATGCCTTCGGCGGCGGCCTTGAAACGCTCGTACTCCTGCAAGCGGCGGATCAGTTCGGCGCGGGGGTCTTCTTCCTCATCCTCGACGGTTTCGGCCCGCGGCAGCAGCATCCGCGACTTGATCTCGGCCAGCATCGCGGCCATCACCAGGTACTCGGCGGCCAGTTCCAGGCGCACCGACTGCATCAACTCGACATAGCCCATGTACTGCCGGGTGATTTCCGCCACCGGGATGTCGAGGATGTTGATGTTCTGTTTACGGATCAGGTACAGGAGCAGGTCGAGCGGGCCTTCGAAGGCTTCGAGAAAGACTTCCAGCGCATCCGGCGGGATGTACAGGTCCAGCGGCATTTCCAGAACCGCCTGGCCATAGACCATGGCGAAAGGCAGCTCTTGCTGGGCTCCGGCCTGACTGTCGACGGGTTCTACTGCGGACATCTAGGCCTCGACCATGAACGGCGCAGGGTCGCCGCAACCGACACGGATCACTTCCGGCTCGCCATCGGCGAGGTTGATCACGGTGGACGCCTTGATCCCGCCGAAACCGCCATCGATGATCAGGTCCACCTGATGCTCGAGCAACTGGCGCATTTCGTAGGGGTCGGTCATCGGATCCTCAAAGCCCGGCATGATCAGCGTCACGCTCATCAGCGGCTCGCCTAGCTCTTCCAGCAGCGCCAGGGCAATCGGGTGGCTCGGCACCCGCAGGCCGATGGTGCGCTTCTTCGGATGCAAGAGCAGGCGCGGGACTTCGCGAGTGGCGTTGAGGATAAAAGTGTAAGGGCCCGGAAGATGGGCCTTGAGCAGGCGGAAAGTGCCCGTGTCGATCTTCGCGAACAGTCCCAGTTGTGACAGATCGCTGCATATCAGCGCGAAGTTGTGCTTTTCGTCGAGCTGACGCAGGCGGCGAACGCGTTCCACGGCGACCTTGTCGCCGATCTGGCAACCGATTGCGTAGGAGGAGTCTGTGGGATAAATCACCACCCCGCCCTTGCGGATGATCTCGACAGCCTGCTTGATCAGGCGCGCCTGCGGGTTTTCCGGATGAATCTGGAAAAATTGACTCACATTCTCTACCTGTTCAGACGGCGGCAATAATTGGGTCATGTTTGAATCGACACCACAGTGGTGGCAGATCCTCCGGGAGCGGGCGGTATTCACCGATCTCGGACCAGCCTCCAGGGCCATGAAAATCACTGCCGGCGCTGACCAGCAGACCGAACTCGCGGGCCAAAATCGCGAGACTGCCCACTTGCTCGGCAGGTTGATGGCCATTGACCACCTCAATCGCGTGGCCCCCTGCTTGAATATAGTCGGCAATCAGGCGGCGACGCTTGCTGCGAGTGAATTCGTAATGGCAGGGATGGGCCAGACTGACCCAGGCCTTGGCCGCGCGCAGGGTTTCGACGGTGTCTTCCAGGGTCGGCCAGTGTTGCTTGACGTCCCCCAGCTTGCCGGCACCCAGCCATTTACGGAACGCTTCGGCGCGATCCTTGACGAAACCTTCGCGCACCATCCAGTCGGCAAAGTGCGGGCGGGCCGGTGCGTTGCCGCTATCACCCAGGGTCTGCTGGATTTCCCGGGCGCCTTCGAGCGCACCCGGCATGCCCTTGAGCGCCAGTTTGCGGCTGATTTCCTCGGAACGTAGCCAGCGACCATCGCGCAATTTTGCAATCGCCTCGACCAACGGCGCGGCATTGACGTCGAAACCGTAGCCCAGCACGTGAATGGTCGCGCCGCCCCAGGTGCAGGACAACTCGACGCCGTTGACCAGTTGCATCCCCAGCCCATTCGCGGCGTGACGGGCCTCGTCGAGGCCTTCCAGGGTGTCGTGATCGGTCAAGGCCAGGACCTGCACGCCTTTCTCGAACGCACGCGCGACCAGGACAGCAGGCGCCAGGGCGCCATCGGAGGCCGTGCTATGGCAGTGCAGATCAACATTCACAGGGCTTTGTAACCTCAAATCAGCTGGCGCTATCGCGCGCCCATATGTTTGTTATTATGCCGCCACATCCTGCTTCTGGCTGCCACTGTGAAACAATTCATCGATTTCATCCCGCTCCTGCTGTTTTTCATCGTCTTCAAAATCGATCCACGGGTCGTCGACATTGCCGGCCACGAGGTCACTGTAGGCGGTATCTACAGCGCCACCGCGATGCTGATCATCAGCTCCCTGGTGGTCTACGGCACGCTGTTCATCAAACAGCGCAAGCTGGAGAAGAGCCAGTGGCTGACGCTCATCGCCTGCCTGGTCTTCGGCAGCCTGACCCTGGCTTTCCACAGCGAGACCTTCCTCAAATGGAAAGCCCCGGTGGTCAACTGGTTGTTCGCCCTGGCTTTCATCGGCAGCCACTTCATCGGTGACCAACTGCTGATCAAGCGCATCATGGGCCACGCACTGAGCCTGCCGGAGCCGGTCTGGACGCGCCTGAACATCGCCTGGATCGCGTTTTTCCTGTTTTGCGGCGCCGCCAACCTGTTCGTCGCGTTCACTTTCCAGAGCTACTGGGTCGACTTCAAGGTCTTCGGCAGCCTGGGCATGACTTTGCTATTCCTGGTCGGCCAGGGCATCTACTTGTCCCGCCACCTGCACGACGCCGATACCACAACGCCGAAAACCGAGGACTGACATGCTTTACGCAATCATTGCCACAGACGTCGCCAACTCCCTGGAAGCCCGCCTGGCCGCACGGCCTGCACACCTGGAGCGCCTGCAAGCGCTCAAGGGCGAAGGCCGCATCGTATTGGCCGGCCCGCATCCGGCGGTCGACAGCAATGATCCGGGAGCAGCGGGTTTCACCGGCAGCCTGATCGTCGCCGAATTCGACTCCCTGAACGCCGCACAGGCCTGGGCCGACGCCGATCCGTACATCGCCGCAGGCGTCTACGCCAACGTTCTGGTCAAGCCGTTCAAGCAAGTCCTCCCGTAACCTCCCCTTGCGCGGTGAACCTTATCGGTTCATCGCGTTCTCAATCGCTCATTAATCTCGTTTGCCTGCCGACAAACTCCCCAATATCCGTATTGGAATCAGGAGTCGCGATGCGCAAAGGTCCGTTGTGTCTGATGTTGGTCACGTTGTCGATCGTGGCGCCCGCCCACGGTGAAGAAGCCGCCGAAGGCGCGAACTCCACGCCGCTGTCCTTGAGCGCCGGCAGCCAGATCAACGAACTGCAGCAACGCTTGAAGGAAAGCGAGCGGCAACGAGAAGAACTGAGCAAACAATTGAACACTGCCGATGGCGAACGCGAAAGCGCCCAACTGGTCCGCTTGCGCCAGGAGAATCAGCGACTCAAGCTGCAACTTCGGGAACTGCAGGCCGGCAGTTCGATCCCGCGCTGGTTGACCGATCAGCAACAGTGGTTCGTCGTTGGCGCCGGGGTGGCGCTATTGGCCCTGCTCTGCGGTATCTTCGCCAGTGGGGCGAGTCGAAAACGTCGACAATGGCTAAATTGAGTGATCCATGAGCGAGTTGTTACTGATTGATGATGACCAGGAGCTGTGCGAGCTCCTGGGCAGCTGGCTGAGCCAGGAAGGGTTTCAGGTGCGCGCCTGTCATGACGGCCAGAGCGCCCGTCGCGCACTGGCCGAAGCTTCCCCGGCGGCCGTGGTGCTGGACGTGATGTTGCCCGATGGCAGTGGACTGGAACTGCTCAAGCAGCTGCGCAGCGATCACCCCGACTTGCCGGTGCTGATGCTTTCAGCCCGCGGCGAACCCCTGGACCGTATCCTTGGCCTGGAACTGGGCGCCGACGACTACCTGGCCAAACCCTGCGACCCACGGGAACTGACCGCCCGCCTGCGCGCCGTGTTGCGCCGCAGCCATCCCGCGGCGGTGTCCAGCCAGATGGAACTGGGCGACCTTTGTTTCAGCCCGGTGCGCGGCGTGGTCAGCATCGATGAACAGGAGTTCACCCTGACGGTATCTGAAAGCCGCCTGCTCGAAGCCCTGCTCAAGCAGCCCGGCGAGCCGCTGGATAAACAGGAACTGGCGCAAATCGCCCTCGGCCGCAAGCTGACCCTGTACGACCGCAGCCTCGACATGCACGTCAGCAACCTGCGCAAAAAGATCGGCCCGCATCCCGATGGCCGCCCGCGCATCGTGGCGCTGCGTAGCCGTGGCTATTACTACAGCCTCTGACCCAACGCCCCCCTGCAGGAGCTGGCTCGCCAGCGAAGCTTTTGGCGCACATGAGGACGCCTTCGCCGGCAAGCCGGCTCCTACGAGGTTTGGTTTTGTCAGGTCACCGGCAATCCGTCTTTACCCAAGCTTTACGTACCGCTGACCGCCGTTGACCTTGAACTGCGTAATCTGCACACATCCGGAACGTACCGGGAATGAGACAAGGAGATTCACCATGCGCAAGACTCTTATCGCTCTGATGTTCGCCGCCGCCCTGCCGACCGTTGCCATGGCCATGCCTGAAGGCGCAGGCCCGATGGATGACTCGCACCACGGCGGTCAGATGCACGGCATGCACGGCATGCACGGTAAAGGCCCGTACAGCCAGCTGGACCTGAGCCGCGAACAGCGCGAGCAGATCCGCAAGATCATGGGCGAGCAGATGCATGAACGTAAGCAAGTGGTCGACAAGTACCTGGAAAAACTCTCGCCAGCCGACCAGAAAGCCATGAAAGATGAAATGGCCGCCAACCACAAGAAAGCCGAAGCCGAGGTGCGTGCCTTGCTGAAACCGGATCAACAGAAGAAATTCGACGAGATCCAGAAAAAACAGGCTGAACGTCGCGCCGAGTGGGCCGAGTTCAAGGCGTGGAAAGCGCAACAGGCCCAAAAAGCGCAATAATGCGCTAACCCCAAGACCCAACGGTTCATCACCGTTGGGTCTGACCCCACGCAGTACATTGTGTTTGCTTGAGGATTTTCTGTGCGTTCATTGTTCTGGCGGATCCTGGCCAGCTTCTGGCTGGCCATCGCCCTGGTTGCAGGGCTCTCCATCCTGCTCGGGCACATGCTCAATCAGGACGCGTGGATTCTCAGCCGCCACCCGGGCCTCAATACCCTGGCCGAGCAATGGACGCAGACTTACGAATCCCAAGGTGAGGACGCCGCGCAGGATCTTCTGCAGGAGCGTAAACACCAGTACCACATCGACGTCCAGGTGCTCAACGAAAGCGGCGACCCAGTGGTTCGCGGCACCTTCCCGCGCCGCGCGGCGGCGTTTGAAGCGCGGCAGAACAACGATGACCGGCGCCTGCCATGGCGGCGCCTGACCGATGAGTTTACCAGCGAAAAAAGCGGTGACACCTACCTGTTCATCTACCGGATTCCACACCCGGAACTCAACGCCTGGCACCGTGAAAGCCTGCTCTGGCCGTTGAGTGCGCTGGGGATCGCGTTGGTGGTGCTGACCCTGTTCAGCCTGCTGGTGACCTTCTCCATCACCCGCCCGCTCAGCCGTTTGCGCGGCGCGGTGCATGATCTGGGGCAAACCACCTACCAACAGAACAGCCTGGTCAAACTGGCCAATCGCCGCGACGAATTCGGCGTGCTGGCTAACGATTTCAATCGCATGGGTGCGCGCCTGCAAAGCCTGATCGGCAGTCAGCGACAATTGCTGCGCGATGTGTCCCACGAACTGCGCTCGCCCCTCGCTCGCCTGCGCATTGCGCTGGCACTGGCCGAGCGGGCCACGCCGCAGGAACGGGAAAAACTTTGGCCGCGCCTGACCCGCGAATGCGACCGCCTGGAAGCGTTGATCAGCGAAATCCTCGTGCTGGCACGGGTCGACGCCGATAACGCCAGCGCCGAAGACGTGGATCTCAACGCCCTGCTCAATACCCTGCAAAAGGATGCGCAACTGGGCTCACCCGATCAGCTCGTGCACCTTGAAGCGCAGACGCAACTGACCCTCAAGGGTTGGCCGACCATGATCGAGCGCGCCGTGGACAATCTGCTGCGCAACGCCCAGCGCTTCAACCCGGTGGGCGGCCTGCCGATTGAAATGCAGGCGTTGCGCCAAGGGGATCGGATTGTGGTGACCGTGCGTGACCATGGGCCGGGGGCGGACGCTGAACATTTGAGCCAGCTGGGTGAGCCGTTCTATCGTGCGCCCGGGCAGACGGCGCCCGGGCATGGCCTGGGACTGGCGATCGCCCGGCGTGCGGCGGAGCGGCATGGCGGAAGCCTGGTGCTGGCCAATCATCCCGAAGGCGGGTTCATTGCCAGTCTGGAATTGCCGTTAGTACCTGGAGTCGCCGCTTAAGTGATCGTTCCCACGCAGAGCGCGGGAACGATCTTTACGCGGCTGGCCAGGCGCTGACGAACTCGGCCAGATCAACCTTCTCCGCCACCCGGGGTTCTTTTTGCGGCGTGCCAAGGTACAGGAAGGCAATCACCTCTTCGCCCTCAGCCAAACCCAACCCCTTGGCCACATGCGGCGAATAGGCCAGGTCACCGGTACGCCAGACCGCGCCAATGCCTTGCGCATAGGCTGCCAGCAAAATCCCGTGGGCCGCACAGCCTGCCGCCAGCAGCTGTTCGGACTTCGGATACTTGACGTGCTCCTGCAACCGAGCGATCACGACCACCACCAACGGCGCCCGCAGCGGTCCGTTACGCGCCTTGTCGATGGCTGCTTCGGTGACTTCAGCGTCCTGCAACTTCGCCGCTTCGGCCAGCAACTCGCCCATTTGCTCGCGCGCCGCGCCTTCGACCGTCAGGAAACGCCAAGGCTGCAAATGGCCGTGATCCGGGGCGCGCATGGCCGCGCCAAACAGCACTTCGCGTTGCGCCTGGGTGGGTGCCGGTTCGATCAGGCGCGGGACGGAAACACGGTTGAGCAAAACGTCGAGAGCCTGCATCGGCCACCTCCAGAAAAAATTGTGCGGCTATTCTAGCTGTAACTACTGAGGCAGTGCGGTTTACATGCCCCGCCCCGCAGGTAGAATGGCGCCCTCCTTACTTCATCCGAGCGGATTTCATGGCGTTGCCGACCTTACGTCTCATTGGTTTCATCATCGGCATCTTCCTGATAACCCTGGCCATCGCCATGGTCGTGCCCATGGGTACGCTGGTGATCTTCGATCGCACCGGCGACCTGCCGTCGTTCCTCTGGGCCAGCATGATCACCTTTGTCGCCGGCCTCGCCCTGGTCATTCCCGGGCGTCCGGAGCATGTCCATCTGCGACCACGGGACATGTACTTGCTGACCGTCAGCAGTTGGCTGGTGGTGTGTATCTTCGCCGCGCTGCCCTTCCTGCTGACCCAGCACATCAGCTACACCGATTCGTTCTTCGAAAGCATGTCCGGGATCACCGCCACCGGTGCGACGGTGCTCAACCGCCTGGACGACATGTCCCCCGGCATCCTGATGTGGCGCTCGCTGCTGCACTGGATCGGCGGCATCGGGTTTATCGGCATGGCGGTGGCGATCCTGCCGCTGCTGCGTATCGGTGGCATGCGGCTGTTCCAGACCGAGTCGTCAGACCGCTCCGAAAAAGTCATGCCCCGCTCGCACATGGTGGCGCGCCTGATCGTGGCGGCCTATGTCGGTATCACAATTTTCGGCAGCCTGGCGTTCTGGTGGGCCGGGATGAGTCCGTTCGACGCGATCAACCATGCGATGTCGGCGATCTCCACCGGCGGTTTCTCCACCTCGGACCAGTCCCTGGCCAAGTGGACGCAGCCGGCGGTACATTGGGTGGCCATTGTCATCATGATTCTCGGCAGCCTGCCGTTCACCCTGTACGTGGCGACCCTGCGAGGTAACCGCAAGGCGTTGATCAAGGACCAACAGGTCCAGGGTTTGCTCGGCATGCTGTTGGTGACCTGGCTGGTGCTCGGCACCTGGTACTGGTGGACCACCCAGCTGCATTGGCTCGAAGCGTTGCGACATGTGGCGCTGAACGTGACGTCGGTGGTCACCACCACCGGTTTCGCGCTGGGGGACTACAGCCTGTGGGGAAATTTCTCGCTGATGCTGTTCTTCTATCTGGGCTTTGTCGGCGGCTGCTCCGGCTCGACCGCCGGCGGGATCAAGATTTTCCGCTTCCAGGTTGCCTACATCCTGCTCAAGGCCAACCTTAACCAGCTGATTCACCCGCGGGCGGTGATCAAGCAGAAGTACAACGGCCACCGCCTCGATGAAGAGATCGTGCGCTCGATCCTGACCTTTTCGTTCTTCTTCGCCATCACCATCTGCGTGATCGCGCTGTTGCTTTCACTGCTCGGGGTGGACTGGATGACCGCCCTGACCGGCGCCGCCAGCACCGTGTCCGGCGTCGGCCCGGGGTTGGGCGAGACCATCGGCCCGGCCGGCAACTTCGCCTCGCTGCCGGACGCCGCCAAGTGGATTCTCTCGTTCGGCATGCTCCTGGGCCGACTGGAGATCATTACGGTGTTTGTGCTGTGTATTCCGGCGTTCTGGCGTCACTGACCGGCGCAAGTGTTCCCGTCAATCGCGCCCGGTACTCGCCGGGCGTGGTGTCGAACCAGCGGCGGAAGGCGCGGAAGAAATTGCTCGGATCAGCGAACCCCAGCAGGTAGGCAATTTCCAGCAGGGTCATGGTCGGTTGCGCCAGGTACTGCTCGGCCAGCTCACGACGGGTGTCGTCGAGCAACGTCTGAAAACTCGTGCCCTCCTCCTGTAAACGCCGTTGCAAGGTGCGTTGCGACAGGTGCAGGGTCTGCGCCACCGTATCGCGCTTGGGCTCGCCCTGTGGCAGCAATCGGCACAATACCTGCCGCGCCTTGTGCGTGACCCGGCTTTCGGAAAACCGCGCCAGGTATTCGCCGGCAAAGCGGTCATGCAACAACGCCATGGCCTCGTTGGCCGTCGGCAGCGGCGCTTCCATGTCTGCGCGTTCGAAAATCAGCGCATCGTAGGGCGCGTTGAACACCAGCGGCGCATGGAAGGCTTGTTTGTAGGGTTCGAGATTGACCGGTTCATCGCCCTGCACCAGCACTTTGCGCGGGTGCAGCGTGCGCCCGGTCAGCCAGCCGCACAGCGCCAGGGCGCACGCCAGCGAGGCTTCGGCGCTTTGACGGGTGGGTGGCAAATGGTCGCCATGCACCGTCAGAATCAGCGCATAGCCCTCATCCAGCAGGCGGAAGCTCAGGTCGGCGCTTTCGGCGATGATCCGCTGATAACGCACCAGCCGCTTGAAACCCTCGGCCAGGGTCTGGCTGGACATCAAGGCGTAGCCGGTCACATGAAACTGCGCAGGTCGCACCACCTTGCCCATGTTCAGGCCGATTGCCGGGTTACCGGACAGTTCAACCGCCCGTTGCCACAGTCGTGTCATGGAATCTTGCGGGAAGCGCGCATCCGGATCATCCAGTGCCGCGTAGTCGAGCCCCAGCTGCTTGAACAGAACCCGGCAATCCAGGCCGTCCATTTCCAGTGCTTTGACAATCCCCATCGCCCAGCTTGCAGAAGTCGTTCGTTCGCTCATGGCGTCTACTGTCTTGGTGAGCCGTCTGTCGCGGCGAGTTTTCCGAAGGATACTAAAGTGGCGCCTATTGTCACTGGCTGGCGCCATTGATCACTCTAGACTCAAATAAGCTACCCGCCGAACAACTTGCAGTCAGAACAATAACCACAGAGATCGCAGTCGTGGAAAACGTCAAGCGTTTCAACAGCTTCGCTGAGTTCTACCCGTATTACCTCAGCGAACACAGCAACAGCACCTGCCGACGGTTGCACTTCATCGGCACCACGCTGGTGATTTTCATTGTGGCGCTGACCATCGGTCGTGGCGCCTGGATGTTGTTGTGGGTATTGCCGGTGGCGGGTTACAGCTTCGCCTGGGTCGGGCATTTTTTCTTTGAGAAGAATCGTCCTGCGACCTTTCAGCACCCTTTCTACAGCCTGCTCGGCGATTTCGTCATGTACCGCGACATGATCCTGGGACGCGTGCCGTTCTAGACCACCAGAGGATTGCCGATGAATGCCAATGCCCGTTTTACCCACATGAAGGATGGTACGCAGGAAGACTGGGCGATCATTGCCGCGGACTTCAGCGCCTACGCGCGTCAGTTGCCGATACGGATCGTGGCGCACCTGAAGCTGCTCGAAGGTGACTTCGGCGGATTCCCCGTGGACCGCTTGACCCACTCGCTGCAAACCGCCACCCGCGCCTGGCGCGATGGCTGCGACGAAGAGTACGTGGTCTGCGCCCTGCTCCACGACATTGGCGACACCCTGGGCTCCTATAACCACCCGGACATCGCCGCCGCGATCCTCAAGCCTTTTGTCAGCGCCGAGAATCTGTGGATGGTGGAAAAGCACGGGATTTTCCAGGGCTACTACTTCTTCCATCACCTGGGCATGGATCGGCACCTGCGCGAGCAGTTCAGCGACCATGCGCAGTATCAGGCAACCATCGAGTTCTGCGCGAAGTACGATGCCGCAGCCTTTGATCCGGCGTATGACACGCTACCGCTGAGTTTCTTCGAGCCGATGATGGAGCGCTTGTTTGCGCAGCCGAAGAATTCGATCTACAAGGCGGCGATGGAGGAGTATTCAACCGTTTAAGATCTTTTGATTTTGCTCTTCATGCAGGCTCGGCAACTTTCACCGACCTCAACTGCGCTTCCCGCGCCTGGGCATCGGCCAGGCGATACAACTCGATCGTGCCATCCCAATGCTCGATCAACGCCGTGCACGACTCCACCCAATCGCCGCAATTGAGGTAATCCACCTCGCCCACCTTGCGGATCTCGGCATGGTGAATGTGCCCGCACACCACCCCATGCAACTCGCGCTTGACGCACTCATGGGCAATGGCCTCTTCAAAATCGCTGATGAAACTGACCGCGGTCTTCACCTTGTGCTTGAGGTACGCCGACAGCGACCAGTAGCCGTAGCCATAACGGGCGCGCCAATGGTTGAGCCAGCGGTTGAGGGTCAGGGTGAATTCGTAGGCCGAGTCGCCGAGAAACGCCAGCCAGCGGTGGTAGCGGGTAATCACATCGAACTGGTCACCGTGAATCACCAGCAAGTGCCGGCCATCGGCGGTCACGTGCACCGCTTCGTCCACCAACTGGATGTTACCCAGGATCAGTTTCGAATAGCGGCGCAGGAACTCGTCATGGTTGCCGGTGACGTAGATCACCTCGGTGCCGCGCTTGCTCATGGTCAACAGGCGCCGGATCACATTGGTGTGCGCCTGGGGCCAGTACATGCCGCCGCGCAGTTTCCAGCCGTCGATGATATCGCCGACCAGGTAGATCTTGTCCGCGTGATAGCCCTTGAGAAACTGCGACAGGTGCTCGGCCTGGCAATCGCGCGTGCCCAGGTGCACGTCGGAAATCCACAAGGTGCGCACACGTTGCTTACGACTGGGTTTGGCGAGCTCGGCGCTGGTCATGGGCGACCCTCAGGACAAGTTTTGGCAAGCTTGACCCGGTCGGGTTAATGACCCATGACAGCCGCAAGTCAGTCCTGTGACAGCGCGCACAAGCCGTGTCGGTGTAGACTGCGACCTGACTCATCAACCCTGCAATGAGCGCCTGTAACGAGAGCCTGTAACGAGAGCCACGATGAGACCGATCCTTACCCTGCGCCAGTACACCCATGACCTGATCGTCCACAGCCATGAGCACGCGCAACTGGTATTCGGGCTGTCGGGTGCGCTGGATTTCGAGGTCGACGGGCGCGGCAGTCAGGTGGTCCAGCAAAGCTTCGTGGTGATTCCCGCAGGTTTTCACCATGCCTGCGGCAGCCCCAATGGCAGCCGATGCCTGGTCCTGGACGTGCCCGGCGATCAATGGCTTGGCCAGTCCCTGGGTGATCATGCCGATGCCAGTCGACGCCTGCTCGACAACGCCGGTCGCTTGTCGCTCGATACGGGACAGAGCCAGTTGGTCGAGTGGCTGGCCAACAGCCAGGTCGATGACCCGGTGATTGCGCAACAGGGCGCGGTGCTGTTGCTGGCCAGTCTCAACAACGCCAGGCCCGACCCGGTCGGTGGCCGGCGCCTGCCCTACGCCGCATTGAACGCGCATATTGACCAATACGCCGCCTACCCGCTGCAAGTCGCCGACCTGGCCCGCGTGGCCGGTCTTTCCAGCGCCCGTTTGCATGCACGGTTCGTGGCCGAATGCGGACAGACGCCGATGGACTACATCCGCAGCCGACGCCTGCACAAGGCCGTGGGATTACTGCGCAATTCGGCGCTGCCCATCGGCGAGATTGCCTGCCGGGTCGGCTACAGCTCCCAGAGCGCCTTTGCCGCCGCGGTCCTGCGCGAGTTCGGTGTATCGCCGGGCAAGTTGCGGCGCGAGGCTGGCGACAAATAACGCGAGCCTGGCGACAGACACGGTGGCGGCAGGCGCGGTTAAATGACCGGACTCACGACCTTTACCAAGGATTGCCATGACTCCCCGTACCGCCCTGGGCGCCCTGCATATCGGCGCATTGATGTTCGGCCTGACCGGCGTGTTCGGCAAACTCGCCGCCGCCTCTGCGCCCATCATCGTCTTTGGCCGGGCGGCGTTCGCGGTGCTGGCGCTAGCATTCTTTGCACGCTTTGCCAGCCAGACCCGCTGGCAGAAACTCGAAGCCGTGGATGTGCGCCGACTGCTGCTCAGCGGTTTACTGCTGGCCGGGCACTGGGTGAGCTTCTTCATTTCGGTGAAAATCGCTGGCGTGGCCATCGCCACCCTGGGCTTTGCCAGTTTCCCGGCCTTTACCGTGATCCTTGAAGGGCTGTTTTTCCGTGAGCGGATCCGCGCCAATGAAATCCTGTTGGTGGCTCTGGTCAGTGTCGGGCTGGTGCTGGTCACGCCTGAGTTCGATCTGGGCAGTGGCGCCACAACCGGCCTGCTCTGGTCAATTGCGTCGGGCCTGCTGTTTTCCCTGCTGTCGCTGACCAACCGCGCAAGCTCCGCGCGCATCCCGCCGGTGCAGGCGGCGTTGTGCCAGAACGTGGTGGTCGGCTTGTGTCTGCTGCCGGCGGCAGCCCCGCATTTGAGCGAAGTGCGTGCCATCGACTGGCTGTGGATCGGCCTGCTCGGGGTGTTCTGCACCGGCGTCGCCCACAGCCTGTTTGTCGCCAGCCTGGCGGTGATCAAGGCGCGAACCGCCGCCGTGGTCTTCGCCCTGGAGCCGGTTTACGGGATCACCATGGCCTGGTTGCTGTTCAATGAAAACCCGACCCTGCGCATGCTGCTCGGCGGCGCATTGATCATCGTCGCGATCGTGGTGTCCAGCAGGCTTTCAAGTGGTTCCAGCAAGAAAGCCGTTGCTGCGGAGGCGGTGTCTCACTGAGTGGTGCGATCGTTGTGCCCCAGGTCGCGGTCCGGATCGATCTGGTCGCGGACTCGCTGCTTGAGCACCTTGGCCTCGGGGAAGCCGCCGTCAGCCTTGCGCTCCCAGAGCTGCACCTGGTCACAGAAAATGTGAAAGACCCCACCCGTGCCGGGCACCAGCGACACCTTGCCCAGGTCATCGCCAAAGGTGCTTAGCAGTTCCTGGGCCAGCCAGGCCGCACGCAACAGCCACTGGCATTGGGTGCAATAGGTGATGACGATTTCCGGTTTGCTGGCGGTCATGATCGTTGAAATTCCTGAGACGGAGGGCGCTGCCATGATAACGGGCTTTATTGCCCGGGATGAACGATTAGGCGGTGCGGCAGATACACCGCGGCGTTTGGCTCCTACCGTTTATCGTCAAGGGACGTGGGTTCGATGGTCCATTCGATCTCAGGCTCGGGCAGCGCTGTCGCTACGCAGGGCCGGGTGTTTTCCATCGGGCCCAGATCCCAATTCGTATCCATCGACAAGTCATCCAGATTCAACTGGAACTCATCGGTGAGTGACGGCTGCGAGGGCGTTGCCGGGGGCAACACCGTCGATGTAGCAACCGCGACCGGCGCAAGAACGCTCAATTGTGGAGAACGGACTTCCTGAAGTGTCTGCCCACCCTGCGTTACGGGTGGATTGGCCTGGGGGTCATGTTGCGATGGCTCTGGCAAAGCCTGATCCTGCTGTCGTTGACGGCGCCCCCATGCAAGCAGCAGCGCCAAGGCCAGCAGCGCCACAAACCCAAGCATCCATAGCCAGTTCACCCCTCGCTCCTCAACCACCACCGGCGCGGGCGCGGGCGCCACGGCAACCGGTTCCGTTGGAGCCTGCTGGACCTCCGACAATCGGGTTTGCAGCTCGGTCGCCTGCTTTTTCTCAACGGCGATCTGCTCGTCCTGTGCCTGAAGCTTCGCGTTGAGTTCATCGAGGCTCGCTTGCAACTGCTGGCTATGCAGGACACTGGCGACCAGTTGTTCAGCCAGGGGATCCACAGGCGTTGCCAGCGCTTCCCTGTTTACAGGTGGTGGCGCGACTGTCGGCTGAACACTCGGGAATGCAGAAGAAGGACGGCCCGGCGGCGGTTCATCGTCAATCGGTGCAATGTCTGCGGCACCCGGAGGATCGATGAGCACGGTGTACTCTCGCAACAAGCGGCCATTGGGCTGGTCGAGCTGAACCAGAAAATCCAGATAGGGTTCCTTCACCGGTTTCTTGGAGCTGACCCGGATCAGGCTGCGATCGCCCCGAAGAATGGGCGTGAACGTCAGGTCGTTGAGGAAAAATACGCGCTCGACGCCGGCGCGCATGAATTCGTCCGCCGTCGCCAGGCGCACCGACAGCTCGCCCTCGGCAAGTCCGGCCGTACCCACCAGGGCGATGTCAGCGCGTAGCGGTTGATTCAACGCCGAGTGCAGGGTGATTTCACCCAAACCCAACGCCGGCACCCAGGCCGAGTAAGTGACGGCGGCACTGGCCAGCAACAGCCTGGCACCACACCGTACAACCAATAGCCGACTCTGGAGCATGAACATCCCTTAGGTCACCAAAAAACCAATCTGCACGTGTTCGCACATCCGGTACGAACACGATATTGCCGAGTAGTTCTTATAGTCTGCCCAATGCGCTCACTCAAAAGTCTGGCGTGAAGCTTTGTCTCAGGATTTTTCGAGGTTGGCCAGAATGTGCCCGTGAACCCGCATGCACACCTTTACATCGGCCTCATCGACACCCTCGAAGAGTTCATGACGCAGTTGGGTGGCAATGGTTTCGATTTGTTCGATCAGGGGACGCGCCGGGGCACACAGCACGATTTTTTTTGCCCGACGGTCTTCTACCACCGCCTGGCGTTGCACCAGGCCCTGACTTTCCAGGCTGTCGAGCAGCCGAGCCAGGGTCGGCCCCTCGACACCGACGCTTTGCGCCAGCTCACGCTGGGTCGGGGCTTGTTCGAAGCGCGCCAGGTGTAACAGCACCAGCCAGCGGGCCTGGGACAATCCGAGCCCGGCAAGGCGACGGTCGAGCTCGGCACGCCAGCCACGCGACATCTGGGCCAATTGCATGCCAAAACGGTGTTGATCGGTCAACGACATAAAACACTCATGATTAGACTGAAAAAAGGGAAATACTAATAATTAGTCAGCTAAGCATGAGCCTTGGCTGGAGGCAAGGCTTGTTCTGTACTGAATCGTTACATCAGCGGGACCGGTGGCTCAAAGTTCGAACTCGGACTGCAGGGCAGCGCGAATACAGTACAAAACCCCTTCCGGTACGCGCCCCGCAAACAGCGCGGAAATTTCCGAGACAGGCGGCAGTTCACCTTCACCGTCGAGGAACGCATCCTGGACTTCGCCCATCAAGTCCTCCGGCAGATCCAGTGCCTGCTCCAGCGACAGCTGCTGTTTGCCGATCGCCTCCGCGAGCAGGGTGTAGACGTTCTTTTCCGAGCACTGCAACTGCCCGGCGATCTGCAACGGCGTCATGCCGGCACGCGCCAGGGTGATCAGCTCGTGGCGCAGGTCTGCCACGACTTTCGGTGCTTCGGCCTGGCCTGCGAGGACTTCGAGGAACGCCTCGCCATAACGCTCCAGCTTGCGTGCACCGACGCCGCTGACCCGGGCCATTTGCGCCAGCGTAGTCGGTTGGCTGCGCAGCATTTCCAGCAAGGTCGAGTCGGGGAAAATGACGTACGGCGGCACGCCATGTTCTTCGGCCAGCTTGCGGCGCAGGGCACGCAGGGCTTCCCACTGTTCGCGCTCTTCGCCGCGAACCAGTTGGCTCGCCTGGCTCTTGCTGCTCTTGGCTGTGGTTTGCGCCTTCAGGTCGCGACGCAATTCCAGGGTCACCTCGCCCTTGAGCAGCGGCCGGCACGTGTCGCTCAGGCGCAGGCCGCCGTAGCCTTCCAGGTCGATGTCGGCCAGGCCACGGGCCACCAGCTGGCGGAACAGCGAACGCCATTCGCCCTCGGCCATCGCCTTGCCGACCCCGTACACCGACAGGTGCTGATGCCCGAAGTTGCGTATTTTTTCGTTGTCCTTGCCCAGCAAGACATCCACCAGGTGCCCGACACCGTAGCGCTGGCCTGTGCGGTAGATCGCCGACAGCGCCTGACGGGCGGGCTCGGTGGCGTCCCAGGTTTGCACGCCGTCGACACAATTGTCGCAATGCCCGCAGGGCTCGGGCATGTCTTCGTCAAAGTAGGCCAGCAGCGTCTGGCGGCGGCAGCGGGTTTCCTCGCACAGCGAGAGCATGGCATCGAGCTTGTGTTGCTCCAGGCGCTTGTGGCGCTCATCGCCTTCGGAGTTCTGCAACATCTGCTTGAGCATCACCACGTCTTGCAGGCCATAGGCCATCCAGGCATCGGCCGGCAGACCGTCACGACCGCCGCGACCGGTTTCCTGGTAATAGGCTTCAAGTGACTTCGGCAAGTCGAGGTGAGCGACAAAGCGCACGTTGGGTTTGTCGATGCCCATGCCAAAGGCCACGGTGGCGACCATGATCAGGCCTTCCTCGTTGAGGAAGCGTTTCTGGTGGTGCGCCCGCAGATCGTTAGGCAGGCCGGCGTGATAGGGCAGCGCCGGAAACCCTTGTTCGGTGAGGAACGTAGCCACTTCCTCGACCTTCTTGCGCGACAGGCAATAGACGATGCCCGCATCGCTGCGACGTTCGGCGAGGAACGCCAGCAACTGCTTGCGCGGCTGTTCCTTGGGCACGATGCGATAAAAAATGTTGGGCCGGTCGAAGCTCGACAGGAAGCGCTCGGCCTCCTGCAGGTGCAGGCGCGTCACGATCTCTTCACGGGTACGCTTGTCGGCGGTGGCGGTCAGGGCGATGCGCGGGACGTCGGGGAACAATTGCGCCAACTGGCCCAATTGCAGGTATTCCGGGCGAAAGTCATGGCCCCATTGGGACACGCAGTGGGCTTCATCGATGGCAAACAGCGAGATATTCAGCCCT
This sequence comes from Pseudomonas sp. NPDC087336, assembly GCF_044744285.1. Taxonomy (NCBI): domain Bacteria; kingdom Pseudomonadati; phylum Pseudomonadota; class Gammaproteobacteria; order Pseudomonadales; family Pseudomonadaceae; genus Pseudomonas; species Pseudomonas sp. NPDC087336. The sequence continues at coordinate 192,360 of NZ_JBIUYA010000004.1, read as the reverse complement.
TGCAGGAAGCTCAGCATGCGCGGCTGGACCAGACGCTCGGGCGCGAGGTAGAGCATTTTCACCTCACCGCGCCGGATCCTGGCCGCCAGGTCACGCTGTTGTTCGGCACTGAGCGTGGAGTTCAATGCCGCGGCGGCCACACCCAGTTCTTCCAGGGTCGCGACCTGATCGTCCATCAGCGCGATCAGCGGCGAAACCACCACCGCCAGGCCCTCGCGCAGCAGCGCCGGCACCTGGAAGCACAGGGATTTACCACCCCCGGTAGGCATCAGGACCAGGGCATCGCCGCCACTGGCCACGCGCTCAATGATCGCACCCTGGCGGCCACGGAAACTGTCGTAGCCGAAGATGTCCTTGAGGACGCGCTGAGCCTGTTCGAGCATAAAAACTCCAAAAATCACCGAAACATCCCTGCAAGGCTGGTGCAGAACCCGCAACTTCGCACTGACAAATCGTAAGTACGGATTGCATGACGCTGTGCATTTAAGCCGCGAAACCAGCAGGGCATCACAAAACGCGCGAGTATACCCGACCCCTGTCCGGCAAAGCGCGCCGCTGAGAAGACACACGAAGACCAACGAGGCTCGCTTCCATGGGGAATGCGCTGCAAATATGCCGTGCGGCTGGCCCAAGCGCTCAAGAAGGCCTAGAATTCCCGCATCGAATATTCCCCAAGGTAGCCCTTTAATGTCCTTCGCTGAGCAACTAACCCGCTTGCAAGTCTTCCTCGACGCCGATGAACTGCATGACGAGGCGCTGGACTACGTGGCCGCCCACGGCTACCTGACCGCGCTGTCGATCTGTTCGGAAACCGTTCCCGATCGTGAATGGATCGATGCCCTGTTCGCTGAAGAGCCGCATTACAGCAGCGAAGCCCAGCGCGAAGAGATCGAAGCCACGCTGATCGGCCTCAAGGCGCACATCGCCCGCCAACTGGCCTCCGATGAAGAGTTCGAGCTGCCGTGCGACCTCGATCTGGGCGACGACCCGGACGATTCCGAACTGCGCGGCTGGTGCATCGGATTCATGGAAGGCGTATTCCTGCGCGAAGAAGCCTGGTTCGAAACCGCCGAAGACGAAGTCAGCGAAATGCTGCTGCCGATCATGGTAGGTTCCGGCCTGTTCGACGAGCAGCCGGAGTTCTCCGACATCGCCGCCGACGCCAACCTGATGGACGACATGATCGTGCAGATCCCGGAAGCCCTGACTGCGCTGTACCTGTTGTGCAACGCACCGGACGAAAAACCGGCGATCCTCAAGCCACGTCACCACTAAGGTTTTGCCTATGGACAACCCCATAGGCAACCGCTCCCTGATGTTGCGCTACGTGCTGCTGGCCATCGGCTGGCTGAGCGTAGCGCTGGGGGTGCTGGGGATTTTCCTGCCGGTGTTGCCCACCACGCCCTTCCTGTTGCTGGCGGCTGCCTGTTTCGCCCGCAGTTCACCGCGTTTCTATCAATGGCTGGTCGAGCACCCGCGGCTGGGGCCATGGATTCGTGACTACCTCGACGGCAACGGCATTCCGCTCAAGGGCAAGGTGTACGCCATCGGCCTGATGTGGGCGAGCATCCTGTTCTCCTGCTACCTGGTGCCGATGCCTTGGGCACGGGGGTTCATGCTGACCAGTGCGGTGCTGGTGACCCTGTACATCCTTCGGCAGAAAACCCTGCGTAAATCCTGACTGTCGTTGTAAACACCACCTAGACTTCAGTTCTCTGCACTCGAGCAGCCAGACATGCCGCGCAGGCCGGGTAGTCCAGGATGGTCAACACTCCGACTTCGGTTTGGCGGATGGCTGCTGCTCGCCAGTTTTCCGCTGGCCGTGCCTGGCAATGTCTGGCCGAGTTGGGATTTCGCGCAAATTGCGCAAACCGCCGAAAAACGCTATGCCAACCTGGGGCCGACGCAGGGACGCATCCAGTCCTGGAGTGAAATGCTGCAGGGCGAACGCGACCTGCCTGAGCAGGAACAATTGAATGCGGTCAATCACTACTTCAACCAGCAGCTGGAATTCCAGGACGACGTACGCATCTGGCACCAGAGCGATTACTGGGCCACGCCCGTCGAAGCGCTGATCAAGGCCGCCGGCGATTGCGAAGACTATGCCCTGGCGAAATACTTCAGCCTGCGCCAGCTGGGCATTCCCAGCGACAAGCTGCGCATTACCTACGTCAAAGCCCTGACCCGAAACCAGGCGCACATGGTGCTGACTTACTACAGCAGCCCCGGGGCCGAACCGCTGGTGCTCGATAATTTGATCGGCGACATCCGCCCCGCCTCGCAGCGCAAGGACCTGCTGCCGGTGTACGCATTCAACGCCGAAGGCCTGTACCTGCCCGGCAAGCCTGGCAACCCGCGCAGCGGCGACTCGAAAAAACTGTCACGCTGGCAAGACGTCTTGAAAAAAATGCAATCCGAAGGGTTCGCCGTGGGCGACGGTTAGCCGCCACGCCAAGGAGCGCTCGATGAAACTGCGCAACCAGTTGTTTCTCGCCATTTGCCTGTTCTTGCTGGTGGCCTTCAGCGGCAGTTTTTATGCCAGCCTGGAAAGCTCTCGCGAGCAGACGCTTGGGCAGTTGCGCGCCCATGCCCAGGACGCCGCGACCGCCTTGGGCCTGACCTTGACCACACAGGTCGACGACCCGGCCATGATGGAGTTGATGGTCAGTTCGATTTTCGACAGCGGCTATTTCAGCGACATCCGCGTGACCCACCTGGAAAATCGGCAGGTGTTGGTGCAGCGCAGTATCCCCGAGCAAATCGACGGCGTGCCCGGCTGGTTCGTCAACCTGGTGAATTTGCGTCCCGAGGGTGGCGATGCACTGATCACCCGTGGCTGGCAACAGGTGGCGCGGGTCGAAGTATTGAGCAATCCACAATTCGCCCTGGCCAAACTCTGGGACAGCACACTGGGCAGCCTCGTCTGGTTGCTGCTCTGTGGGCTGCTCAGTGCGGTGTTCGGTGGCTGGTTGCTGCGTCGACAGTTTCGTCCGCTCGACAGCATGGTCCGCCAGGCCGACGCCATCAGCAAACGCGAATTTCTCAGCGTGCCGACGCTGCCGCGCACACCGGAATTGAAACGTGTGGTGCTGGCGATGAACCAGATGGTCGAGAAGCTCAAGACGTTGTTCGCCGAAGAGGCCGCTCGCAGTGAAAAACTGCTCCACGACTCCTATCAGGACAGCCTGACAGGGCTGGCCAACCGGCGATTGCTCGATGAACAATTGGCCGATCAATTGCTGGTCACCGAGCAAAATGGCGGCGGTCACCTGATGATGCTGCAGCTCAACGACCTGGCCGGCCTTAATCAGCGCCTTGGCGGGGAACGTACCGATGCGTTGATTGGTGCGGTCGGCGATTTGCTCAAGCGTCTGACACAGGTTCCGGAACGTCGCACCTGGCTGGCAGCGCGCAATCGCGGCGGCGAATTCAGCCTGCTGGCACCAGATCTCGATACCGAGGATGCGACACGCCTGGCCGCCGAGATCAGCGCCACCCTGGAAAACCTGCGCCTGACCGGTGACAGTGATTGCATGCCCGTCGCCCATCTGGGCATCGTCGCCTTCCATCCTGGCGACCCGGCAAGCCATGTTCTGCATCAACTGGACCAGGCACTGAACGAAGCCCGGCAACATCCCGAGCGTCCCTGGGCCGTGTCGGGTCGCAGCGACAGCACGCCAAGGCAGGCCCAACACCACTGGCACAGCTGGATCGACGATGCCCTGAACGAAGGCAAACTGCAGTTGTATTTCCAACCGGTGGTGCAATGCGCCGACACCCACCAGGTGCTGCATCACAAAGTCCTCGCACGCCTGCTCGATCCACAGGGCGAAGCGATTGCCGCCGGCCAGTTCTTGCCGTGGATCGAGCGTTTTGGCTGGTCGGCGCGCTTTGACCTGGCGATGCTTGAAGCCACCCTCGAGTACCTTGTCATCAACCGTTTGCCCCTGGCCTTGAGCCTGTCCGGCAGCACATTGCGCGACCAGGCGCAGCTGCAAATAATCCTCGACACACTGCAATCCCTGCCGGAACTGGCGCCCCTGCTGACCCTGGAAATCGATGAACGCCAACTGCCACCACCGGATCAACTGCAACGCTTGAGCCACAGCCTGCTCGACACCGGTTACCGTATCGGGCTGCAGCATTTTGGCGGTCACTTCAGCCAGATTGGCAACCTGACTCAACTGGGGCTGGCTTACCTTAAAATCGACGGAGTCTACATCCGTGGCATCGATGTGGAGCGTGACAAACGGTTGTTCATCAAGGCGGTTTGCCGCACGACCCACAGCATCGACTTGCCCTTGATAGCGGAGCAAGTGGAAACCCAGGGCGAACTGGACACGATCAAGGCACTGGGGGTGTTTGGCGTGATGGGCCGTTTGGTCGGGAAGCCGCTGCCGATGTGATTTGCAACGATTCGCACACAGAAAAAAACCGCCCCCCTTGCACAAGGAGGGCGGTTTTTTCGTTGCGGTTTCAGGTCACACGGTATCCACCTTCAGCGAATGGTCATTGAGCATGCCGTTGATGATGGTGGCCGTGTCCGCGCCGCCGATGACTCCGTCCGCCCCCGGCGTCACCCCGTAGTGACTGGCCAGGTTGACACCTGCCAGGTCAATGGTCTGGTTCGGCGCCGCGCCAGCCATGGCACTGACATCGATGCTGGTCACCAGTGAAGCGCCGCTGCCACTGACGGTGAAGTGCAGGTAGTCATCCAGCGAGGCGGCGGTGCTGTTCTCCCCTTGCAGCAGTTGCGACAGGTCGAGCTTGTCAGCACCCGGCGTAAAGTCGGTGATGATGTCGTGGCCGTTGTTGCCGTTGAGCCACTGGAAGGTGTCGGCACCACTGCCGCCGGTCAGGGTGTTGTTGCCCAGGCCGCCAACCAGGAAGTCGTCGCCACCCTCACCGTTGAGCACGTCGTTGCCCAGGCCGCCGGTGATGATGTTGCTGTGGTTGTCTCCCGTGAGTGCGTCATTGAAGTTGGAACCGGTCAGGTTTTCGATGGCGGTCAGGGTGTCGCTGCCGGCACCGACGGTATTCTGTGCCCCGGTCTCGCCGAGATTGACCGTGACCCCGGCGGTGGCGTGGGCATAGCTGGCGGTGTCGCTGCCCGTCCCCCCATCGAGCAGGTCGTTGCCCGGTCCGCTGTAGAGCAAGTCATTGCCGGCATCACCGTGCAGCTCGGTGTTGCCGGTGACTGCGGTCAGCACGTCGTTACCGATGCTCATGCTGTCGCCGCCGCCCTGGTGGTCGCTGGCACTGTAGGCGTGATCCGGCGCGGTTTCCTGGGCCCCGGAGTAATCGACGGTCATCTTCAACTGATAGTTTTCAGCGCTGTTTGCGCCTGGGCCCGAACCGTCGGGGATGTTGCTGATGTGGATGTGATAGGTCGCATCCGCCGTCGCCTTGATGGTCTGGTCATCAGCGATGGCGATGTAGGCGCCATCGTTGATCGAGTACTCCAGGCTGACCTGGCCGGCGGTGAGGTTGTGATCCAGGTTGAGGGTTTCGCCCTGCTTGAGATTGACGGTTATCAGGTCATCGCTGTTGTTACCGTTGACCGCAGCCAGCGCGCCGCTGACCACCAGGACCGCGGTCATGGCCGCCGTATTCGCGACGAAGGCGCTGCGGGCTATATCGGCATTGCTGCCGGAGACGTTGTAGTTCTGCTGGGTCCCGGTAAAGTCCGCGCCTTTTGCGATCAGGTCCTGGCCGCCGGCTTTTCCATGGGCACTCGCGTCGCTGTCACGGCCCGCCACCACGCAACTGTTGTTGGACACATCGATGGTCACGGTGGTGGTGCTTTCATCACCGTCACCGTCGCGCAGGGTGTAGGTGAAGACGTCGCTCGCCCCCTGGCCGCCCACCGAGTTCGGGTAGCTGTGGTACAGCGCGTTGCCCGCCGCATCCAGCGTCAGGTAGCCGTAGGTCCCGTTGATCTGGCTGTTCAAACCGCCATGCACCGGGGTCGACGTGTCGTCGCCGGCACGCACGCCAACCACGCCGCCACCGGCGAACTGGCCATCGGCCCCCACGTTGTCGTTCCACAGCACATTGCCGCCGATGTAGCCGCCCTCTCCTACCGAGGTGTGGTCGGCGTTAGCGGTGGGCACGTCATCGACGATATTGACCACGATGGTGCTGGTGGCGATGTTGCCCAGGGCGTCGATGGCCTGGTAGGTAAAACTTTCGTGAACGGTGTTGGCGCCGTCGTTGGCTGGCGGCGTGGTGCTGGCCGGCGACGTCAGGGTGTAGGTGTAGCTGCCGTCGGGGTGCAGCAGCAGCTGGCCGTAGGTGCCGATGGCATTGCTGACCAGGCTGTAGGTGATGGCACCGCTGCCGCCATGGACCGCGCCGACCAGGGTGCCGCTGGCGGTTTCGCCGGGGTTACACGGCTGGGCCAGGGCATTTTCGTAGACGGTCACGTCCTGATCGCTGGCCGCGACCAGGCAACTGTTGTGCACGTCGATCGTGATGGTGGTGGTGCTTTCATCACCGTCACCATCACGCAGGGTGTAGGTGAACACGTCGCTCGCACCCGGGCCGCCCACCGAGTTCGGGTAGCTGTGGTACAGCGCGTTACCCGCCGCGTCCAGGGTCAGGTAGCCGTAGGTGCCGTTGATCTGGCTGTTCAGGCCGCCATGCACCGGACTTGAGGTATCAGAGCCGGCACGCACGCCGACCACGCCACCGCCGGCGAACTGGCCATCGGCCCCCGCGTTGTCGTTCCACAGCACGTTGCCGCCGATGTAGCCGCCCTCTCCTACCGAGGTGTGGTCGGCGTTAGCGGTGGGCACGTCATCGACGATGTTGACCACGATGGTGCTGGTGGCGATGTTGCCCAGGGCGTCGATGGCCTGGTAGGTAAAACTTTCGTGAACGGTGTTGGCGCCATCGTTGGCCGTCGGCGTGGTGCTGGCCGGCGAAGTCAGGGTGTAGGTGTAGCTGCCGTCGGGGTGCAGCCGCAGTTGGCCGTAGGTGCCGATGGCATTGCTGACCAGGCTGTAGGTGATGGCGCCGCTACCGCCATGGACTGCGCCGACCAGAGTGCCACTGGCGGTTTCGCCGGGGTTGCACGGCTGGCTCAGGGCATTTTCGTAGACGGTCACGTCGTCGCTGGCCGCGACCAGGCAGCTGTTGTGCACGTCGATCGTGATGGTGGTGGTGCTTTCGTCACCGTCACCATCGCGCAGGGTGTAGGTGAACACGTCTGTCGCACCCGGGCCGCCCACCGAGTTCGGGTAGCTGTGGTACAGCGCGTTACCCGCCGCGTCCAGGGTCAGGTAGCCGTAGGTGCCGTTGATCTGGCTGTTCAGGCCGCCATGCACCGGAGTCGAAGTGTCGGAGCCTGCGCGCACGCCGACCACGCCACCGCCTGCAAACTGGCCATCGGCTCCCGCGTTGTCGTTCCACAGCACATTGCCGCCGATGTAGCCGCCCTCTCCCACCGAGGCTATATCAGGGGTAGCGGTGGGCACGTCATCGACAATGTTGATCACGATGGTGCTGGTGGCGATGTTGCCTTGGGCATCGATGGCCTGGTAGGTGAAGCTTTCGTGCAGGGTGTTGGCGCCATCGTTGGCCTGCGGCATCGTGCTGGCCGGCGAAGTCAGGGTGTAGGTGTAGCTGCCATCAGGGTGCAGCAACAGCTGGCCGTAGGTGCCGATGGCATTGCTGAGCAGGCTGTAGGTGATGGCGCCACTGCCGCCATGGACCGCGCCGACCAGGGTGCCGCTGGCGGTTTCGCCGGGGCTGCACGGTTGGCTGCCATTCACGCTGCCGGGGGCCAGGTCCTGGCCGTCCTGGTGCAGGTCCAGGGCTTTTTCGTAGACGGTCACGTCGTGGTCGCTGACCGCCACAAAGCAACTGTTGTGCACGTCGATAGTGACGGTGGTGGTGCTTTCGTCACCGTCGGCATCGCGCAGGGTATAGGTGAACACGTCGCTCGCGCCCGGGCCGCTCACCGAGTTCGGGTAACTGTGGTACACGGCGTTGCCCGCCGCATCCAGCGTCAGGTAGCCGTAGGTGCCATTGATCTGGCTGTTCAGGCCGCCATGCACCGAGGTCGAGGTATCGGAGCCAGCGCGCACGCCGACCACGCCGCCACCGGAGCCATCGGCGCCGCCGACGTCGTTCCACAGCACGTTGCCGGTGACGGTGCCACCCTCGACCACCGACGTCGCATCGGGTTTGGCGGTCGGCAGGTCGTCGACGATCTTGACGTTGATTTCCCCGCGCGCCTCGCTGCCGTCGGCATCGACGGCGATGACTTCGAAGTTCTCGCTGATGCTGTTGGCGCCGTCGGCGTTGGGGTGGGTGTCGGTGTAGTTCAGGGTGTAGCTGTAGCTCACCACGCCAGTGGCCGGGTCATAGCCGGTGACGGTCAGGGTGCTGCCCAGCCAGGTGCTGCCGGAGATCGGCAAGGGCTGCACCACGCCACCGCTGATGATCGCGACGCCGGAAATGCTCAGGCTCTGCAGGCCATCCGGGGCGTTGACGGTGAAGGTCCCATGCTGTGTCAGCGCCGGGGCGTCGGGGTCGCTGCCGTACATGAGGTTTTTCTCGTAGACGGTCAGTTCGCCGCCTGCGACGTCCAGGCCACCAAGGGTCACCCCGTCATCGTTGTTGTGCACGTTCAGCACCAAGTGGGCGGTGCTGCTGTCGCCGTCGGCGTCGGTCAGGGAGTAGGTGAACGTCTCGGTGCCGTTGCCACCGGCGTGCAAGGCCTTGAAGTCGGCATCGCCGGGATTGAGGGTGTAGGTGTAGGTGCCATTGGCGTTGAGCACCAGGGTGCCGTAGGTGCCGATGAAGGTGCCGGGGGTGATCGGGCCACTTGCAGGGCCGGTTGTTATACGGTCGGCGCCTTGCACGTCATTGCCCAGGACGCTGCCTTCGAGGGTGAGCCGGGTTTCCGAGGCGGTGTCGGGGTTGTCGTCATCGTACGCCTTGGGCCTGTCGTCGAGGATGGTGACGTCCAGGGAACCGGTGGCGGTGTCGCCATTGCTGTCACCCGCAATCACGGTGAAGTGTTCGCTGAGGTGAGTGCCGTCGCCGCTCGAATGGTTTTCGTTGTCGTTGAGGGTGTAGCTGTAATTCACCACGCCCGTGGTCGGGTTGTACCCGGTGATGGTCAGGGTGCTGCCCAGCGGCGTGGTGATCGACTGCGGGAACCCGCTGGCCACGCCAGCGCTGATCACGCTGATCCCGCCGATGGTGAGGCTGGTCAGCCCGTCCAGCGCCGTGACGGTGAAGGTGCCGTTCTGGGTCAGCGCGGCGGGATTGCTTGCCGAACCGTCAGGCAGGTTGGCTTCCTTGACGGTCAGCTCACCGCCGGCCACCGACAGGCCATCGAGGGTGACCGGATTGTTCACGGGTGGTGTGACTGTCGGTGGCAAGACTTCAGGCGGCGTGACGACAGGAGGCAAGACAACAGGCGGTGTGACGTCCGTTGGTGGGACTTCGGGAAGAGTGACCACTGGCGGCGTAATCAGCGGTGCAGCCGCATCGCCGTCGGGGTTTCGATCGCCGTCGTGCCGCGCAAGCGGGAACTCTGGAATGCCGTTGAACCCGGCGGTGGGGAAGCCAATGGTCGGTTCGACCCGCCCGCCCACTTCCTCGAGCATGACGAAACTGTGGCCCCCACCCTGTGCTCCCTCGGCAGGGCCGGTCGAACCCGGGCCGGCCGCCGTGGCTTCAGCGGTTTGGGTCGGGTCGTCACCGGCGGCAATGGCTTTTTGCAATTGCTCGACATCGGTCAACTGCGCCTGGCTCGGGGTCGTCGCTTCAACCGTCTCCACATGGGGCGACGTCTGCGCCAGCAACTGGGCGGTCATTTGCAGGCTACTGCTGCGACCCAGCGTCAGTTCATCGCCATTTTGCAGATGCACCGCCACCGCGCCTTCGGCCCCGGTCACCAGTTGATCGCCGGCAAATAACCGGTCCCCCTCGATCAGCACTCGACGGGTGCCGTCACCCGCCACCGCGAAGACCTGACCGATAACCTTGCTGACGATACCGATGAGCGTAGCCATGTGCATTCCCTCCGCTGCCAACGCTTTGTCGGCACCCTGTCTGAATGCGGAGAACATGCCCATGGGTTCAAGCGGATTAACTGGCCGATCGCCTGCCGGTCAACACGGATTACCCCAAGTAAGCCGGTGCCCTGACGTCGATTTCGTCCAGCGAATTGCTCGCGGCCGATGTCTGCGACCCGGATAAACCCTTTGCAATCAATGGCATTGGGCTACCTGTCAAAAACAACGTAATCCGCCAGCGCTGCGTAACAGTCCTGAATCACCTTGGCGACAAAAAACCGTCACCCCAGTCTGCGCCGCATCCCTCCCCTCCAGCACTTCTCCGCCCTTTGTCGATAAGTGGACTTGAACTTTCCTCAAGCTCTGATGAGCGCCATAAGGCACATAAATCAAGGGCTTTCGCAGAGAACAATGTGCTGGATTTGGCAGAGTACATAAGTTTTTTTTGGCATAAGTCTTATGAGAAAAACTTCTTAGGTTCGCCTCAAAATGTTCTTAGCTCTGATGTTACAAGTATGAAACGGTTTTACCTATAAATGTCGTCAATTAATTGGCGACTCATAAAGCATCATTAGGATTCAGGGAGATGAACATGCGTCTTTTAACCCCCCTCTGCAGCGCGGTTCTGCTGGCCATTGCCTGCACTTCCCAGGCGCACGCCATGTCATTGACCGAAGCGATCCAGAGCACTATCGCCACCCATCCCGAGCTCGCCTCGCGGGTGGACAGCCGTCTGTCGGCTGACGAAGACGTGAAAGTCGCCAAGGGGGGCTTTTATCCATCAGTGGACCTCAATGCCGCGTACGGGCGCGGGTACAGCGACAACACCAACACGCGGGCGCTTGGCAATCACCATACCGAAATCCTCAATTACACCCAGTCGGAACTGCGCCTGCGGCAGATGCTCTTCGATGGGTTCAACACCGCCAACGAAGTCGAACGCACCAAGGGCGTCGTCAACTCCCGGGCGTATTACGCCCAGGGCACCGCCCAGGACCTGGCCCTGCGCACCATCGAGGTCTACCTCGAAGTGCTCAAGCGCCGCGAACTGGTGACGCTGGCCAAGAACAACCTGCAAGCGCACTTGCGGGTCAACGACCAGATCGGCCTGCGTACCCAGCGTGGGATCGGCAGCAACGCCGACGCCGACCAGTCCACTGCCCGTCGCGCGCTGGCGGAAAACAACCTCGACACCGCCGAAGTCGATCTGGCCGACGCCGAGTCGAATTTCGCCGCCGTGGTCGGGCGCTTGCCCGATGAACTCGAAGCCCCGTCGTCGATCCGTGGTGAAGTACCGGCCTCGCTGACGGAAGCCCAGCAAAGCATGGTGGACAACAACCCCTACCTGAAATCCGCCCAGGCCGACGTGCAATCGGCCGAGAGCCAGTACGAGGTCGCCAAGTCGCCGTTCTACCCACGCTTCGACGCCGAAGCCGCGGTGGGCGCGAACAACAACATCGCGGGCGAAGAAGGCCATGACAACGAGTGGCGGGTGGGCGTGGTGATGAACTACAACCTGTTCCGCGGCGGCAGTGACAAGGCGCGCCTGCAGTCCGATGCCCACAAGATCAATCAGGCGATGGACATTCGCAACAACGCCCTGCGCCAGCTCAACGAAAACATCCACCTGGCCTGGAACGCGATGGTCAACGCCAAGAAACAAACCCCGACCGCCCGCGAGTACGCCGAAACCAGCCGACGCGTGCGCGTGGCGTATCAGGATCAGTTCGGCCTCGGCCAAAGGACCCTGCTCGACCTGCTGGACAGCGAAAACGAGCTTTACAACGCCAACCGCCGTTACACCGAAGTCCGCTACACCGAGGAGTTTTCGATGTACCGGGTGCTGGCGAACATGGGGCAATTGCTGAGCAAGCAACGCGTGGTGCTGCCCGCCGACGCCATCGCCCAGGCGGAAGTGAAAAGCGAAGCTCGACTGCCTGAACTCAAATGAGTCCCCCTGTAGGAGCTGCCGCAGCTCCTACCGTGATGTGCAGGTATCTATGCAATTACCGGAGCGATCAATGTGACCAGCATGGAAACCGCCAACACCGGTGTCGATCCACGCCTGAGCTTCGATGACCCGCTCCTGGACGGTCTGTTGATCCTCTGCAAACTCCACGGCGCGACGGTCAGTCGCGCCAGCCTCAGTGCCGGGCTGCCTATGGCACACCAACGCCTGAGCCTGGACCTGCTGCCCCGCGCAGCGGCCCGGGCGGGATTGCAGGCACGCCTGCTGCGCCGCGACCTCAAGGACATCTCTGCCCTGAACCTGCCGGTACTGCTGTTGCTCAACAACGGACGCACCACCGTGCTGCGCCGCTTTGGCGAGGATGGCCGGGTCCTGATCCTGCCCAGCGAAGCCGATGGCGGCGAACAATGGACCACTGTCCAGGAGCTTGCCGGGCATTACAGTGGCCAGGCGTTGTTCGCCCGGCCACGGCATGAACTCGAAGACCTTCGCTCACCGCTGGTGCCACGGGTGCAGGCGTGGTTTCGCGATACCCTGAAGCTGTCGAAATGGTTGTACAGCGATGCGATCCTGGCGAGTTTCCTGATCAACCTGCTGGGACTGATGGTGCCGCTGTTCGTGATGCAGACCTACGACCGCGTGGTGCCGAACCAGGCCACCTCGACGCTGTGGGTGCTGTCCATCGGTCTGCTGATCGGCACCGGGTTCGAACTGGTGTTGCGGGTGGTGCGCGCGCATTTGCTGGACACCGCCGGCAAGAAGACCGACGTGATTCTCTCCGCGACCCTGTTCGAACGCATCACCGGCATGGCGATGAAAGCCAGACCCGCGACCATCGGTGGTTTTGCCCAGAGCATTCACGATTTCCAGGGCTTGCGCGAGTTTCTCACCGCCGTGACCCTCACCAGCCTGATCGACCTGCCCTTTGCCCTGTTGATGCTGGTGGTGATCGGCCTGCTGGGCGGCTGGCTGGTGGTGATTCCGGTCCTGGCGTTTCCGATCACGATCATTTTCGCCATGATCATCCAGGCGCGTTTGCGCGACACCGTGCAGAAAAGCCTGAGCCTGGGCGCCGAACGCCAGGCCCTGCTGATCGAAACCCTTGGTGGCCTGGAAACCCTCAAGGCCTGCAGCGCAGAAAGCGAGCGCCAGCACAAATGGGAAAGCACCCACGGCGCCCTCACCCGCCTCGACAGCCACGCGCGTAACCTCTCGGCGCTGGCCACGAATGGCACGCTGTTCATCCAGCAGTTTTCCGGCATGGCGACCATCGTGGCCGGGGTCTACAGCATCATCGCCGGCAACCTTAGCGTCGGCGCGCTGGTGGCGACCTACATGCTCGGCAGCCGGGTACTGGCGCCGCTGGGGCAAATCGCGGGCCTGATCACCCGCTACCAGCAAGCGCAACTGACCATGAAAAGCACCGACGCGCTGATGTCCCTGCCCCAGGAGCGCGACGCCAGGCAAAGGCCGCTGGAGCGCACACAACTGCAAGGCGCCCTGGATGTGGTCGGCGTGACCTTCCACTACAACGGCCAGAACGCCCCGGCGCTGGCCAATATCAGTTTCAGCGTAAAACCCGGTGAACGGATCGGCATCATCGGTCGCAGCGGCTCGGGCAAAAGTACCCTGGCGCGGCTGGTGATGGGGTTCTACGAACCGGCGCAAGGCCAATTGCTGCTCGATGGCCTGGACCTGCGTCAACTCGACGTCGCGGACCTGCGACACCAGATCGGCTACGTCGCCCACGACCTGCCGCTGCTGGCCGGCAGCCTGCGTGACAACCTGACCCTGGGCGCGCGCTACATCAGCGATTCGCGCATGCTCGAAGTGGCCGAACTGACCGGCGTCACCGAATTGGCCCGGCAACACCCGCAAGGCTTCGATCGCCCGGTCGGCGAGCGCGGGCAGTTGCTGTCCGGTGGTCAACGCCAAGCGGTGCTACTGGCCCGCGCCTTGTTGCTCGACCCGCCGATCATGCTGCTCGACGAGCCCACCAGTGCCATGGACAACAGCAGCGAAGACGCCTTGCGGCAAAAACTCCACACCTGGGTCCAGGGCAAGACCCTGCTGCTGGTGACCCATCGCACCTCGATGCTCAGCCTGGTCGATCGCCTGGTGGTGCTGGACAACGGGCGGATCGTCGCCGACGGCCCGAAAGAAGCGGTCATCGATGCACTGCGCAAGGGCCGTGTCGGCTCTGCGGCCGTCTAGGAGTTGCCTATGCCTGCTTCATCGGATGCTTCGAAAGCACGTGGCTACTTCGACAGCTTCGGCAAAAGTGCCGAAGCCGAGTTCATGCCGGAAACGGCCGGCGCCGCTCTGCAAGACTCCCCTCGCTGGTCGCGGATCACCGTGTGGCTGGCCGCCGCGTTGCTGATCAGCGCCTTGGTCTGGGCCAAGTTCGCGGTGCTGCAGGAAGTCACCATGGGCGAAGGCAAGGCGATTCCGTCGAGCAAGGTTCAGGTGATCCAGAACCTTGAGGGCGGCATCGTCACCGAGATCTTCGTGCGTGAAGGGCAAATGGTGAACAAGGGCGACACCTTGTTGCGCCTGGATGACACGCGCTACCTGTCGAACAAGGGCGAAAGCGAAGTCGATCGCTACGCGCTGACCGCGCAGGTCGAACGCCTGTCGGCCGAAGCCGAAGGGCGGCCGTTCAAGCTGTCAGAAGAGGTGATCGCCAAGGCGCCACAGGTCGCCGAAGACGAACGCTCGCTGTACGAACAGCGGCAACGGCGACTGGCCAGTGAACAACGCACGCTGACCGAACAACTGCGGCAAAAAACCCAGGAACTGGCGGAGTTTCGCTCGAAAGCCGGGCAATACGGCTCCAGCCTGGCGCTGGTCAACCAGGAGATGGCGATGTCCGAGCCACTGGTCAAGACCGGTGCCGTGTCGCCGGTGGAGATCCTGCGGCTCAAGCGCAGCGCGGTGGAAATCCGCGGTTCGCTGAACGCCACCACTCTGGCCATTCCCCGGGCGGAATCGGCAATTGCCGAAATCAGGAGCAAGATCGACGAGTCCGAACAGTCGTTCCGCTCGGACGCGGCGAAAGAGCTGAATGAGAAACGCACCGACCTGTCAAAAATCACTGCCTCGAGCATTGCCATCGACGACCGCGTGACCCGCACCACCGTGGCCTCGCCGGTCAAGGGCATCATCAAGCTGTTGAAGGTCAACACCATCGGCGGCGTGGTCCAGCCGGGCAGCGACATGGTGGAAATCGTGCCGCTGGAAGACAACCTGCTGATCGAGGCCAAGGTGCGACCACAGGACGTGGCGTTCCTGCATCCCGGCCAGAAAGCCATGGTCAAGTTCAGTGCCTACGATTACACGATCTACGGCGGCTTGAGCGCCAAGCTGGAATTGATCGGTGCCGACACCATCACCGACGACAAGGGCAACAGCTTTTACCTGATCCAGGTGCGCACCGATAAAAACCACCTCGGCGGGGACGCGAAACCACTGCTGATCATTCCGGGGATGGTGGCGACGGTGGATATCATTACCGGGGAGAAGACAGTGCTGGATTATCTGCTCAAACCGGTGCTCAAGGCCCGGACCGAGGCGATGCGCGAGCGCTAGACATTCTGCGAGAGATGCGCTGATTGAACTGGCCTCTTCGCGGGCAAGCCCGGCTCCCACAGGGATCTGCGTCGGACACAAATCATGTGAACATCACGAAACACTGTGGGAGCGGGCTTGCCCGCGAAGAGGCCGGTACAAACAACAATCATCTGTCGCCATGATTACGCTGAAAAATTTCTTCCCCCATCGCCGCAATCTGCCCCTCGATCAACGCCTCGAACGGTCTGAGCAACGGCGCAAAGGTGGTCGGCGCTTCGAGGGTTTCCAGCGCCTGCACAATCGCCTCCACCGTCGACAAGGCCCCCGGCCCCGGTGCCTTGCGCAAGCGATAACGGGACACACCGCCCTCGGCCAGGGTCACCCTGGGTAACGCCGCCAGCAGCGGATTCAGGTGCAACATCTTGCGCGCCTTGCGCCAGGTGCCGTCGGGGACGACCAGCAACAGCGGCTCATCGGTGACCGCATAAGCCCGCATCGACTGCGCGGCCTCCCCGGGGAACAGCAACCGCGCCTGATAGCCCGGCTGATTCAACAACCTCGGCAGATCCTCGAACACCTCACCAACGATCAACTCGGCATTGCTCAACCCAAGCGCCGCCAACCGCGCGGTGTTCAGTGCATGGTTCACTTCGCCGGGATGCTGCAACAGCAACACCCGGGTGCGGCTGTCGAGGTTGGGGATCAGCGGGCAGAGGCAGTGGCTCTGCGGACGCAGGCAGCGGGGACATTGAATTCTCGGCATCTTCTTCACGCCTGGTTGAGTTGTGCTTTGAGCAGATCGCGAAAGGTCTGGATCAGCGGCTCACGGCTACGACCACGGCGCACGATCATCGAGAACGGTGCCTGATAACCAAAGGTGGCCGGGAGCAGCACTCGCAGGTCGCCCTTGTCCGCCCAGGCCTGGGCGTAGTGTTCCGGCAAGTAACCGATGTAGGCACCGGACAGCACAAGAATCAGCTGCGCCTCCATGCTTTCCACGGTCGCGGCGCTGTGCTTGAAGCCGTGACGGGCCAACTCCGCCTGGCTCCAGTAGCCGCGACCGACCATGCGCTGCTGGGTGATGACCTGCTCGGGGATGCGCCGTTCGTTGAACAGCGGATGCCGCGTGCTGCAATACAACCAGTGCTGTTCGCGGTACAGCGGCATGTACACCAGACCGCTCATGCGCGTGGAAAACGCGCCAATGGCCAGGTCGAGGCGGTTGTCCTGCACGCCCAGTTGCAGTTCGTAGGGGCTCATTACCGACAGGTGCAAGTGCACCGCCGGGTGCTCCTGGCTGTAGGCGCCGATGGCTTCGGCGAACGGCAAGGCCTTGTCGCTGACCGTGGAGTCGATCACCCCCAGGTTCAGCGTGCCGCGCAATTCGCCCTTGAGCGCGGCGGCATATTGCTCGAAACCTTCGAGCTCGCCCAACAAGCGCAGGGTTTCCTGATGAAACAGTTCACCCTTGCTGGTCAGGCTGAACCCGCCACGGCCGCGATGGCACAACACCAGCCCCAGGGCGGATTCGAGCTGGCTCATGTAGGTGCTGATGGCCGACGTCGAGAGGTTGAGCTCTTGCTGGGCGTTGGCGAAGCCCTGAAGCCGCACCACGCTGACGAAAATGCGCAAAAGTTTCAGGTCGGGTAAAGCGTTGGCCATGGGGGCTCTCTCCAAAGATCGTTCCCACGCTCTGCGTGGGAATGCCGCCTCGGACGCTCTGCGTCCGCGTCACGGCTGTGACGCGGAGCGTCACGGAATGCATTCCCACGCAGAGCGTGGGAACGATCGGGGAGAAGTCTAACGCCGCCACTTCCATTAGTTTAGAAAAATCTGAACTAAGTATTTGCCCGTAGCGATTCTTCCCGGCCACTACATTTCGCAGAATCGGCACCTACTCGTGGTACCCGTCCCTCTGTGAACGGTGTAACCCAATAAATAAAACAACGACGATGAGGCCCTACCCGTGGACAAGATTCTTCACCAACCACTGGGCGGCAATGAAATGCCGCGCTTCGGCGGCATCGCCACCATGATGCGACTCCCCCATGTACCGACCGCTGCAGGTCTGGACGCCGCTTTTGTCGGCGTGCCGCTGGACATCGGTACTTCCCTGCGCCCAGGCACCCGTTTTGGGCCTCGTGAAATCCGCGCTGAATCGGTCATGATTCGCCCGTACAACATGGCCACCGGCGCTGCGCCGTTCGACTCGCTGTCGGTTGCCGATATCGGCGACGTGGCGATCAACACCTTCAACCTGCTGGATGCCGTACGGATCATCGAAGAATCCTACGACAACATCCTCGAACACGATGTGATCCCCCTGACCCTGGGTGGCGACCACACCATCACCCTGCCGATCCTGCGTGCCATCCATAAAAAGCACGGCAAGGTCGGCCTGGTGCACATCGACGCCCACGCCGATGTGAACGATCACATGTTTGGCGAGAAAATCGCCCACGGCACCACCTTCCGTCGTGCCGTCGAAGAAGGGCTTATCGACCCGGATCGCGTGGTCCAGATTGGTCTGCGCGCCCAGGGCTACACTGCTGACGACTTCAACTGGAGCCGCAACCAGGGCTTCCGTGTGGTTCAGGCCGAAGAGTGCTGGCACAAGTCCCTGGCACCCCTGATGGCCGAAGTGCGCGAGAAAGTCGGCGGCGGTCCGGTATACCTGAGCTTCGACATCGACGGTATCGATCCGGCCTGGGCGCCTGGCACAGGCACCCCGGAAATCGGTGGCCTGACGACCATTCAGGCAATCGAGATCGTGCGTGGCTGCCAAGGCCTGGACCTGGTCGGTTGCGATCTGGTAGAAGTCTCGCCCGCTTACGACACCACCGGCAACACCTCGCTGCTGGCCGCCAACCTGTTGTACGAAATGCTCTGCGTACTGCCTGGCGTGGTCCATCGCTGAGGATCGGTCATGAATGAACGCGATCAGGTCTTGAAAGCGGCTGCCCACCTGGTGTCCGCCTTCGCCCGCAACGATCGCGAAGCCTACTTCGACGCGTTCAGCGCCGATGCCAGCTTCGTCTTCTACACCCTCGAACAGCCCCTGCTGTCGCGCGATGCCTACCAGGCGTTGTGGGACAGCTGGCGCGCCGAGGACGGCTTCGAAGTGCTCTCGTGCACTTCGAGCAACGCTTTCGTCAGCCTGCAGGGTGACGTGGCGATTTTCATCCATGACGTGGCCACCGAGCTGCGCATGCAAGGGGAGCAACACTTCAGCCAGGAGCGCGAGACGATTGTTTTCAGGAAACAAGCGTCTGGCCTAGAACAACAAGGCCCATGGCTGGCCTGCCACGAACATTTGTCCGCGATGCCGGAAGGGCTGCCAACCCCTTAGCCAACACAGGTGACGCTCACACACGATGAGTGCGCCTTTATGATCGGAGCAGATCATGAATAACAAAAACAACGAAACCAGCCTTAGCATCGAAACAAACGGGGTCGAACAGATCCCGGACAATGAGCGCACCGCCCGACCCAGCGATCTGTTTCGCTTGATCTTCGGTGGCGCCAACACCTTTGCAACCGCCGTACTCGGCAGTTTCCCGGTACTGTTCGGCCTGTCTTTCCAGGCCGGCGTCTGGGCGATTGTGCTGGGTGTGGTGCTCGGTGCATTGATCCTCGCGCCGATGGGCCTGTTCGGTCCGATCAACGGCACCAATAACGCCGTGTCTTCCGGCGCGCACTTCGGTGTGCACGGGCGCATCGTCGGTTCCTTCCTGTCGCTGTTGACCGCCATCGCGTTCTTCTCGCTCTCCGTCTGGAGTTCGGGCGACGCACTGGTAGGCGGCGCCAAGCGCCTGATCGACCTGCCGGAAACCGACCTGACCCTGGGCCTGGCCTACGGTTTGTTCGCGCTGCTGGTGTTGACGGTGTGCATCTACGGTTTCCGCTTCATGCTGTGGGTCAACCGCATCGCGGTGTGGGCGGCCAGCCTGTTGTTCCTGCTGGGCATTTTCGCTTTTGCCCCGGCGTTCGACAGCCAGTACGCCGGCACTGTGGCCATGGGTCAGGCCGGTTTCTGGGCCGCGTTCATCGGCGCTGCATTGGTAGCCATGAGCAACCCTATTTCCTTCGGTGCGTTCCTCGGCGACTGGTCGCGCTACATCCCGCGTGAAACGCCGAAAGGCCGGATCATGGTTTCGGTGATCGCTGCGCAGTTGGCCACGCTGATTCCGTTCCTGTTCGGCCTCGTCACCGCCACTATCGTAGCGGTCAAGGCACCGGACTACATCGCGGCCAACAACTATGTCGGCGGCCTGCTGGCGGTATCGCCGAGCTGGTTCTTCCTGCCGGTGTGCCTGATTGCGGTGATCGGCGGCATGTCCACCGGCACCACCTCGCTGTACGGCACTGGCCTGGACATGTCCAGCGTGTTCCCCCGGGTGCTGTCGCGGGTCAAGGCCACGCTGCTGATCGGTGTGATGTCGATTGCCTTCATCTTCATCGGTCGCTTCGCGGCAAACCTGGTGCAGAGCGTGTCGACCTTCGCCGTGCTGATCATCACCTGCACCACCCCGTGGATGGTGATCATGATCATCGGTCTGCTGGTGCGTCGCGGCTTCTACTGCCCGGATGACCTGCAAGTGTTCACACGCGGCGAAAAAGGGGGCCGCTACTGGTTCACCCACGGTTGGAACTGGCGTGGCCTGGGTGCCTGGATCCCGAGCGCGGCCGTCGGCCTGTGTTTCGTGAACCTGCCGGGGCAGTTCGTCGGACCACTGGGCGAAATGGCCGGCGGCATCGACATCAGCCTGCCGGTCACCCTGGGCCTGGCCTCGGTGGTGTACCTGGTGCTGCTGAGCCTGTTCCCGGAACCCCGCGCGGTGTTCGGACCAAATGATTCACGCAGCAAGAGCACGGATTCGCTCGCAAAACCGGCGATGCGACAAGTCGCCTGATAAACGCATTACCTGTGACTAACGCATCACTTGTGGGAGCGGGCTTGCCCGCGATGAACGATGACTCGGTCTGCCTGACAGACCGCGGCCCCCCATCGCGGGCAAGCCACGCTCCCACAGGAATCAGTCCACAGGATTTGATTTTCAGCCTCACATAAAAAAGACAATCGGAGACACGCCACAATGGCTTTGGATTTATTCGTCGTACTCATCTACGCCGCCGCGATGCTGATACTCGGCTATTACGGCATGCGCAAGGCCAAGACCAACGAAGACTTTTTGGTCGCCGGTCGTAACCTCGGCCCGAGTCTGTACATGGGCACCATGGCCGCCACCGTCCTCGGCGGCGCGTCCACCGTGGGCACCGTGCGCCTTGGCTACGTACATGGCATCTCCGGTTTCTGGCTGTGCGCCGCACTGGGTTGCGGCATCGTCGCGCTGAACCTGTTCCTCGCCAAACCGCTGTTGAAACTGAAGATCTACACCGTTACCCAGGTGCTGGAAAAACGCTACAACCCGATGGCCCGCTCCGCGAGCGCGGCGATCATGCTGGCGTACGCACTGATGATCGGCGTGACCTCGATCCTGGCCATCGGCACCGTGCTGCAAGTACTGTTCGGCTTGCCATTCTGGGTCTCGGTACTGCTCGGCGGTGGCGTCGTGGTGGTTTACTCGGCCATTGGCGGCATGTGGTCGCTGACCCTGACCGACATCGTCCAGTTCATCATCAAGACCGTAGGCCTGATGTTCATCCTGTTGCCAATCTGCCTGTACCGCGTCGGCGGTTGGGATGAACTGGTGTTGAAACTGCCGGCGGCAAGCTTCAGCTTCACCACCATCGGCTGGGACACCATCATCACCTACTTCATGATCTACTTCTTCGGCATCCTGATCGGTCAGGACATCTGGCAACGGGTGTTCACCGTCAAGACCGCCAAAGTGGCCCAGGTTGCCGGTACGTTCGCCGGTGTCTACTGCATCCTCTACGGTCTGGCCTGCGCCCTGATCGGCATGGCTGCCCACGTACTGATCCCGGATCTGGACAACGTCAACAACGCGTTCGCCGCCATCGTCAAACTGTCCCTGCCCGACGGTATCCGTGGCCTGGTGATCGCTGCCGCACTGGCCGCCATGATGTCCACCGCCAGCGCCGGCCTGCTCGCCGCTGCCACCACCCTGACCGAAGACCTGCTGCCAAAACTGCGTGGCGGTAAACAGTCGAGCCTGGGCCTGAACCGCCTGGTGACCATGCTGACCGGTATCGTCGTGCTGGGTATCGCCCTGGTGGTGAACGACGTGATCAGCGCCCTGACCCTGGCCTACAACCTGTTGGTAGGCGGCATGCTGGTTCCGCTGATCGGTGCGATCTTCTGGAAGCGCGCCACCACCGCCGGCGCCATCGCCAGCATGGGCCTGGGCTTCGCCACTGCGCTGCTGTTCATGTTCAAGGACGGCCTGGACGCCAACACGCCGATCTACTACAGCCTCGGCGTAGGCCTGGTGAGCTTCGTGGTGGTCAGCCTGCTGTCCCGTCGCCCGGCGATGCAGGCAAGCGCCGCCTAAGCTGAAACATAACGACTTGATGCTTTCTTCGACGAGTGTGGCGTCGGTTGCCACACTCGTTTTTTTTCGCCTGAAGGAAACTGCCCATGAAGATCGTCAGCCGCGACCAGTGGTTCGAAGTCAAACCGCTCAGTGATGGCATCCGCCTGATCCATGAGCCCTGGATTCGCCCCTTCTATCGCTGCAACCTCTGGCACATTCAAGGCCGCGACAAAGACCTGTTGCTCGACAGCGGCTCGGGGTTGGTCAGCCTGCGCGAACAACTGCCGTGGATCACCGAGCGGCCCCTGGTGGCGGTGGCCAGTCACTGCCATTTCGACCACATCGCCGGGCACCACGAATTCGCGCAGCGCCTGGTGCACCCGGCGGAAGCGGACATCCTGGCCGCACCGGATGGCGAAAACGACTTGAGCAAGGCCTTCGTCGGCGACGACATGTTCGAAGCGCACCCCGATTGCCCGTTGTGCTACGCCGAATACCGGGTCAAAGCCGCACCGGCCACCGGGACAATCGACGAAGGCGATGTACTTGACCTGGGTAACCGGGTGCTGCAAGTACTGCACACGCCGGGGCACTCGCCGGGCGGCATCAGCCTGTACGAAGCGGCCACCGAGACCCTGTTCAGCGGCGACATCATCTACGACGGGCCGTTGATCGAAGACGCCTACCACTCCAACCTCGATGATTACGCACGCAGCCTGCAGCGCTTGCGCGCCCTGCCGATCCGTACGGTGCATGGCGGGCATTTCGGCAGTTTTTCCGGGGCGCATCTGCGCCACATGATTGACCAGTGGCAACGCTCGCACGGCTGAAGCCTGCTGTACTCAATCCCAGGAACAAAGCGCAGGGATGATCACAACAACGTCGTCGAAGACCTGCCATGAAAAGAGCTGCCGTGCGTGCCGCCGTACGTCTGTTCATCAGCCGGATGCTTGAAGGCCGGGATGACTTCGACGACAACGCCAGCCTGGCGGATTTGGGATTGGAAAAGGCGGATATCGAAGACCTGATCTTCCATCTGGAAGACGAACTCGGCTTGACGGCGTTCACCGCCGAGGAAGACCAGATGCTCAAGACTGCCAGGACGGCGAATGACTTGAGCCGGTTCTTGATGGAGATCGGACGGCATTGACCTGGCCGATCTCCCAGGAAGCCCTCATTACTCATCAAACAGCAGCTCTTGGCTGCTGCTGCAAAACGGCGTCGCGTTTACCGGCGACGTTGTTGGCGTCGGCGCTGTTCGTCGTCGGTGCGAATAGGCACAGGTTGCAGAGGCGGTTCGATCAAACCGAGTGCAACACCCAGGTCATGCAGCCAGTTTTGAATTTTCTCTTTCATGATGCCCCCTTCAGGGTAGTGCCGGGCGACCGGAATTCTGTAGTCGCTTCGCACTGATAATAGTCCGAAGTGCTGAGCAATGCTCGCCGAACATAGCAACGATCTGTTACTGAATGGATCACAATCCGACGACATGAGTTCACCCAGAGGCTTTGTCGACGGCGAGCGGCTTGCCTTGCAGCCCAATCAAGGCTGCCCAAGCGCTCTGCGCAGACGGCGCCGCACCCACTGTTCAGCGCTGACAAAGGTAATCCCCAGCAACACCAGCACGGCACCGATGACGAAATTGAGGCTCAGCGCCTCCCCCAGCAGGACAACCCCGAACGTGACGCCGAACAAAGGCGTCATGAATGAAAACACCGCCAGGTTGGCTGCCAGATAACGCCGCAGCAGCCAGAACCAGACCAGATAGCTGAAAAACGACACCACAATGCCTTGGAACAACACACTGGCCACCGCCACGCCGGTGAAGCTGACGTGGCTGATCTGGCCGCTGAGCAACGCAATCAACAGCAGGCCGACGAAACCGACGATCAACTGGTAAAACAATGTCAGGGTCACCGGCGCCTCCGACAGACGCGAAGCGCGTACCACCACGGTAGTCGCGCCCCAACAAGCCCCGGCCAGAACGCCCAGTGCATCGCCCAGCAACATGCGGCGATCGAGGTTATCCCAGGACAATCCCCCGGCAAACGCAATGCCGATGCCGACGAAGGCCAGGAAAATACCCAGCCACTGCACAGCCCGCAAACGCTCACTCGGCAACAACCAGTGCACACCCAACGCCGTGAAAATCGGCGCGGTGTAGAGGAACACCGACATGTGCGCCGCCGTGGTCAGTTGCAGGCCTTCGGAAATGAACAGGAACTCCAGGCCAAACAAGGCCCCGGCCAACAGGCCGCCGCGCCAGGTGGCGCCCACCTGATCCCAGCCGCCCTTCCAGCAGATCAGCAACCCCACCAGCAGCGCGGACATGCCCGAACGCCCGGCTGCCTGCATGACCGGCGCGATATCGGGCGCCGCCCACTTGATCATCACCTGCTGAATGCCCCAGACCAGGCACAACCCCACCATTACTTGCAGGGCAAATCCATCGGCGCTGCGCCGGGTGGCGCTCACCGTAATACCTCGACAACACAGAACATGGCAGTGGCTCGACAGTCAAAAACAAAAGCCCCGGTGCGATGCCGGGGCGTCAATATCATGCTGTCGATTATTAACCAGATGGACAGAAATTGCCGTCTGTTAGAGACCTTTACTTCTCTGCGCACGTCATTGTGCGAGGGTGCGCTCAGCTCAATTCGATGCGGTCGGCATGAATCACGATCTGGCCGTTCTTGTACAACGCACCGATGGCCTTCTTGAAGTTGCCCTTGCTGACGCCGAACATGCTGCTGATCAAAGTCGGATCGCTTTTGTCGCTGACCGCCAGACTGCCGTTGTTCTCGCGTAACTTGGCGAGGATCTTCGAGTTCAGGCTGCTGGCCGCTTCGACGCCCACCGGTTGCAGGCTCAGGCTGATCTTGCCGTCGCTGCGAACTTCCTTGATGAAGCCCTTCTCTTCCTTGCCGGCGCGCATGAACTTGAAGATTTCGTTCTTGTGAATCAGGCCCCAGTGCTTGTTGTTGATGATGGCCTTGAAACCCATGTCGGTGGCTTCAGCCACCAGCAGGTCAACTTCCTGCCCCGGGGTGTAGTTGGCGGGCGTCTTGTCCAGGTACCGGTCCAGGCGCGCTGTCGCGGTAATGCGGCGGGTATGCTTGTCGAGGTAGACATGCACCACGGCGTATTCACCGGCCTGCATCTGACGCTTTTCTTCCGAATACGGCAGCAACAGGTCTTTGGGCAATCCCCAATCCAGGAACACGCCAATGCTGTTGACTTCAACAACTTTCAAACTGGCGAATTCACCAACTTGAACTTTCGGCTTTTCAGTAGTTGCGATGAGTTTGTCATCGCTGTCCAGATAAACAAAAACGTTGAGCCAGTCTTCATCTTCGCTGGGAATATCTTTGGGAATATAACGATTAGGCAACAGGATTTCGCCATCCGCGCCACCGTCCAGATATAAACCGAAGTTAGTGTGTTTAACCACTTGTAAACTGTTGTAACGCCCGACTAAAGCCATGTCCAATACCCTCATTGCGTGGCGGCATTCTACCCTTTTTTAGCGGCCAGGTTCGCCAGTCAGCCCGGTGGCGCCAGAAATTCCCCGCAAAGCCCTGATTTTCCTGGTTTTGCCATTTTTTGTCCGCCGCCCGTCAGACCGGGGCCGAGGCTCATCCTCCCGCCTGCCCTGGGTGAAACGCAGTTTTCCCAACCAGGTTCTTAATTAAAACAGCGGCTTAGGGCAATATTTCAATTATAACTTGCAATTTGTGGCATCCCCACTCAATGTCCCCCAGCGGATATTTGCCAAGCAAATATGAACTCAATCCTGTACGATGCCTGGCCAAGTTAATTTTCTACAGGTTAATGGCCGCCATGCGCGTAAAAGCATCCAACAGCAAAGCAAAGCCAGCTCCAGCCGTCGAAACCAGCGAGTCGATCAACAGCCAGATCGCTGCGTTCCTCAAATCCGGTGGTGAAATCCAGCAAATTGCCAAAGGTGTCAGCGGCCAGTCGTTCGGCCCATCCAAGCAGATCACCCTGGGCAAGAAGTAATCCCCCGCGCTGCACCTGGTCCCTAAGCGCTTTGAGCATCGAAGCGCTTGGACTGGAACCTGGCTACACCCTCTCCCTGACTCTCCCCATCTTGTAGAAATCGACGAACGGCCCACGCTGCCTGTCATTCGCCGGTATCCTTGCACGCGTCTAGATCAAGCGTTTCAGCAGACTTAAACCTGCCTGCGCGGTTCATGGAGCGACGCATGCGCACACCCTCTTGTTTATCCTTGCTGCTCGGCGGCCTGCTGACCTGTTCGGGAGTGCAGGGGCAAATCTTTCAACGCGAGCTGGGGGATTTCGACCTCAAGCTCGGGACCAGTCCCAGTCGCAGCATGGCCCAGGGCCTCGTAAAGCCATCGGCCGTCGGTTCGTTCCATGGCGGCCTGGACCTGACCCATGACAGCGGTTTCTACGTCGGCCAATGGTCACCCAGCATGGGCATCAGCCCGGGAAAAAACCTCGAGATCGACTCCTACGTGGGCTACAAGCAACCCTTCGACCAGGTCCTCGGCTACGAAGTGGGCATCATCCATTACAGCTACCCCGAAGTTGACACCCTCGACAGCCAGGAAGTGTTCGGTGGCCTGACCCTGCTGGGCAGCCGTTTTGGCGCAGCCTTGAGCAACGATCCAGACAAACAAAACAGCACGTTGTTTGCCGACCTGCGCGGCAACCAGCCGTTCGGCATCGGGGTCAGCATGAAATACACCACCCATCAGTTGAACACGCCAGTCGCGGTGGACGGCGGTTATGTCGGCAGCTTCACCGATTGGTCGGTAAAGTTTTCCCGACCGTTCATGGGCATCGACCTTGATCTGATCTACAGCGATTCGAGCCTCAACGGCAGCTATTGTTCAGCCTATACCGGGCAAAATAGCCAGTGCGACGCACTTTTCACCCTCAAGGCCGAACGCGCGTTCTATTGATGAGGTGAACTGCCGGATTCATCGCGCGCTCTGATAAGAATCAGCTCCAGAAGCCAGGCTTTAGCAAGGATTCGCCCATGTCTCGCTGGATTAAACACATCGCCTTTGTGCTCATGTTCACCGTTGCCCTCGGCGCGTGCAGCCGCATGGGCCTGGCCTATCGCAACCTCGACGTGATTGTCCCCTGGACGCTCAGCGATTACCTGGACATGAACGGCGAGCAGAAAAGCTGGCTCAACGAACGCCTGAAGGAACACCTGAGCTGGCATTGCACGACACAAATGCCGGGGTATCTCGACTGGCTGGACCGCTTGCAGACCATGATCGCTACCAATCAGGTCACCGATGCCGCGCTGCAGGCGCGCACGGCTGAAGCCGAAGCAGCCATTGCCGAGACAGCCCGGGAAATCACGCCATCCGCCATCGAATTGCTGCAAGGACTGGACGACAATCAAGTCGCAGAAATGAACGAGGCCTTCGCCAAGGACCAGCGCAAGCGCCAGGAGCAATACCTGAAACCCACGCTGGACCAGCAGATCAAGCAGCGTGGCGCGCGCATGGAGAAACGCCTGAATGAATGGCTCGGGCCTCTCAGCACAAGTCAGCACCAGCGCGTCATGGCATGGTCGAACGCCCTGGGCGACCAGTACACGCAATGGATCGCCAACCGCATCCACTGGCAAAAACAGTTCAGTGCCGCCGTATCGCAGCGCCACACCCCACAATTCCCACAGCGAATCGAGACGCTCCTGGTCAACCGTGAGAGCTTATGGACACCGGCCTACCGCCAGGCCTTCGCCAGGACCGAAGCCCAGGCGCGGGCGCTGTTTGTGGATCTGATGGCGCAAAGTACGCCGCAACAACGTCAGCGCTTGTTGACGAAGATCGAGGGCGTGAAGAAGGATTTCAGTGATTTGAAGTGTCTGAAAGCTGGGAAACAGGCTGCGATCCTTTGATTCAGGCAATCTGCGCCTTCGAAGCCACTTCATCAAACATCTCTTCGTCCAGCGCATCCTCTTGATCATCCAGCACCTGTCGTGGATGCTCATCGCCCGGAATGCTGCTGTCGATCAGGCTCAACAACCTCGAACCACGCATCGTCAAAATATAATTGGAACCGGTACCTCCCTGCTCCTCGGGCCGAGGCTCGATATAACCGCGCAGTAGGAGTAATTTTTCATACTCACCGGCCACCGCTTTCAAGTGATCCAGGTTTTCAATCTGCTCACCTTGCGCTGCTTTCTGCGCGGCGTACTCCTCGGCGTAGTGCCGTGGTGTGTAGCTGCTCGCACCTTTCTGCACTTCATGCAGCAAGTGCTCAATCAAATCCCAGTTATAAGTCGTCATCCTGATTCAACCTCCGGTGGCCGTGAGAAAGAGGGCCTTCATAGGTTGTGACACAAGCGAACGGCAGCCGTTCAGCCCGTGTTCCTTTCTTGCGACCGACCGGCGGTATGTCGATTTACCGGCAGGTCAAACGACTAGGCTGTGTAAGTCAACCTCCCCCGCATCACGCAGGAGAACGCCAAATGAACATGCAGAACCACCCCGTTGTGTCGCGGGAAGAATGGCTCGCCGCGCGCAAACAACACCTGGCCCACGAGAAAGCCTTCACCAAGGAGCGGGACAAACTCAGTGCAGAACGCCGCGCCCTGCCCTGGGTAAAAATCGACAAGGACTATCACTTCCAGGGACCCGACGGTGAACTGAAACTCGCGGACCTGTTTGGTGGCCGCAGCCAACTGGTCATTTACCATTTCATGTTCGCCGACGGCTGGGACGAAGGCTGTCCCGGTTGCTCGTTCCTATCCGACCACATCGACGGGGCCAACCAGCATTTGGCACACCACGACGTCTCGGTGGTGGCGGTCTCCCACGCACCGTTCGCCCAATTCCAGGCGTTCAAGCGGCGCATGGGCTGGAAATTCGATTGGGTGTCGTCCGAAGGCTGCGATTTCAACTATGACTTCGGCGTGACGGCCCGCCCCGAAGACGTCGCCGCCGGAAAAGCCACCTACAACTACGAAAAAACCGACGGTTCGGAAGAAGAACTTCCCGGCCTCAGCGTGTTTTATCGCAATGAAGCCGGCGAGATTTTCCACACCTACTCCACCTATGCCCGAGGGCTGGATCTGCTGGTGGGCACCTACAACTACCTCGACCTGATGCCCAAGGGCCGCAATGAAGAAGAAATCATGGATTGGGTGCGGCATCATGATCGGTATGAGGAGAAGGCAACGACGAGTTGCTGCCATGGCGGCTAGGCCCAAATCGAGAGGATGGCGGTGAACTTTTTCCGACCGAAAGCCCTCAACCGGTTAACCCGCCTTAACCGGAACTGAGGCCCGACAGATGAAAATCCTGCTGAAACTCACCCTCGCCGCCACCCTCGCCTGCGCCCTGCCCGTATGGGCTTGCACGCCGGAGGAGGCCACCCTCAAGCGCGAGCAGTTGGCCAAGGAAGTCACCAAGCTCACTGAACAGAACCCGGCCAAGGCCAAGGAGATCAACGACGAGCTGCAGAAGATGGATCTGGGCACGGCCTCCAAGGATTTACCGGATAAGTGCCAGCTGATCGATCAGCGGCTCAAGGAACTGGGTACGGCCGAGAAAAAAGCCGAGAGCTGAATACACGAAGGTTTAATGGGGCACCCAAATGATCGTTCCCACGCTCTGCGTGGGAATGCATCATGTGACGCTCCGCGCCACCGTTGCGCATGGCTCATGTCATGCGTCGTCAGCGGAACGCGGAGCGTCCCTGGCGGTATTCGCACG
>NZ_JBIUYA010000004.1:0-162514 GCF_044744285.1 Pseudomonas sp. NPDC087336 | reverse complement strand
ATTCCCACGCAGAGCGTGGGAACGATCAGAGTTGATCGATCAGTGGCTCAAGGAATTGGGTACGGCCGAGAAAAAAGCCGAGAGCTGAAGACACGAAGGTTTAATGGGGCACCCAAATGATCGTTCCCACGCTCTGCGTAGGAATGCATCCTGTGACGCTCCGCGTCACCGTTGCGCATGGCTCATGTCATGCGTCGTCAGCGGAACGCGGAGCGTCCCTGGCGGTATTCCCACGCAGAGCGTGGGAACGATCAGAGTTGATCGATCAGCGGCTCAAGGAATTGGGTACGGCCGAGAAAAAAGCCGAGAGCTGAATACACGAAAAAAAACCCGGACACTGTCCGGGTTTTTATTGGGCTAGCCGAAACGCTTACTCAGCGGCCGGCGCCTCTGGCTTGCGGCGTTTGAGCGGAGCCATGCCGTCCTTGCTGACCAGAGAGTCGCTTTTGGGCCGATTGACGCTCTTGCGCTTGGTCGGGGTCTTGGCGGCGACTTTTTTCTTGTCGCCCTTGGCGTCGGTCTTTTTCTTCTTCACGCCGACGGCTTTGCCCGAGGCCTTGACCTTTTTCGGTCCGCCGTAAGCGCCTTTGACTTCCTTGATGGTGCGGCGCTCGAAGCTCTGCTTGAGGTAGCGCTCGATGCTCGACATCAGGTTCCAGTCGCCGTGGCAGATCAGCGAGATGGCCAGGCCATCGTTGCCGGCGCGGCCGGTACGACCGATACGGTGTACGTACTCGTCGCCACTGCGCGGCATGTCGAAGTTGATCACCAGGTCCAGGCCGTCAACATCCAGGCCGCGCGCGGCAACGTCGGTGGCCACGAGGATTTTCACCCCGCCCTGCTTCAGACGGTCGATCGCCAGTTTGCGATCCTTCTGGTCCTTGTCGCCGTGCAGCACGAACGCCTTGTATTCCTGGGCCACCAGGCGGCCGTAGATACGGTCGGCCATGGCCCGGGTGTTAGTGAAGACGATGGCCTTCTGGTAGGTCTCGTTGGCCAGCAGCCAGTTGACGATCTGTTCTTTGTGCTGGTTGTGGTCAGCGGTGATGATTTGCTGACGGGTGGTCTCGTTCAGCTGGCTGACCGCGTTGAGCTGCAAGTGCTCAGGGTTGTTCAACACCTTGGCGACCATCTCGCGCAGACCCGAACCACCGGTGGTGGCGGAGAACAGCATGGTCTGCTGACGGTTGGTGCACTCGTCCACCAGACGCTGCACGTCTTCGGCGAAACCCATGTCGAGCATGCGGTCGGCTTCGTCGAGCACCAGCACTTCGACTTCTTTCAAGTCGAGGTTACCGGCGTTCAGTTGCTCGATCATCCGCCCCGGCGTACCGATCAGGATGTCCGGCACTTTGCGCAGCATGGCGGCCTGGACCTTGAAGTCTTCACCGCCGGTGATCAGGCCGGACTTGATGAAGGTGAACTGCGAGAAGCGTTCAACTTCTTTCAGGGTCTGCTGGGCCAGTTCGCGGGTCGGCAGCAGGATCAGGGTCTTGATGCTGACGCGGATCTTGGCTGGGCCGATCAGGCGGTTGAGGATCGGCAAAACGAATGCAGCGGTCTTGCCGCTACCGGTTTGCGCTGTCACCCGCAGGTCACGCCCTTGGAGCGCCAGCGGAATAGCCGCTGCTTGCACAGGCGTTGGCTCGACAAATTTCAGCTCGGCCACGGCTTTGAGCAGGCGTTCGTGCAAGGCGAATTCGGAAAACACGGGTGCTACCTCGAAGAAATACAAAAAAACAGCTGCATAGGGTACCGGTTTCGAGCGCGTAGGCCGAGTTTCTTTATACAAATGGCGGTAAACAGTGGTTTTTTTATTGCCCCATTTGTCACCGACGGTAATGCAAAGCGTCTTAAATGCTCTAATCGCCCCTCGTGCCCCCTAGAAGAATCTTTTTTGCCTATGGATATCAAACAGCTCTGGCTCAATGCCCAAGACCTCTGGGGTGCCCTCGACCAGCACCCGCTCGTGCATGCCAGCCTGGCATTGATGGTGTTGCTGGTCATCGCCCTGGCCCTCGGACGAGTGGCGCGCTACCTGATCCTGCACGCCAGCAAAATACTGGGTCGTCAGCCGGCGCTGCACTGGATCAACGACCTGCGTCACAACAAGGTGTTCCAACGCCTGGCACAGATCACACCGTCGCTGGTCATCCAGTTCGGACTGCACCTGGTCCCTGAGCTGAGCAAAACCGCGATGGTTTTCCTCGGCAACGTGGCGCTGGCGTTCACCATCCTGTTCCTGCTGCTGTCGATCACGGCCCTGCTCAATGCCCTGCTGGACATCTACGCCCGCACCGAACACGCCCGCACGCGCTCGATCAAGGGCTATGTGCAACTGGCGAAAATGGTGTTGTACGTGTTTGGCGCGATCGTCATCGTTGCCACATTGATCGACCGTTCGCCGCTGTTGCTGCTGTCGGGCCTGGGCGCCATGTCGGCGGTGATTCTGTTGGTCTACAAGGACACCCTGCTGTCGTTCGTCGCCAGCGTGCAGCTGACCAGCAACGACATGCTGCGGGTCGGTGACTGGATCGAGATGCCACAGGTCGGTGCCGATGGCGATGTAGTGGACATCACGCTGCATACGGTCAAGGTGCAGAATTTTGACAAGACTATCGTCTCGATTCCGACCTGGCGCCTGATGTCCGAGTCATTCAAGAACTGGCGCGGCATGCAGCAGTCCGGTGGCCGGCGGATCAAGCGCAGCCTGTTCATTGATGCCAGTGGCGTGCGGTTCATCCGCGATGATGAAGAGACGAAACTGTCCCAGGTGCATCTGCTGACTGACTACATCAGCCGTAAACAGGCCGAACTCAAGGCCTGGAACGAAGCCCAGGGCAATGTCGCGGCGATGTCGGCCAACCGCCGGCGCATGACCAATATCGGCACTTTTCGCGCCTATGCGCTGGCCTATCTCAAGAGCCATCCAGAGATTCAGCCGAACATGACCTGCATGGTCCGCCAGATGCAAACCACCGCCCAAGGCATTCCGCTGGAAATCTACTGCTTCACCCGCACGACGGCGTGGGCCGATTACGAGCGGATCCAGGGGGATATTTTCGATTACCTGCTGGCGGTGTTGCCGGAGTTTGGCTTGAGCCTGTATCAACAGCCCAGTGGCGGGGATTTGCGGGCCGGCCTGTTACCGGCGGTTCTGGGCGCGAGCCACATTCCGGAGTCCGAAAAACACATCATCTAGCAGCGCAAACCCAATCCAGATTGTCTCCTCCAGGTTGACAGTTAAACGCTTTTCACCCGCTTTTTCTGCCTCATCGCAAACCCTAATCTGTGCTCATGTTGAACGACGCCACTCACCCACCTCGAAAGGATTTCATCATGAGCAACGCTACCTACAACCGCCTGAACAAAGACGACGCCGTAGTTTTGTTGATTGACCACCAGACCGGCCTGATTTCCCTGGTTCAAGACTTTTCGCCCAACGAATTCAAGAACAACGTACTGGCATTGGCCGACGTGGCAACGTTCTTCGAGCTGCCAACCATCCTCACCACCAGCTTTGAACAAGGCCCCAATGGCCCACTGGTACCCGAACTCAAAGAGATGTTCCCGGACGCGCCTTACATCGCCCGACCTGGCCAGATCAACGCCTGGGACAACGAAGACTTCGTCAAGGCCATCAAGGCGACCGGTCGCAAGCAATTGATCATCGCCGGTGTGGTGACTGACGTCTGCGTGACCTTCCCTACATTGTCTGCCCTCGCAGAAGGCTTTGAAGTATTCGTGGTCACTGATTCTTCCGGTACCTTCAACACCACCGTACAACAGGCCGCCTGGAACCGTATGACCCAGGCTGGGGCTCAAATGATGAACTGGTTCTCGGTCGCTTGCGAATTGCAGGGCGACTGGCGCAACGACATCGAAGGCTTGGGCAACTTGCTGTCGCAGCGCATCCCGAACTACCGCAACCTGATGAACAGCTACTCGGCAATGGCAGCGCGCCAGGCATGATCGGGCATTGAGTTCAGAAGACGCATACAACAAAAGGGCCCTCGAAGGGCCCTTTTGTACTTGAACCTGCCAGGACTTCAATGCTTGAGCCTGTGCCCGCCGATGCTCGCGATCAGGTATACGAGCCTGCCAACAAATCTCCCTACGAGATCAAATGGCAGCGCTACGCTGGCGCAACTCCATGTTCAGGATGCGGTCGTTTTCGCTGTAATCGACAGGACAGTCGATCACATGCACACCGGGTGTCTTGACACAGTGCTCCAGCAGCGGCAGGAAACCCTCGGCGCTCTCCACGCGGTGGCCATTGGCGCCATAGGCCTCGGCGTACTTTACGAAATCGGGGTTACCGTAATCCAGGCCGAAATCGGTAAAGCCCATGTTCGCCTGCTTCCAGCGGATCATGCCGTAGCCGTCGTCCCGCAGGATCACCACGGTCAAATTCATGTTCAGACGAACCGCTGTCTCCAGCTCTTGGCTGTTCATCATGAAGCCGCCGTCCCCACACACGGAAATCACCGGGCGATCCGGGTACACCAAATGCGCGGCCATGGCCGAAGGCAGACCCGCCCCCATGGTCGCCAGCGCGTTGTCCAGCAGCACGGTGTTGGGCTTGTGAGCCTTGTAATTGCGGGCAAACCAGATCTTGTAGATGCCGTTGTCCAGGGCAACGATGCCCTCGGACGGCAACACCCGACGAATGTCGGCAACCAGACGCTGCGGGTAGACCGGGAACCTGTTGTCGTCCGCCCCTTCGATGATCTGGGCTTCGTTAGCATCTCGAATCGCCATCAAGCGTGTGAAGTCCCAATGGCTGGTATCGTTCAGCGCTTCGCCGATTTGCCAGACGGCGTTGGCGATATCACCGATTACTTCAATCTGCGGGAAATACACGGCATCGACTTCAGCGGAGCGGAAGTTGATGTGGATGACTTCGGTGCCGCCACGCACCATGAAAAACGGCGGCTTCTCGATCACATCGTGGCCGATGTTGACAATCAGGTCGGCCGCCTCGACGGCGCGGTGCACGAAATCCCCCGACGACAGCGCGGCATTGCCGAGGAAACGCGGGTGGCGCTCATCCACCACGCCCTTGCCCATCTGGGTGGTGATAAAGGGGATGCCGGTATCGTCGATCAGTTGCTTCAAAACCTTGGCGGTCATCTTGCGGTTGGCACCTGCGCCAATCACAAGGATTGGGCTGCGGGCGTTCTGCAACTTCTCGACAGCAGCCTCGACAGCCTTGTGCTCGGCCAATGGCCGGCGATGCAGACTGCGCGGCATTGGCATGCTATCGGTTTGCTCAGCGGCGATATCTTCCGGCAGTTCGAGGTGGACGGCTCCGGGCTTCTCTTCCTCAGCGAGACGAAACGCTTCACGCATGCGCGCCGGGATGTTGTCTGCCGAGGCGAACTGGTGGGTGTACTTGGTGATCGGCGCCATCATGCCGCAGACGTCAATGATCTGAAAACGGCCTTGCTTGGACTTCTTGATCGGCTTCTGCCCCGTAATCATCATCATGGGCATGCCGCCCAGATAGGCGTACGCGCTGGCCGTGACCAAATTCGTTGCACCCGGGCCCAGGGTCGAAAGGCTGACGCCGGTCTTACCCGTGAGGCGGCCGTAGGTGGCGGCCATGAAGCCGGCGGATTGCTCGTGACGCGTCAGCACCAGCTTGATTGTCGACTTGCGCAGGGATTCAAGCAGGTCGAGGTTTTCCTCGCCGGGAATGCCGAATACATACTCGACGCCTTCACTTTCCAGGCATTGCACAACCACATCGGCAGCTTTGGCCATTTTCTTGTCTCACCTACGCTCGGCGGAAAAAAATAAAATGCAACGGCATTCTGTTTTTGCAGGCCGTCAATTTGAGGGCGCACGCTAGAATGATAGTCGGCCGTTTGCGCATGCCGATGAATCAGTGTGCGACTGCTGGCTGGCGTACACCCAACCGGCTAATCCACACCGCCATCAAGATCACCGACCCACCCAGCAACAACCGCCCCAGCTCTTCATGCTGATTCCAGATCAGCAAATTGATCAGCAACCCCACCGGCACATGCAGGTTGTTCATCACCGCCAGCGTCCCGCCATTTACCAGGCAGGCGCCTTTGTTCCACCAGTACAGCCCCAACGCGGTCGACACCAGGCCGAGGAACAGCAGCACAGCCCATTGCAACGGTGCTTCAGGCAGGAAGTCCTGTTTGCCGAACAGCAGGAACGCCGGCAACGCCACCGCCAATGCGCCCAGGTAGAAATAGCCAAAACGCCGGTAATGCGGCAAATCGCTTGGATGGCGCGCGACCAGATGTTTGTACAGCACCTGGCCGGCGGCGTAGGTGAAGTTGGCCAGCTGCAACAGCAGGAAACCCATGAAGAAGTCCGGGTTGATCCGGTCGAAGCGAATCACTGCCGCCCCCGCCACCGCCACCAGTGCCGCGATCAGGGCCCAGGGATTGAAGCGACGGTTCAACGCGTCTTCGATCAGGGTCACGTGCAGCGGCGTGAGGATGGTGAACAGCAGCACTTCCGGCACCGTCAGCACGCGAAAGCTCAGGTACAGGCAGACGTAGGTCACACCGAATTGCAGTGCGCCGATCAGCAACATGCCGCGCATGAACGCCGGTTCCACCGAACGCCAGCGGGTCAGCGGGATAAACACCAGCCCCGCCAGCAGCACGCGTATCAGCACCGCGAAGTAACTGTCGATGTGACCGGCCAGGTACTCGCCGATCAGACTGAAGGAAAACGCCTGGATCAGCGTGACAAAAAGTAGATAGCCCATGCTCGCCTCGTTTTGAATGGTGGCGAAGATAACGGGTTTTGCCCGTTATCGCGAACAGTCAAACGATACAAAAACCCAGGCAAAAAAAAGCCCGATCTCGCTAAAGCGTTCAATCGGGCAAGAGCACTCAGGAGCAACAAGTGCAAAGGGAGGTTCGATGCGCGTGCAGGCTTGAAGGGTAACGCGCCAGGTCACTAGAACATCCGGTGATTATCTGGCGATTAACGGCTCAGGCCACCTGGGAAAGCTTGGCGTTCGCCTGGTTCAGGCCTTTCTCCTGGAAGTCGCCGCCCAGGTTCATGCCCTCGGCGTGGATGAACGTCACGTCGTGGATGCCGATGAAGCCCATGACCTGGCGCAGGTAGGGTTCCTGGTGATCCGCGGTGCTGCCGGCGTAGATCCCGCCGCGAGCGGTCAGTACATAAGCGCGCTTGCCACTGAGCAGACCCTGCGGGCCGGTTTCGGTGTACTTGAAGGTCACGCCGGCACGCAGCACATGGTCAAGCCAGGCCTTGAGGGTGCTCGGGATGGCGAAGTTGTACATGGGCGCTGCCATCACCAGCACGTCGGCGGCGAGCAGCTCTTCGGTCAGCTGGTTGGAGCGCTCCAGGGAAAGTTGTTCGATGTCGCTGCGCTGATCGGCGGGTTTCATCCAGCCGCCCAACAAGTTGATGTCCAGGTGTGGCACCGGGTTGACCGCCAGGTCACGAACGGTGATCTGATCGCCCGGGTGAGCGGCTTGCCATTGGCTGATGAAGGTCTGGGTCAGTTGACGGGAAACCGAGTCTTGCTGACGGGCACTGCTTTCGATGATCAGAACACGGGACATGGGATGTAGGCTCCATCTGAGAATGCTGTAAGTCGATGGAGTGAAGGTTAAACAGAGTCATATCGATGAAAAAGCGCAAATAACTGCTATAACCGATCAAGAAATTCGTTTATAAGCGGAGCATCGGCGATTGGCATGCTCCGCTGGGTGTCATTTCGGCTTGCAGGTCATGCTGATGTACAGCTTGATGATCTTGCGATTGAACTTGGCTGAAAGATCCGCGCTTTTACCCGCGTCCAGATTGACCCTGCGGGTCTTGGGCGATTCAGGACCGTTGCGAAACACTACCGAACATTCGGCAGCGGTGTCGCCGTAGTTGTTCACGGTGATCGAGCCCATGTCGTAATCGGAGGCGTAGGTGGTGTAGTCGATCTTCAGTCCATTGAGCTCTTTCTGTACGTCGATGGGGTAGGCAAACGCAGTCAACGGCAACATCGCCAGTAACGCACAACAAATTTTTTTCATTCAGCAGTCTCCAATAAGAACTGCGCAGCTTAGGACAACAGGAGCCCATCATGAAAGCGCCCCGCGTGACCCTTGATCAATGGCGAACGCTTCAAGCCGTGGTAGACCACGGCGGCTTCGCCCAGGCCGCCGAAGCGCTGCACCGCTCGCAGTCGTCGGTCAGCTACACCGTGGCGCGCATGCAAGACCAGCTCGGCGTGCCGTTGTTGCGCATCGACGGGCGCAAAGCAGTACTGACCGAGGCTGGCGGCGTGTTGCTGCGCCGCTCCCGGCAACTGGTGAAACAGGCCAGCCAGCTCGAAGACCTGGCCCATCACATGGAGCAAGGATGGGAAGCCGAAGTGCGCCTGGTGGTCGATGCCGCCTACCCGAGCGCCCGCCTCGTCCGCGCGCTGACCGCGTTCATGCCGCAAAGCCGTGGCTGCCGCGTGCGTCTGCGTGAAGAGGTGCTGTCGGGCGTGGAGGAGGTCCTGCTCGAAGGCGTGGCCGACCTCGCCATCAGTGGTTTCAGCATTCCCGGTTACCTGGGCGCGGAATTGAGCGACGTCGAGTTCGTCGCGGTCGCCCATCCGGAACACCCGCTGCACCGCCTCAATCGCGAACTGAATTTCCAGGACCTGGAAAGCCAGCTGCAAGTGGTCATCCGCGACTCCGGGCGCCAGCAACCACGGGACGTCGGCTGGCTCGGTGCCGAACAACGCTGGACCGTCGGCAGCCTGGCTACCGCCGCCACATTCGTCGGCAGCGGCCTGGGGTTCGCCTGGTTGCCCAGGCACATGATCGAACGGGAACTCAAGGAAGGTACGCTCAAGCTGCTACCGTTGGACCAGGGTGGCAGCCGCAACCCGAGTTTTTACCTGTATTCGAACAAGGACAAACCGCTCGGCCCGGCGACGCAGATTCTTGTCGAGCTGCTGCGCACGTTCGACACCGCACCACTGGACGCACCGTTCGCCGCCCCAGAACAAGCCTGACACGGAGGTAATGCATGGCCTATTTCGAACACGAAGGTTGCAACCTGCACTATGAGGAATATGGCCACGGCACGCCGTTGCTGCTGGTCCACGGCCTGGGTTCCAGTACCCTGGACTGGGAAGAACAGATCCCGACGCTGGCTGCCCGCTACCGGGTGATCGTCCCGGATGTGCGCGGCCACGGGCGCTCGGACAAACCCCGCGAGCGCTACAGCATTGCCGGGTTCAGCGCCGACCTGGTGGCGCTGATGGAGCACCTGAACCTGGGGCCCGCCCATTACGTTGGGTTGTCGATGGGGGGCATGATCGGTTTTCAACTGGGCGTGGATCAGCCGCAATTGCTCAAGAGCCTGTGCATCGTCAATAGCGCGCCCGAGGTCAAGTTGCGCAGCCGCGACGATTACTGGCAGTGGTTCAAGCGCTGGAGCCTGATGCGTGTACTGAGCCTTCACAGCATCGGCAAAGCCCTGGGCGCCAAGCTGTTCCCCAAACCCGGGCAGGCCGATTTGCGACAAAAGATGGCCGAGCGCTGGGCAAAAAACGACAAACATGCTTATCTCGCAAGCTTCGATGCCATTGTTGGCTGGGGTGTTCAGGAACGACTTTCGAAGGTCACCTGTCCAACCCTCATCGTCAGCGCCGACCGCGACTACACACCGGTTGCGCTGAAGGAAAACTACGTCAGGCTGCTGCCGAATGCGCGGCTGGCAGTGATCGAAGATTCACGTCACGCCACCCCGCTGGACCAGCCCGAACGCTTCAACCAGACGCTGCTCGAGTTTCTCACCGCAGTCGACACCACCCATCAGGATCACTGACCCATGCTGAAAAAAATCGCCCTCGCCGCTGGCTCCGTTCTGTTTGCCGCCAATCTGATGGCGGCAACGCCTGCCAAGGCACCGCATGTTCTACTGGAGACCACCAACGGCCAGATCGAAATCGAACTGGACCCGGTCAAGGCCCCGATCAGCACCAAGAACTTCCTTGAGTACGTTGACAGTGGCTTCTACAACAACACGATTTTCCACCGCGTGATTCCGGGCTTCATGGTCCAGGGCGGCGGTTTCACTCAACAAATGCAGCAAAAGGAAACCAAGGCGCCGATCAAGAACGAGCACAAGAACGGCTTGGTCAACGTTCGTGGCACCCTGTCCATGGCGCGTACGTCGGTACCTGACTCGGCCACCAGCCAATTCTTCATCAACGTCAAGGACAACGACTTCCTCGACCAGGGTGATGGCTATGCGGTATTCGGCAAGGTGGTCAAGGGCATGGACGTGGTGGACATCATCGTCAACTCGCCGACCACCGTGCGTAGCGGCATGAAGGATGTGCCTGCAGACCCGGTGTTCATCAAGTCGGCCAAGCGCATCGACTGAGACTAAGCTGGACAAGGATGTCCGAGTCGTTGCCGGTGTTGCCGGCAACGCTCATACCGTTTGAAGGAGAGCCCGTTCGCGGGCGAAAAACCGATGCTTTATCGCCGCTTCGAAAAACTGATCGACGTCTTCCGCGATGCCCCGACAGCCGCACCGCCAGATCAGGTCTTGCCTTTCTATACCTATTACCTGAAGCAGGTCTGGCCCAGTTTTGCCGCCCTGCTGATCGTTGGCCTGATCGGTGCACTGATTGAAGTGGCGCTGTTCAGTTACCTGAGCCGCATCATCGACCTGGCCCAGGGCACGCCCAATGCGGATTTTTTCAAGCAACACGGCCTCGAACTGACCTGGATGATGGTGGTAGCACTGGTCTTGCGCCCGATATTCGTCGGCCTGCATGACCTGCTGGTGCACCAGACCCTGAGCCCGAGCATGACCAGCCTGATCCGCTGGCAGAACCATAGCTACGTGCTCAAGCAGAGCCTGAATTTCTTCCAGAACGACTTCGCCGGGCGCATCGCCCAGCGCATCATGCAGACGGGCAACTCCCTGCGCGATTCGGCGGTGCAGGCGGTGGATGCGCTGTGGCACGTGCTGATCTACGCCATCAGCTCGCTGGTGCTGTTCGCCGAAGCCGACTGGCGCCTGATGATCCCGCTGCTGACCTGGATCATCGCCTTCATCAGCGCGCTCTACTACTTCGTGCCACGGGTCAAGGACCGCTCGGTGGTGGCCTCCGATGCGCGCTCCAAGCTCATGGGGCGGATCGTCGACGGCTACACCAACATCACCACCCTGAAGCTGTTTGCCCACACCAACTTCGAGCAGCAATACGCGCGCGAAGCGATCAAGGAACAAACCGAAAAAGCCCAACTGGCCGGCCGTGTGGTCACCAGCATGGACGTGGTCATCACCAGCATGAACGGCCTGCTGATCGTCAGCACCACCGGCCTGGCCTTGTGGCTGTGGACGCAGTCGCTGATCACCGTGGGTGCCATTGCACTCGCGACCGGGCTGGTGATCCGCATCGTCAACATGTCCGGCTGGATCATGTGGGTGGTCACCGGCATCTTCGAAAACATCGGCATGGTCCAGGATGGCTTGCAAAGCATCTCGCAACCGGTCAGCGTAACCGATCGCGACCAGGCCAAACCCTTGGCTGTGGCCCGTGGCGAAGTGCGCTTCGAAGACGTCGACTTCCACTATGGCAAGCAGAGCGGAATCATCGGCGGCCTCGACCTGAGCATCAAGCCCGGTGAGAAGATCGGCCTGATCGGCCCGTCCGGTGCGGGTAAATCGACCCTGGTGAACCTGCTGCTGCGCCTGTATGACGTGGAAGGCGGACGCATCCTCATCGATGGCCAGAACATCGCCGACGTCAGCCAGGAAAGCCTGCGCGAACGCATCGGCATGATTACCCAGGACACCTCCCTGCTGCATCGCTCGATCCGCGATAACTTGTTGTACGGCAAACCCGACGCCACCGATGCCGAACTCTGGGAAGCGGTGCACAAGGCCCGTGCCGACGGGTTTATCCCGCTGCTGTCGGACGCTGAAGGCCGCAGTGGTTTCGATGCCCATGTCGGGGAGCGCGGGGTGAAGCTTTCCGGCGGCCAGCGCCAGCGCATCGCCATCGCCCGCGTGCTGCTCAAGGACGCGCCGATCCTGATCATGGACGAGGCGACGTCGGCCCTGGATTCGGAGGTCGAAGCCGCGATCCAGGAAAGCCTCGAGACCCTGATGCAGGGCAAGACCGTGATCGCCATCGCCCACCGGCTCTCGACCATTGCCCGGATGGACCGGCTGGTGGTGCTGGAAAATGGCAGGATCGCTGAAACCGGCACGCACGCCGAACTGCTGGCCCACGGCGGTTTGTATGCGCGGTTGTGGCAGCACCAGACCGGGGGGTTTGTGGGGATCGACTAGGTCTGCAGGAGCGAACTTGCGCCTACAAATGCAGCAAAAAACCGCCACGCCCGCGCAACGGGCGTTGGCGGTTTTTTATGCCCACTGGAACTTTATAAAAACGGTGCTGTACTGATCCAAGGTTCTGGAGGTGGTTCTGCAGTCCATCTGCTGGATGCACAAGGCAGCAAACTCTCGAAAGGACACGCTCTCATGTCTCTGTTCAAACGTTCCGCTACAGAATTGGTAGGCACCTTCTGGCTGGTGTTGGGTGGTTGTGGCAGTGCGGTACTGGCCGCTGCGTTCCCGGATGTCGGGATCGGTTTGCTGGGGGTATCCCTGGCGTTTGGCCTGACGGTGCTAACCATGGCATTTGCCATTGGCCACATTTCCGGTTGTCATCTGAATCCGGCGGTGTCGCTGGGACTGGTGGTAGGCGGACGTTTCCCGGCCAAGGAACTGCCGGCCTACATCATCGCCCAGGTGATTGGCGCGGTAATTGCCGCCGCCCTGCTGTATTTCATTGCCAGTGGCAAACCCGGTTTCGAACTGGCGGGAGGCCTGGCGTCCAACGGCTTCGGCGAACACTCCCCTGGCGGCTACTCGATGGCGGCCGGGTTCGTCTGTGAGTTGGTGATGACCGCCATGTTCATCCTGATCATCCTCGGTGCCACCGACAATCGTGCGCCGGCGGGGCTTGCGCCGATAGCCATTGGCCTGGCATTGACCCTCATCCACCTGATCTCGATCCCGGTCACCAACACCTCGGTCAACCCGGCACGCAGTACCGGCCCGGCGCTGATCGTTGGCGGATGGGCGATCCAGCAATTGTGGATGTTCTGGGTCGCGCCGCTGCTCGGCGCAGTCGTCGGCGGCGTGCTGTATCGCTGGCTGGGCAAGGAACAGCTCTGAGCGACAGCACCGCGAAGATCAGCCTTGCCGGTAA
The DNA here is from genome assembly GCF_044744285.1 of Pseudomonas sp. NPDC087336. NCBI lineage: Bacteria > Pseudomonadati > Pseudomonadota > Gammaproteobacteria > Pseudomonadales > Pseudomonadaceae > Pseudomonas > Pseudomonas sp. NPDC087336. The sequence goes on along the minus strand of NZ_JBIUYA010000004.1, from coordinate 149,262 downwards.
GGCAAGGCGGTCTTCGCCTCATCCGCGTAGGCCAGTACCCCGATCCGCTCTTGCTGCAAAAAGTCCTTCACGGCCGCTTTCAGACCCGGATGGCGCAAGTAATGCCAGGAGTGCGTGATGACCGGCTCGAATCCGCGAATCAACTTGTGCTCACCCTGGGCGCCGGCATCGAAACGCGCAAAGCCATTGGCAATCGCGTAGTCCATACCCTGATAGAAGCACGTCTCGAAGTGCAGCCGATCGAACTCTGCCAGGCACCCCCAATAACGCCCGTAAAAACTGTCGCCGCCAACCAGGCTGAAAGCCATCGCCACGGGACGTGAGCCTTGCTTGGCCAACACCACCCGAATGGATTGCGGCATGCGTTCAGCCAGCAGGCTGAAGAACTCCCGCGTCAGGTAAGGTCGTTGCCGGCGAACCGCGTAGGTGTTGGCGTAGCAGGCGTAGACAAAATCCCACTGCGCCTCGGTCAATTCCCGGCCTTCGAGCCATTCAAAATCGATCCCCTGCCCTGCCACTTGCTCGCGTTCCTTGCGCATCTGCTTGCGCTTGCGCGAACTCAGGGCGTCGAGAAAATCCTGAAAATCCCGATAGCCACGGTTCTGCCAGTGATACTGACAGCCGATGCGCTGCAACCAGCCGGGTTGTTCGGCCAATGCGGCGTCGGTGAACGGGTCGCTGAAGTTGATGTGGGCACTGGAGAGTTGTTCGATCTCCAGATAGCCCGGCAGACTCTTGAGCAGTTCAAAACCGTCTTCGACCCTGGTCGCCAGCAAACGCGGGCCGCTGACCGGGCTGAACGGCACGGCAGTCAGCAGTTTGGGGTAGTAATCGATGCCAGCACGTTCGCAGGCATCGGCCCAGGCGTGATCGAACACGTACTCGCCGTAGGAATGCCATTTGCGATAGCTGGGCAACGCAGCGATCAGTCGATCACCTTCTACGTGCAGCAAATGCTCGGGTTGCCAGCCGGAATGAGGCCCGACACTGCCGCTGTCTTCCAACGCGCCGAGAAATGCGTGACGCAGGAATGGCTGATTCTCGGGTACCAGCGCGTCCCACGTTTGCGGGTCGATTTCGGACAGACTTTGCAGGCGTTGCAACGGCATCACCATCCTCACTCTTCATGGCGTTAAAGCTCCGCGAGTATCGCCTATCGGTGTGCATTGCACACGGGCATTTCGACGACAGCGCTCTGGAACAATCGTTTGCAACGACTTTGCATCGTCATCGACATGCCACCATCTTGCCACCGCTCTGTCATAAACCATCGCGATACTGGCGCCTGTTTTTAGAGCGCCGGGTTATATCCGGCCACTGTTTTCCGTCCACCCCATGGTCGGTTGTGCCCAGGATGGTCCCGCCATCCACTCTCATCTTCGGAGATTGATATGCGTCTTGCTTCCACGAAAACTGCGGCGGCCTTGTGTGGCGGCCTGTTGCTGGCCATGAGTGTTCCTGCCAGCGCTGCAGTCGACGCCAAATTGCTCGACATGCTCAAGGCTAACGGCTCGATTACCAACGCCCAGTACACCGAACTGCAAGCCGAGCTGGCACGTGATCAGAAAGACCAGCAAATCGCTCGTCAGGCCCAGCAAGAGACCAACGAGCAGATCGCGGCCACCGCGAAGAAAACCAATGAGCTGAGCACCTTCGACCAGAAACTGGCGTGGGCGGCGAAGACCCAATTCAAGGGCGATGTGCGTTTCCGTCAGGAAAACGTCCACAACGATGGCGTTTCCAACAACAAAGACCAGGATCGCCAGCGTATTCGTGCCCGCCTGGGTGCGTTCAGCGAAATCAACCCGCAAGTGGACACCGGTATCCGTATTGCCACCGGCAGCAACGACGACGCGCGCTCCACCAACCAGGACCTGAACAACTACTTCGACAAGAAGCAGATCTGGCTGGACCTGGGTTATGTCGATTACCACCCCGACGCCATCAAGAACCTGCACGTGATCGGCGGCAAGATGTTGCAGCCATGGGTGAGCATGGGCGACATCATCTGGGATAGCGACATCAACCCCGAAGGCCTGGCCCTGACTTACAAATACCCGCTAGGCAACACCGAGCTGTTCGGTAGCGCCGGTCACTACACCCTCAAGGACAACGTCGACGGCGAAGGCGTGCAGTTCAAGCATGACCTGCGCCTGTACGCTGGCCAGTTGGGTGCGCGTTTCGCCATTACCGACAACCTGAAAATGACCGTGGGCGGCAGTCTCTACAACTACGACAACGACGAAGACAGCAACTGCACCGCCACCACCACGCCGTGCGCATTGGCCGTCAACGGCAACACCCCGGGCGAACAGTTCCGCCTGTGGGAAGGCTTCAGCCAGATCGACATCGGCGGCCTGCCAATGCCGCTGTCGCTGTACGGCCAGTACGTGCACAACGCCGAAGCCAGCAACGACAAGGACACTGGCTGGCTGGCCGGCGTCAAGACCAAGATCTACGGCTTCGGCCTGGACTACAACTACCGCGACGTGCAGCAGAACTCGGTGGTGGGTGCCTTCACCGACTCTGACTTCGCCAACGGCTTCACCGGTTCGCGCGGCAGCAAGCTGAAAGTCAGTTACGAGCTCGACAAGAACTTCACCCTGGGTGCGACGTACTACATGGCGACTTCCGACTACACCAACGCCAGCGTCAACCTGAAAGACTCCGACATCAACACCCTGCAACTGGATGCCGAAGCGAAGTTCTGATGCCCCCGCTGTACGACTCCGGCAGGGATGCCAGAGTTTTGTGCACAAAAAAAGATCGCAGCCTGCGGCAGCGCCTACAGGGGATTACGAAACCCTGTAGGCGCTGCCGCAGGCTGCGATCTTTTAGCCGGCGAAATCAGCGTTTGCGCAACAGCACGCTACCGATCGAATAACCGGCGCCGAACGAGCTGAGCACTGCCAGCGAGCCGGCGGCCAGGTCGTCCTGGTGCTTGTGGAACGCAATCACCGAACCGGCCGAACTGGTGTTGGCATAGGTATCGAGAATCACCGGGGCTTCCTGCTCGGTGGCTTCACGGCCCAACAGTTTCCTGACGATCAGGTGGTTCATGCTGAGGTTGGCCTGGTGCAGCCAGAAGCGCTTCACGTCGCCTACGTTGAGTTGATTCTCTTCAAGATGCGCTGCGATCAGCTCGGCGACCATCGGGCAGACTTCCTTGAACACCTTGCGGCCTTCCTGCACGAACAGTTTGTCCTTGGCTCCGATGCCCTCTTGCGCCGCGCGGTTGAGGAAGCCGAAGTTGTTGCGGATGTTGTTGGAGAACTGGGTCAGCAGCTTGGTGCTGACAATGTCGAACTGGTGACTGGAGGTGGCCAGGTCAGCGCGCTCGATGATCACCGCGGTCGCGGCATCGCCGAAGATGAAGTGGCTGTCGCGGTCGCGAAAATTCAGGTGGCCGGTGCAGACTTCCGGGTTGACCATCAGGATCGCGCGGGCCTGGCCCAGCTGGACACTGTTTGCCGCGGCCTGGATGCCGAAGGTGGCCGAGGAGCACGCCACGTTCATGTCGAAACCGAAACCCTGGATGCCCAGCGCTTCCTGGACCTCGATGGCAATGGCCGGATAGGCACGTTGCAGGTTGGAGCAGGCGACGATCACGCCGTCGATGTCCGCGGCGGTCTTGCCGGCGCGTTGCAAGGCTTGTTCGGCGGCACCGATGGCCATCTGGCAAAGCACCGACCATTCGTCGTTGGAACGCTCCGGCAAGCGTGGCACCATGCGTTGCGGGTCGAGAATGCCCTCCTTGTCCATGACAAAGCGGCTTTTGATACCGGAGGCTTTCTCGATGAACGCTGCGCTGGACTCGGTCAGCGCCTCGACTTCACCGCGGGCAATGGCCTGGGCGTTGTCGGTGTTGAATTGAGCTACATAAGCATTGAAAGACTGCACCAGCTCTTCGTTGGAGATGCTGTTGGCCGGGGTGTACAGGCCGGTGCCGCTGATGACGACGTTATGCATGGTCGTGTCTCTAATCTGTTCAGGCAGAAAGTATTGGTACAGTCGTACCAATACACAAAGGGTCTATTCCCATCCTGGGGACGCAAACCTGGCATCGCTTGATCCGTCGCGCGAGCTGGCCGAAGGCTCTAGGCCGCGAAACCGGCGTTTATGGTCGCGAAGTTTGCCATAAACCTTGGATTTTCGCCCCTTTTTGCAATACATGGCGGCATACACAATCGCTGTAGGAGCCCGGGTTGCCGGCGAAGGCGTCATCATGGGCGATGCAGGACTCAAGGGCCCCTTCGCTGGCAAGCCAGCTCCTACAAGGGTCCGGGTTATGGCTCGACCTGGCTCCACTGCTTGCTAAGGCGCTTGTCGGAGATCGGCACCTTGGTCCCCAGTTGCTGGGCAAACAGCGAAACCCGGTATTCCTCCAGCCACCAGCGGTACAGCTCCAGCTGCGGATCGCGCTTGCCTTCCTGGGCGTGTTTGTTGGCGCGGGTCTGGTATTGCGTCCAGAGGCCGGACAACTCGCCGCTCCAGACCCGATCCCGTTGCACCTGGGCGCCAATTTTTTCGAAACGCTGTTCGATCGCCTTGAGGTAGCGCGGCAGCTCCTTGAGCCACTGCATCGGTGTTTCCCGGACAAACCCCGGATACACCAGGTGGCTGAGCTGCTGCTTGATGTCGTTCAGGGCCACGGCTTGCGCCAGGTCAATCTTGCCCTTGAAGCGTTTTTGCAGACCGTGCCAGTGCTTGAGGATTTCCAGGGTCAGCCTGGCCACGCGTTCGGCATGTTCGGTCCAGGCACCGCGCTTGCGTTCAGCCAACGATGCCAGGCCGGCACCGTCCCGTGGCAAGGGGTCTTCACCGTCGAGAATGCAGCTGTCGAGGCTGGCCAACAGAATGTCTTCGACCAGCGCATCGACACGCCCCAGGTCGCGATACAGCAGGCCCATTTCGGTCAGGCCCGGCAACTTGCCGCGCAGGAACTTCGCCGGCTCCGCCAGTTGCTGCATCAGCAAGCGCTGCAGGGCGCGGCGATGCTGGAACTCGGCTTCGGCCGGCGTCGAGAAACGTCCTTCCTTGACTGTCCCCGCCTCTTCCACCAGTGCCGGATAAACCGTCATCGACAACCCGGCGATCTTCTGCTGGGTTTTCTCGGCGACGGCGGCGAACACTTTTGGTTCGACCGGTTGCTGGCTTTTCGCGGTTTGCGGCACAGCCAGGGCGGCCTGGCTGGCCTCGGCGAAACGGGCCGTCAGCTCGGCCAGGTCGCGCCCTTCACCGAGGAACTTGCCTTGGGCGTCGACGATCTCCAGGTTCATCCGCAGGTGGCTTTCGACCTGCTGGGCCGCTTCGCTCCAGGCCTCATCGCTGACACGGGCGCCGGTCATGCGCAACAACTCGCGACCCAGGGCCTGGGGCAACGAGCCTTCGGCGAAGGTCATGCGTTGCAACGCGGCTTTGACGAAATCCGGCACCGGCACGAAATTCTTGCGCAAGGCCTTGGGCAGGTTGCGCACCAGCGCAATGCACTTGGCCTCGATCACCCCCGGCACCAGCCACTCCAGGCGCTCTGGCGGCAGCATCGGCAACAGCGGTGCCGGTACACGCAGGGTCACGCCGTCGCGCGGGTGGTTCGGTTCGAAGTGGTAGCTCAGGGCCAGTTCCAGGTCGCCGATGTGCAGCGTGTCCGGATAATGCTGGGCGGTGACTTCACTGGCTTCGCGGGCCAGTACGTCTTCTTCGCGCATGATCAGCAGTTGCGGATCTTTCTGGCTGTTGATCCGGTACCAGCTGTCGAAGGTCGCGGTCTGGTGGATCTCTGCCGGAAGGCGCGCATCGTAGAAGGCGTAGAGGGTTTCTTCGTCCGCCAGGATGTCCCGGCGACGGGCCTTGGCTTCCAGTTCGTCGAGCTGTTCAAGCAACTGCTTGTTGGCCGTCAGGCACTTGGCTTTCGACTGGATCTCGCCGCGCACCAAAGCTTCACGGATGAACAGTTCACGGGACACCACCGGGTCGACCGGACCGTAGTGCACTGGCCGGCGGCCGACCACGATCAGGCCGAACAGGGTGATCTGCTCGAAGGCCACGACCTGGCCACGCTTCTTCTCCCAATGGGGCTCGAAGTGGTTTTTCTTGATCAGGTGCCCGGCCAGAGGCTCGATCCAGTCGGCATCGATCTTGGCCACCATCCGTGCATACAGCTTGGTGGTTTCCACCAGTTCGGCGGTCATCAGCCATTGCGGGCGTTTCTTGCCGATACCTGAGGAGGGGTGAATCCAGAAACGTCGCTGACGCGCGCCGAGGTAATCGCCGTCTTCGGTTTTCTGGCCGATCTGGCTCAGCAGCCCCACCAGCACCGCTTTGTGCAGCTTCGGATAGTCCGCCGGCTCTTTGTTGAGGCTCAACTGCATGTCGCGACAGATCAGGCTCAATTGGCGATGGGAATCGCGCCACTCGCGCAGACGCAGGTAATTCAGGAAATTCTTGCGACACCAGTTACGCAGCGGGCTGGCGGTCAGCGCCTGGCGCTGCTCTTCGAACCCGCGCCACAGGTTGACCAGCCCGGCGAAGTCCGAGTCGGCGTCTTTCCATTGCGCATGGGCCTGATCCGCCGCTTGCTGACGCTCCGGCGGTCGTTCGCGCGGGTCCTGGATCGACATGGCACTGGCGACGATCAGCACTTCCTGCAGGCTGCCGAGTTTCGCCGCTTCCAGCAGCATGCGGCCCATGCGCGGGTCCACCGGCAGTCGCGCCAGTTGGCGACCGAGGGGGGTCAATTGGCTGTTGCGGTCCACTGCCGAGAGTTCTTGCAGCAGGTTGAAACCGTCGCTGATCGCCTTGCCGTCCGGCGGCTCGATGAACGGGAACGCGGTGATCTCGCCGAGGCGCAGATGCAGCATCTGCAAGATAACGGCGGCCAGGTTGGTGCGCAGGATTTCCGGATCGGTGAATTCCGGGCGCCCCAGGAAATCTTCTTCGCTGTACAGGCGCACACAGATGCCCGGCTCGACCCGTCCGCATCGGCCTTTGCGCTGGTTGGCGCTGGCCTGGGAAATGGCTTCGATGGGCAGGCGCTGGACCTTGGCGCGATAGCTGTAGCGACTGATGCGCGCGGTACCGCTGTCGATCACGTAACGGATGCCCGGCACGGTCAGCGAGGTTTCCGCGACGTTGGTCGCCAGCACCACGCGACGGCCCGGGTGCGACTGGAATATCCGCTGCTGCTCGGCCGGTGACAGGCGCGCGTACAACGGCAGGATCTCGGTGTGCTTGAGCTGGGCCTTGCGCAGCATGTCGGCGGCGTCGCGAATCTCGCGCTCGCCGGGCAAGAACACCAGCACGTCACCGGGGCTGCGGCGTTCGCTGCGCTCATGGGCGGCGATTTCGTCGAGGGTGGCGAGGATCGCCTGGTCCACCGTCAGGTCATCCTCGACCCGGTTGCCCTCCTCGTCCTGTTCCAGGGTCAGCGGGCGGTACCAGGTGTCCACCGGGAAGGTGCGACCGGAGACTTCGACAATCGGCGCGTCATCGAAATGCTTGGAGAAGCGCTCCAGGTCGATGGTCGCCGAAGTGATGATGACTTTCAGGTCCGGACGACGCGGCAGCAGGGTTTTCAGGTAACCCAGCAGGAAGTCGATGTTGAGGCTGCGTTCGTGGGCTTCGTCGACGATGATGGTGTCGTAGCGTTCCAGATAACGGTCGTTCTGGGTTTCCGCCAGCAGGATGCCGTCGGTCATCAACTTGATCAGGGTATTGGCGTCGCTCTGATCCTCGAACCGCACCTGATAGCCGACCAGGGCACCCAACGGCGTGCCGAGTTCTTCGGCGACCCTGGCGGCGACGCTGCGTGCGGCGATTCGGCGCGGTTGGGTGTGGCCGATCAGGCCATGTTGGCCGCGGCCGATTTCCAGGCAGATCTTCGGCAACTGGGTGGTTTTACCCGACCCGGTTTCACCGGCAATGATCAGCACTTGGTGCTTTTCCAGCGCCTTCTTGATTTCGTCGCGCTTGGCGGCGATCGGCAGGCTGTCGTCGTAACGAATCAACGGCAGGCTGGCCTTGCGGGCCAGCACCTGGTCACAGGACGCCTGCATCCGCGCCCCCCACTGGGCCAGCTTGGCCTCGTCGGGTTTCTTGCGCAGCTCAAGCAACTGCCGCCGCAGCCGGTGGCGGTCGGCGAGCATGGCGTGATCGAGGTTTTTCAGCAGTTTGTCGATGGAGGGCGATTCGTCGGTCATCGGGTACGCAATTCAGTCGTCTAGTGGCGCAGGGGGGCGATTGTCGCAGATTTGGGCTTCCATGTGATCGTTCCCACGCTCTGCGTGGGAATGCAGCCCGGGACGCTCCGCGTCCCAAGAGCGGACGCAGAGCGTCCATTGAGGCATTCCCACGCAGAGCGTGGGAACGATCAGCAAGGAGGGTTACTCGCTATCGTGATCTTTGCGGCGATACGGGAACACGTCGATCACCTTGCCGGCGCGAATAGCCTCTTGCAGGCTCTTCCAGTAATCGGCGTTGTACAGCTCGCCATGCAGTTGATCGAACAACTTGCGCTGGCCCGAATCGGCAAACAGGAACGGCGGGAATTCCTCAGGGAACACGTCCAACGGCCCGATCGAATACCACGGCTCGGACGCCATTTCATCTTCCGGTGTACGCGGTTGCGGGATGTGCCGGAAGTTGGCTTCGGTCAGGAAGCAGATCTCGTCATAGTCATAAAACACCACACGCCCATGTCGCGTGACGCCGAAGTTCTTGAGCAGCATGTCACCGGGAAAGATGTTCGCCGCCGCCAGTTGCTTGATCGCCAGGCCGTAATCCTCCAGGGCCTCACGCACCTGCGCCGGGCTGGCGTTTTCCAGGTACAGGTTCAGCGGCGTCATCCGCCGCTCGGTCCAGCAGTGACGGATCAGCACCGTGTCGCCTTCCACCGACACCGTGGACGGCGCGACGTCCAGCAGTTCCTCCAGGCACGCCGGGTCGAACTTGCCCAGCGGGAAGCGGAAGTCGGCGAACTCCTGGGTGTCGGCCATGCGCCCGACACGGTCGACGCTTTTCACCAGCCGGTACTTCTCGATCACCGTGGCGCGGTCGACGTTTTTCGACGGCGAGAAGCGGTCCTTGATGATTTTGAACACGGTGTTGAAACCCGGCAGGGTGAACACGCTCATGACCATGCCGCGCACGCCGGGGGCCATGATGAACTGGTCGTCGGTGTTGGCCAGGTGGTTGATCAGCGCCCGGTAGAACTCGGACTTGCCATGCTTGTAGAAGCCGATCGAGGTGTACAGCTCGGCGATGTGCTTGCCCGGCAAAATACGCTTGAGGAAGCCGATGAACTCCGCCGGCACCGGCACATCCACCATGAAATACGAACGGGTGAAGGAGAAGATGATCGACACGTCGGCTTCGTCGGTGATCAGTGCATCGATCTGGATGCCCCGCCCCTCAAGGTGCAGCAGCGGGATCGCCAGCGGCCATTGCTCATCGGCGGTGTAGATGCGCCCCACCAGGTAGGCGCCCTTGTTGCGGTAGAGCACCGAGGAAAACAGTTCGACGCTGAGCTGCGGGTCCTTGCACACCCAGTCCGGCAGGTTCTCGCGCAGCTGCGCTTCAAGGCGGCGCAGGTCGCCTGGCAGGTCGGCGTACTCCTCGCTGAAGCGATAATCGGCAAAGATGCTCGAGAGCATGCCCGCCAGCTGGCCCTGGGGCTTGTAGGTGCGGGTTTGCGCGGCGCGGGCGCGGCGCAGGCTCGGCCGCGTGGTGTGGATGAACATGCAGCCGTCGCTGATCAGGTCATGGCTGAACAGCCCGCAGAAAATCGAGTTGTACCAGGTCTCGGACAATTCATCGTCAAAGCGCAGGTCGATCAGGGTGATGTACGCGCTCTTGACCAGCGGCCAGCAACTGACGTCCAGCGTGTCGGTGTCAAAGGCGGTGTGCAGGCGCGCCACCGTTTCACTGACCTTTTCTTCGTAGAGGTTGATCCGCGCCGCCGACGCCGACTGCGTCTCCTGCCACTTGGCCTGCTCGAAACGGGCCCGGGCGCCGTCGGTGATCTGGCGGAAATGCTCGCGGTAATCGTCAAAGCCATCGAGGATCAGGCGGGCGATGTCGGCGGCTGGCCATTGCTGCGGCATGGTGAGACCTCTGCGGGAATTCGTGAGCCCTGAGCTTAGCCAGTGAAGCAGGTGCAGGAGAAGTGTAATTTCGACACCCTTGAGAGTTATATGCGCGTTTTGCGGTTGCCATCGTTTAGAGGCTCGGCAACACTCTCGGCCCCATCAAGCAAGGAACACGCTGTGAACCCCGTCGATCTATTGCGCTTACTGTCACTGGCGGCCATTTGGGGTGCGAGCTTTCTGTTCATGCGCATCATCGCGCCGGTGATCGGCACGATTCCCACGGCCTTTTTCCGCGTGTCGATCGCGGCGCTCGGGCTGCTGGTGATTCTCGCGCTGATGCGCATCAGCTGGGACTTCAAGGGCAAACTCAAGACCGTGATGCTGCTGGGGGTGATCAACTCAGGGATTCCGGCAACGCTCTACTCGGTGGCCGCGCAAGTGCTGCCGGCCGGTTATTCGGCGATTTTCAATGCCACCACGCCGCTGATGGGTGTGTTGATCGGCGGCCTGTTCTTCCATGAACGACTCTCGGGGGCCAAGCTCGGCGGCGTGTTCCTCGGGCTGCTCGGCGTCGGTGTACTGACCCGCGCCGGTCCCGTGGCCTTCGATCTGCAATTGCTGATGGGCGCCCTCGCCTGCCTGCTCGCCACCACCTGTTATGGCTTTGCCGGTTTTCTTGCCCGCCGCTGGCTCGATCAGGCCGGTGGGCTCGACAGTCGCCTGTCGGCGCTGGGCAGCATGCTCGGCGCCACGCTGTTCCTGCTGCCGTTGTTCGGCTACAGCGTGAGCAGCCAGCCGCCGGCTAGCTGGGGCGGCTGGAATGTCTGGTTGTCGCTGTTGGGATTGGGGCTGGCGTGTACCGCGTTTGCCTACATCATTTACTTCCGCTTGCTCAGTGCGATCGGCCCGGTCAAGTCCTCGACCGTGACCTTCATGATCCCGCCGTTCGGGGTGTTGTGGGGGGCGCTGTTTCTCGATGAACCGCTGTCGATGGCGCATGTGTATGGCGGGGTGTTGATCGCGGCGGCGTTGTGGCTGGTGTTGAAGCCTGCTGCGGTGAAGGTGGCGCAGGTAACCGGCAAATAGATGTGTGCTAACACCGAAGACCCCATCGCTGGCAAGCCAGCTCCCACAGGGTCAGGTGTTCAACACAAGGTCTGTGTACAACATCAATCACTGGGGAGCTGGCAAGCCAGCTCCCACAGGGTCAGGTGTCAACACAGGGTCTGTGTACAACATCAATCACTGTGGGAGCTGGCTTGCCAGCGATAGAGTCAGTTCAGACACTACAAGGCTGAGGCACTGACCTCGCCATCCACCAACCGCCGAATCCCCAGCGGATTAGCGTTCTGCAACGCCTCGGGCAGCAACGCATCCGGGAAATTCTGGAAGCACACCGGCCGCAGGAATCGATCGATCGCCAACGTCCCCACCGACGTCCCGCGCGAATCCGATGTCGCCGGATACGGCCCGCCATGCACCATCGCTTCGCACACCTCGACACCGGTGGGATAACCATTGAGCAAAATCCGCCCAACCTTTTCCTGCAGCATCTCCGCCAGCCAGCGGTACTCCAGCAACTCGTCGGCCTCGCCGATCAAGGTCGCCGTCAGTTGCCCGCGCAGGCCCTGCAGCGCCGCCGCCAACTGCGCGCGGTCCTCGACTTCGATGACGATGGTGGTCGGCCCGAACACTTCTTCCTGAAGCAGTTCATCGCCCTTGAGCAACAGGCTGACATCGGCCTTGAACACTTGTGGCTGCGCCTGCTTGCCCTGTTGCGGCTTGCCCGCCACATGGCTCAGCCCGGGATGTTCGTGCAGCTCACCCAAGCCTCGGCTGTAACTGTCCAGCCCTGCGGCATTGAGCATGGTTTGCGCAGGTTGCTGGTTCATGCTCGCGCAAAAGCTTTCGAGAAAGGTGCTGAACTGCGGTGAGCGCAGGCCGATCACAAGGCCTGGATTGGTACAGAACTGACCACACCCCAGGGTCACTGAACCGGCGAGCTGCGCCGCGATCTGTTCACCGCGCACCGCCAGTGCCTCGGGCAGCAGGAACACCGGGTTGATGCTCGACATCTCGGCGAACACCGGGATCGGCTGTGGCCGACTCGCGGCCATGTGGCTCAGGGCATTGCCCCCCTTGAGCGAGCCGGTGAAACCCACCGCCTGGATCGCCGGGTGCTTGACCAGCCATTCACCGACGCCAGCGCCATAAATCATGTTGAACACCCCGGCCGGCATTTCGGTGCGCTCGGCGGCGCGGATGATGGCGTCCGCCACCCACTCGGCGGTTGCCATGTGCCCGCTGTGGGCCTTGAACACCACCGGGCACCCGGCGGCCAGAGCCGAAGCGGTATCGCCGCCGGCCGTGGAGAATGCCAACGGAAAGTTGCTCGCGCCGAACACCGCCACCGGCCCCAGGGCGATGCGGTACTGCCGCAGATCCGGGCGCGGCAATGGCTGGCGCTCCGGCAACGCGCGGTCGATGCGTGCGCCATAGAAATCACCGCGACGCAGCACCTTGGCGAACAAGCGCAACTGGCCGCTGGTGCGACCGCGTTCACCCTGGATACGCCCGGCGGGCAACGCGGTTTCGCGGCACACGGTGGCGACGAAGTCATCGCCCAGCGCATCGATTTCATCGGCGATGGCATCGAGGAACGTCGCGCGTTTTTCCGCGCTCAGGTTACGGTAGATCGGGTACGCCGCGGCGGCGGCTTTGGCGGCCGCGTCCACTTCGGCTTCGGATGCCTGGAAGAAGGTGCCGGGCAATGGCTCGCCGCTGGTGGCGTCGCGGCTTTGCAGCTGCAGGTTGCCGTTGGCGCTGCGGCGGCCGCCGATGTAGTTGTGTCCGAGTATTGTGGTCATTGCGGATTCCTTGATCGATTGCAGACCTGTAGGAGCCGGCTTGCTGACGAGAGCCATGGCACGGCAAACATCTGCGTCGCGTGCGAAATCGCTTTCGCCGGCAAGCCGGCTCCTACAGGGGTCAGAGTGTGCGCACCTGACCGATTGGCAACGGCTGGGCACTTTCGCCGATACCGTTCACCAGTGGCGCACCGAACTCATCGAGGCTGATCTGGAAGCGATCTCCCGGCTGGGTCTTGATGCCGTCGGCAAACGACAGCGTGGCGGTGCCGAAGTAGTGCACATGAACATCGCCGGGGCGCAGGAACTGCGCATACTTGAAGTGGTGGAACTCGAGGTTGGCCAGGCTGTGGCACATGTTGTCCTCGCCGCTGAGAAACTCCTTCTCCCAGATCGTTTGGCCATTGCGCTTGATGCGGCAGGTGCCGACCAGGTGCCTGGGCAATTCTCCGACGCGCAGCTCCGGTCCGTAGGCGCAATAGCGCAGTTTCGAGTGGGCCAGGTACAGGTAGTTGCGCCGTTCCATGACATGGTCGGAGAACTCATTGCCCAAGGCATAACCCACGCGATACGGCTGGCCGTCGTCACCGATCACGTAGAGTCCGGTCAGCTCCGGTTCTTCACCGGCGTCTTCGGCAAAGGGCGGCACCGGGAAGTCCGCGCCGGGGCGCACGACGATGCTGCCGTCGCCCTTGTAGAACCATTCCGGCTGCGCACCAACCTGCCCGGTGGCTGGTTTGCCGCCCTCCACACCCCATTTGAACATGCGCATGGTGTCGGTCATGCCGGCTTCGACAGCGCCTTCCTGCTGGTGCATTTTGTCCCGCGTCGAAGCGCTGCCCAGATGGGTCAGGCCGGTGCCGCTGATCAGGCAATGGGCCGGGTCTTCGTGGTCCAGCGGTGGCAGGACCTGGCCCTGCTGCAACAGCTGTGCGTAGTCCGGACCCGGCTGCGTGCCACGCAAGGCGACTTCTTCTTGCAGGCTGCGCTGGGCGCGGATCGCCGCGAGTGCCAGTTCGCGGGTGTTGCGGGTGCCGTTGAGCACCTGGACTTGTGCCCCGTCGACGAGCCCGACCTGGCGTTCACCGGCAGTGTTTTCGAATTGAATCAGGCGCATGTCGCCCTCCGGAAAGTCGTGGATAAGTGGCTCACCACAGGGTCACTCGATGATGTTGAAGTCGCTCAGGTACTCATCGGAGATTTCCAGGCCCAGGCCCGGTTTGTTGTCGTCGAGCTGGATGTAGCCGTTGACCGGTTGCGGCTCGCCCTTGAACACGTAGTAGAAGAGTTCGTTGCCGACTTCGACGTCGAACACCGGGAAGAACTCAGCCATCGGCGAGGCGGTGGTGGACATGGTCAGGTGGTAGTTGTGCATCTGCCCGGCATGGGGAATGACCGGCACTGACCAGGCCTCGGCCATGGCGTTGATCTTGCGCGCGGCGGTGATGCCGCCGACGCGGTTGGTGTCGTACTGGATCACGTCGACAGCGCGACGTTCGAGCAGGTCCTTGAAGCCGTAGGAAGTGAACTCGTGCTCGCCGCCGGAGATCGGCATGATCCCCATTTTTTTCAGCTCGATGTAACCCTCGATGTCGTCGGCGATCACCGGCTCTTCCAGCCACCGCGGCTCGAACTCGGCCAGCTTGGGCAACATGCGCCGGGCATATTCGAGGGTCCAGCCCATGTAGCATTCGAGCATGATGTCGACGTCGGGGCCGGCCAGGTTACGCAAGGCACGCACTTGCTCGATGTTCTTGCGCATGCCCGCCGGGCCGTCTTTCGGACCGTAGCCGAAGCGCATTTTCAGCGCGGTGAAACCCTGGTTCAGATAACCCTGGGCTTCTTCGAGGAACAGGTCGAGGTTATCGTTGGCGTAGAGTTTGGAGGCGTAGGTCCAGATCTTTTCCTTGGTACGGCCGCCGAGCAGCTTGAACACCGGCTTGTTGACCGCCTTGCCCATGATGTCCCAGATGGCGATGTCGATCGCCGAGATGGCTGCCATGCCGATGCCTTTGCGCCCCCAGGCGTGGCTCTGGCGATACATTTTCTGCCAGATGTATTCGTTGTCGAACGGGTCTTCGCCAATCGCGATGGGAGCGAGGTAGGTGTCGATGATTTCCTTGGCCACCCGCGGCGCCAGGGCGCAGTTGCCGATGCCGATAAGGCCGTTGTCAGTCTCGACTTCCACCACAAGCCAGCCGTGGAAACGGAACGAGCCCATGGCGTCGCCGCGCTCGAACAGGATATCGCTGGCATTGGTGCAGAAGTGCGCTTGAGGTGGGACGACTTTGCCTTTCCACTCGAAAACGCGGGTACGGATCGCTTTGATTTTCATGAATACAGTTTCCTTGCGCTGCCGGCTTCTTGTCATTGTTGTGTCGCTGCCTGGAGCCGCTCGGCTGACCGGTGCCAGGCATTCGATGGAGCGACTGTAGCCAGCGCCCGGTGGCTGCGGATAATCACTTATGCGTATCCGGCGATAACCTGGGGTGATAGGAAAAAGCAGTTATCCGGTAGTTCGAGTTATCAGGCATTCCATAAAACTGTAGGAGCTGGCTTGCCAGCGAAAGCGGCATGTCAGTCACCTGTGTGCTGACTGATAGACCGCTATCGCTGGCAAGCCAGCTCCTTCAAGGGTGTTGCGTGTTTTTGAAAGTCAGTAGCTGTTACCACCCATCCGGCAAGCAATCTCGAACGCCTGGCGCGTCGCACCGACATTGGCCTTGCCCTGCCCCGCGATGTCGAATGCGGTGCCATGGGCCGGGGTGGTGA
This sequence comes from Pseudomonas sp. NPDC087336, assembly GCF_044744285.1. Taxonomy (NCBI): domain Bacteria; kingdom Pseudomonadati; phylum Pseudomonadota; class Gammaproteobacteria; order Pseudomonadales; family Pseudomonadaceae; genus Pseudomonas; species Pseudomonas sp. NPDC087336. The sequence goes on along the minus strand of NZ_JBIUYA010000004.1, from coordinate 133,538 downwards.
TCGGGATCGGCAAGCCGCCCTGCACCGTCACGCCACGGGAGAAGCCCATCAACTTGATCGCGATCTGCCCCTGGTCGTGATACATCGTGACGACCGCGTCAAAGGCACTGGCGTCGCCCTGGACCTTGAGGAAAATCGTGTCGCCCGGGTACGGTCCTTCCGCCGCGATCCCCAACGCCTGGGCCTTGCGCACTGCCGGACCGATGATGTCCAGTTCCTCGCGGCCAAACGAGCCGTTGTCGCCGTTGTGCGGGTTCAATCCGCAGACGCCGATGCGCGGTTTCTCCAGACCATTGCGCTTCAACGCGGTGTCGATCAGTTGAATCGCTTCCACCACCCGCTCCTGGCTGAGCAGCCCCGAGACGTCGGCCAACGCCACGTGAGAAGTCACCCGTGAAGTCCAGAGATTGTCGAGCACGTTGAATTCGCAGAACGGTCCGTGGAAATCCAGCAGTTCGGCGAACCAGTGCAACTCATCGTTGTGGGCCATGCCGGCCATGTGCAGCGAGGTCTTGTTCAACGGCCCGAACAGCACCGCGTCGGTGGTCCCGGCCTCGGTCAGGCGCAGGGCGATTTCCAGGGTGTCGAGGCTGTAGCGGCCGCCAATGACGCTGGCCTCGCTGCGGGAAAATTCACCGACGGTGTCGCCGCGGAAATCGTAGAACAGCGGTGTGTCATCGACGAAAGACAGCTGCTCCAGCGACTCCACCCGGCGATAGGGAAACTCCACCCCGGCGATGCGCATGCCGCGGCGCATTTCCGCTTCGTCGGCAATCAGAATCACGTTGGCCTGGCCGCGTACGTCGGGCTCGCCGAGCAAGCGTGCGATCAGTTCCGGGCCGATGCCCGCCGGGTCACCCAGGACCATCGCGATGGTTGTCTTGTTCATGCTTCACTCCTCAAGGATTCAGGCAGCGCCCGGTCAATGGCGCAAGGTTCGCAGCGATAGATTCGCTGCGCGTTGCTGTAGAACAGTCGCTCCTGATCGGCCAGAGGCAGATCGGCGACGATGAATTTGAAACCGCTGTAGATGTCATCGAACGAGCCACACAGACTGTCCACCGGGAAGTTGCTGGCGAACATCGCCCGTCGGGTACCGAACATCGCGATGATTTCGCGCACGATCCAGGCGTTGTCGATGGCGCGCCACGCTCGGCCCGCCTGGCCCAGGCCGGAGATCTTGACCTGCACGTTCGGCCACTGCGCCAACCGCGCCATCGCCGCCCGCCACCCCGCCAAACCTTCGGCGCTGCGGTCGTTGGGCAACCCGGCGTGATTGAGAATCAGGGTGATGCCGGGAAAGTCCCGGGCCAGCCGTTCGGCCTCGGGCAGGTTCCACCAGGGGGTCTGCAAGTCAAAGTGCAGGCCCAGTCCCTCCAGCGCGGCGTAACTGCGCCGCCAGTGCTCGTCGCTCATCAGGCTGCGCACTCGCCCGAACTGTTCGGGTGACGTCGGCCCGCCGGGTTTGTGCCGCACGCTGCGCACACACTTGTAGGTGGCCTGCTCGGCCAGCACCGCAACGGCGTCCGGGTGGTCGAGCCAGGCTTGCGCGACGATCGCGTTGGGTACCCCGTAACGGGCGGCCAGTTGCTCGATGAAACGGGTTTCGCCAATCGGGTCCTGGGGGTTCCATTCGGTCTCGACATACACCGTTTGCACCACCCGATGCTCACCGGCATCGGCGAAGTAATCCTCGGGAAAATAGCGGCGCTTGATCGCGGTGTAATCGCCGTAGCGAAACGCAACATTGGCTTCGGGCGCCAGCCACGGATGGTCATTGATCGAGGGGTCCCAGAAGTGATGATGGGCATCGATGATCGGTCCATTCCAACGCTCAGCCATAACGCACCTCGTCGAGACTGATGAATAAAGTCGCCAGCACAAACACGGCCGAGCATGCGGCAAAGAACCCGAGCACAGGGGCGAAGCCACCGCTCATTTGCAGGATCACCCCCACCAGGATCGGCACCGCGATACCGCCGGTGCTGCCGGCCATGTTCATCACGCCACCGATCAACCCAACCCGCGCCGGCGCTGCCAGCAACGCCGGGAAGCTCCAGTAGAGACTGCCCCACATCAGGAAAAACGCGGTCATGGCCAACAGCGCCACGGCCGCAAAAGGATCGCTCAGGGTCGGCAGCAGCAGGAACGCGCCGAGGGCCACCAGGCCGGAAAACGCCAGCAGGCTCTTGACCGCCACCCCGCGACGCACGCCCTTGCGGATCAAGCCGTCGCAGAGGAAACCACCGGTCAACGAGCCCAGTGCGCCGCAGACGAAAATCACGAAGGTTGCCGCGCCAATGCCCTTGATATCAAACCCCCGGGCTTGCGCCAGATAGCTCGGCCCCCAGGTCAGCAGGCCGAAATACACCATCGCCCAACTGGCACGACCGATCAGCAATCCACTCAGGGAACGGGCGGCAATGCCCAGGCCCTTGACCGGTGCCCGTGCGGCTTCGGCGGCCGGCGTGGCGCGCCCGGCGTTGATCTTCGCCAGCTCCAGGGCATTGACCTGCGGGTGACCGCACGGGTCATCACGCAGATAACGCCGCGCCAGCCAGGCCAGCAACAGGGTCGCCACACCGGCAATCACGAATGCCAGGCGCCAGGAGTCCAGCGAAGCAATCAGGTAGGCAATGATCAACCCGCCGAGCGCCACGCCCAACGGGCTGCCGCTGTCCATCAACACCGCACCGCGACTGCGTTCGCTGGGTGCCAGCCATGAGGAGATCAGCTTGCCGCCAGACGGAAACAGCGGCGCTTCCGAGGCCCCCAAGGCCACGCGGGCAAACAACAACGACAGGCCGCCCGTGGCGAACGCCGCCAACACCTGGAACGTGCCCCACAACCCGGTGGACCAACTGATGACCCGATGCGGGCCGAAGCGATCGATCAACCAGCCACCCGGAATCTGCAACAGCGCGTAGGCCCAGAAGAAGCTGCTGAGGATCAAGCCCTGCATGCTCGGCGTGAGGGAAAATTCGTGGGCGATGGTCGGCATGGCGATGGACAGCGAAACCCGGTCGATCAGGTTGACCATGGTCAGCGCAAAGATGATCGCGAAGATCCGCCAGCGTACGTTGCTGGCCCTGGCGGTCGTCACTTGCGGTATTGCCGCGACTGCGGGTGCGGCATCTGCGCCGGGCAGATGCAGGGAAGCACTGGAACGAGCCATGGTGCGTACCTCGATTTATTATTCTTGTGCGACATTGTGAGCACTATCGAAGGCCCGGTGATAACCGTCTAATCAAAACTTGAAATCAGGCGATAGCCTCGGGTTATGGCATGCGGTGCTTTCAACCACCTTTCAATGTTGAACGCATTCTTTTCTGTAAGAGCCGGCTTGCCGGCGAAGGCGGTCTTTAATCTTGAATCGGGATGGCGGGCCCCTTCACTGGCGAGCCAGCTCCTACAGAAGACCGGCTTAATTTGGCCAGCTATAACCCCAGGCTATCGGTGTATGTATTGTTTTGACTAGACGCGGCGACTGCGGCTTCCCACACTCGGCCCAGGCTTGCAGCTTTTCGAACGCAACAAGTCACTTATAACAACTACAAAAACGAGGCTCTTCCATCATGCGAAATGCATTCGTCCGTCGCACTTCCCGTCTGTTTCTTGGCTGCACGCTGGTCGCCGTCGGCGCCCTTCCCGTCCTGGCCCACGCCGCCTGGCAACCGGACAAGAACGTCGAAATCGTTGTCGCCGGTGGCCCCGGTGGCGGTACTGACCAGCTGGGTCGCCTGATCCAGTCGATCATCACCACGCACAAGTTGCTCGACGTCAATACCATCGTCCTCAACAAGGGCGGCGGCAATGGTGCCGAAGCCTTTCTCGACATGAAGATGAACAAGGGCGATGCCGAGAAACTGGTGATCGGCACCAACAACATCTACCTGTTGCCGCTGGTGTCCAAGCTCGGCTATCAATGGCAGGAGCTGACGCCGATTGCCGCCGTGGCCGAGGATGACTTCATTCTCTGGAGCTACAAAGGCGCACCCTGGAAGGATGCGAAAAGCTTCTACGAAGCGGTCAAGGCCGACCCGTCGAACCTGCGCATGGGGGGCAGCCAGTCCAAGGATGTCGACCAGACCCTGACCCTGCTGCTGAACCAGACCACCAACAGCAAACTGGTGTACATCCCGTTCAAGAGCGGCAGTGAAGCTGCCACCCAGCTGGCCGGCAAACACATCGCCGCCAACGTCAACAACCCCAGCGAAAGCATCAGCCAATGGCGTGGCGACCAGGTCGAACCGCTCTGCGTCTTCAGCAAGGAGCGCATGAGCTACACCGAGAAAGTCGCCGGTGACAAATCCTGGGCCGACGTGCCGACCTGCCACGAACAAGGCCTGGGCATCGATCAATACCGCTTCCCGCGCACCGTGTTCATGCCCGGCGACATCTCCGCCGAGCAGCGCGCGTTTTATGTCGAGCTGATGCGTAAAGTCACTGAAACCCCGGAGTTCAAGACCTACGTCAAGCAGAACGCACTGGTGCCGACCTTCCTCGAGGGTGAGCCGCTGACCGCCTACATCGAAAAAGACACCGCCCGCGTCACCCCGGTCTTCAAGGAAGCCGGCTGGTTGAAAAACTGACGTTGTCGCGGCCGCCCCGCCTGCGGGCGGCCGTTATCTGCTGGAGGTGTCTGCATGTCTCATTCTTCGGATTCACCCGCGCTGGTCGGCACCCGTTGGGTCGAACTCGGCCTGACACTCTTCACCGCGCTGATCGGCGTGGTGGTGATGTTCGGCAGCGTCGAACAAGGTATCGGCTGGGGTGATGCCGGCCCCGAGCCGGGTTACTTCCCCTTCTACATCGGCCTGATGCTCTGCGCCGCGAGCGTGGCCAACGGCGTGTTGACCGTGGTGCGCTGGCAAGCGCTGAGCATTGCCTTTGTCAGTCGCAGTGCATTCAGGCAAGTGCTGTCGGTGTTCATCCCGATTGCCCTGTTCGTCGCTGCCATGCCGTTGACCGGCATCTACGTCGCCTCGGCGTGCTTCATCGCCTGGTTCATGTGGCGTGACAAGGTCCGCGCCAAGCCTTACGGCAAATGGATGATCGCCACGGTATCCCTCGGCGCGGTCCTGGCCAGCTACCTGATTTTCGCGCTGTGGTTCAAGGTCCCGCTGGATGCCGGCCCGTTGGGCGACTGGGTTGTCCTGGTCGGGAGAAACTTCAAATGAGCGAATTCGATTCCCTGTTGCAAGGCATGAACCTGATCCTGACCCCGGGCCACATCGGCCTGATGGTGATCGGCGTGCTGCTGGGCATCCTGGTCGGCGTGTTGCCCGGCCTCGGCGCCCCCAATGGCGTGGCACTGTTGTTGCCGCTGACGTTCACCATGTCGCCCGTGTCGGCGATCATCCTGCTGTCGTGCATGTATTGGGGGGCGCTGTTTGGCGGCTCGATCACCTCGATCCTGTTCAACATCCCCGGTGAGCCCTCATCGGTGGCGACGACGTTCGACGGCTACCCGATGGCCCGCGAAGGTCGCGCCGCCGAAGCCCTGACCGCCGCCTTCAGTTCGGCCTTGCTGGGGGCACTGGCCGGGGTGTTGTTGCTGACCTTCCTGTCGACGAAGATTGCCGCATTCGCCATGTCGTTCAGTTCGCCGGAGTTCTTTGCGGTGTACCTGTTGGCGTTCTGCACCTTCATCGGCATGAGTAAGAACCCGCCGCTGAAAACCGTGGTAGCGATGATGATCGGTTTCGCCATGGCGGCGGTCGGCATGGACACCGTGTCCGGCAACCTGCGCCTGACCTTTGACCAGCCGATCCTGATGACCGGCATCAGCTTCGAAGTGGCAGTGATCGGTCTGTTCGGCATCGGCGAAATCCTCTGCACCGTGGAAGAAGGCCTGGTGTTCCGTGGCGAACATGCGCGCATTACCCCGATGGTGATCCTGCGCACCTGGGCCAAATTGCCGCGCTACTGGTGGACCATCGTGCGCAGCACCCTGGTCGGTTGCTGGATGGGCATTACCCCGGGCGGACCGACTGCCGCATCGTTCATGAGCTATAGCCTGGCGCGACGTTTTTCGAAAAACCGCGACAACTTTGGCAAGGGTGAACTCGAAGGCGTGATCGCCCCGGAAACCGCCGACCACGCGGCTGGCACCAGCGCCTTGCTGCCGATGCTGACCCTCGGCATTCCCGGTTCTGCCACCGCAGCGGTAATGCTTGGCGGGTTGATGATCTGGGGCCTGCACCCGGGGCCAACGCTGTTCGTGGAGCAGCATGACTTCGTCTGGGGCCTGATCGCCAGCATGTACCTGGGTAACGTGGTGAGCCTGATCGTGGTGTTGGCCACCGTGCCGCTGTTCGCCTCGATCCTGCGCATTCCGTTTTCGATCATCGCGCCGATCATCATCATGGTCTGCGCCATTGGTGCCTATTCGGTGCACAACTCGTTCTTCGACGTGGTGCTGATGCTTGGTTTCGGCGCGTTGGGTTATCTGTTCAAGAAGCTGGGCTACCCGATCGCGCCGCTGGTACTGGCGGCGGTACTGGGCGACAAGGCCGAAGATGCGTTTCGCCAGTCGATGCTGTTCTCGGACGGGCACCTGGGGATCTTCTGGTCCAACCCATTGGTGGGCGGCCTGACCACCGCAGCGCTGTTGATGCTGTTCTGGCCGTTGATTTCCAAGGCGCTGCAAGCCCTGATCGGCCTGCGCAAAGCCCCGGTCGCCAAGCCAAAATCGGTGCTGTGACACGGCAATGCTGGCAACGCCTGACATTTGTTGTCAGGCTTGCCGCAGTCTTGATTGCGAGTACGGCCCATGTCCCGAATTCCTGATGCCAATGTGATCCACAGTCGACTGCGACTGCGCCAGCTACGGCTGATGCTGGCGCTGGAAGAGTTCGGCTCGTTGCGACGCGCCGCTGACCACATCGGCATGACTCAACCGGCAGCGACCAAGATGCTGCATGAGGCTGAGGATTTGCTCGGCGTCGAGCTCTTTGAACGCCTGCCTCGGGGCATGCGCTCGACCCCGTTCGGGGAAACCGTCATCTACTACGCCCGCATGGTCTTCGCCGAACTCAGCGGCATGCGCGAAGAACTGGTGGCCCTGCAATCGGGCAACCTGGGGCGGGTCGCCGTTGGCGCGATTCCGGCGCTGGCCTCGGGGTTGTTGACCCGCACCATCGCGACCTTGAAGCAAAGCCATCCACGCCTGTCCATGAGCATCCAGGTCGACACCAGCGACGTGCTGGTGCAGGCGCTGTTGCAGGATCAACTGGACATCGTGCTGGGGCGTATTCCGCCCGGAGCACGGGCCGAAGAACTGCTGTTCGACAGCCTGGGTGAAGAAGCCCTGTGTGTGATTGCCGGTGCGCAGAACCCGCTGGCGCAGGAGAAGCAACTGGGTTGGGCAGAATTGCAGAACATGACCTGGGTGCTACAACAACAACCAAGCCCGATGCGCGCGATCATCAATCAGGTGTTCCACAATGCGCGGGTCGATATTCCGAGCAGCATCGTCGAAACCACCTCGATCATGACCTTGCTCTCGTTGATCCAGCAGACCGATATGCTCGGTGTCACGCCGGTGTCGGTGGTCGAGGATTATCCCGGTCGTGACCTGCTGGCGGTGCTGCCGATCAAGTTCGAAGCACGCTTGCCACCCTACGGGCTGATCACCCGCCGCCATCGCATCCAGTCGTCGGCGATGCAGGCGTTCATGAACTCGGTACGCGCCGAACATGCGCTGAGCAAATGAACGGGCCTGGAGACATCCTTCAGGCCTTGTCGATATAAGCAAGGTTGCAGGCATCAACCCGCTTGCAAAATACGGTTGAGGTACTGGCCGTAACCATTTTTCGCCAAGGGTGCCGCCAGTCTCTGCAGCTGATCGGCATCAATCCATTTCTGCCGGAAGGCAATCTCTTCAGGGCACGCGACCTTAAGGCCCTGGCGACGCTCGAGCGTGGCAATGAACAAACTTGCATCGAGCAGTGAGTCGTGAGTCCCGGTGTCCAGCCAGGCGTAACCGCGCCCCATGATTTCTACCGACAGCCTGCCCTGCTCCAGGTAAAGACTGTTGATATCGGTGATTTCCAGCTCGCCGCGCGCCGATGGCTTGATGCTCTTGGCCATCTCGACCACGTCCTGGTCATAGAAATACAGCCCGGTGACTGCAAAGTTCGACTTGGGCTTGAGTGGCTTTTCTTCGAGGCTGATCGCCTTGCCCTGGCCGTCGAATTCGACCACGCCGTAACGTTCCGGGTCATTGACGTGATAGGCGAAGACACTCGCCCCAGACTGACGCGCCATGGCACTTTGCAGGATGTTAATGAAGTCGTGGCCGTGATAGATGTTGTCACCCAGGACCAGGGCGCTGGGGTCGTTGCCGATAAAGTCTTCGCCGATGATGAAGGCCTGCGCCAGGCCATCGGGCGAAGGCTGCACGGCATAGGAAATGTTCAGGCCCCAACGGGCGCCATCCCCCAGCAGCTGTTCGAAACGCGGCGTGTCCTGTGGCGTGGAAATGATCAGGATATCGCGGATACCCGCCAGCATCAGGGTGCTCAGCGGGTAGTAGATCATCGGCTTGTCGTAAACCGGCAGCAGCTGTTTGGAGATGGACAAGGTCGCCGGATGCAGTCGAGTACCGGAGCCGCCGGCAAGGATGATGCCTTTACGATTGAGCATATTCATTTCTCCAGTATTTCTGCGAGCATCCGTGTCACGCCGACTTTCCAGTCAGGCAAGCTCAGCGCAAAGGCCTTTTGCAGTTTTTGCGTATTGAGTCGGGAATTGCTTGGGCGTCGTGCCGGCGTCGGGTACGCCTCGGTGCCGATCGCGTCGACCAAGGCAGGGGTAACCTTGAGGTTCATGCCTGCCCGCTCGGCGTGTTCGAGTACAAAACGAGCATAGCGACACCAGGTGGTTTCGCCAGTGGCGGCAAGATGGTAGATCCCGCCCAATTGCGGGTCGGCCAATACGCTGCGGATGGCATGGGCGGTCACATCCGCGAGCAATTCGGCGCCGGTTGGCGCGCCGAACTGGTCATCGATCACGGACAGGCGTTCACGTTCGCGGGCCAGGCGCAGCATGGTCGTGGCAAAGTTGTTGCCCCGCGCGGAATACACCCAGCTGGTCCGCAAGATCAGGTGCGCGCAGCCGCTGGTGGCAATCGCCTGTTCACCGGCCAACTTGCTGGCGCCATAGACACTCAATGGCGCTACCGGATCGTTTTCCTGCCAGGGCCTGTCGCCAAGCCCTGCGAACACATAATCGGTGGAGTAATGCACCAGCAGGGCATTGAGCCGCAGCGCCTCTCGAGCCAGCACTGCCGGCGCTTGGGCATTGACCCGATAGGCCAGCTGCGTTTCGCTTTCGGCCTTGTCGACAGCGGTGTAGGCCGCTGCGTTAACGATAACGTCAGGCTTGATGCGCTGCACGGTGGCCGCCAGCCCCGGTAAATCATTCAGATCGCCGCAATACTCCTGGCTTGCGGAGTCCAGCGCCAACAGTTCGCCAAGGGGGGCAAGGCTGCGTTGCAGCTCCCACCCCACCTGGCCGTTCTTGCCGAGCAATAACAGTTTCATGCGCTGCGCCCGGCATAGTTTTTCTCGACCCATTCGCGGTAGGCACCGGACTGGATATTGCGCACCCAATCCTGGTTGTCCAGGTACCACTGGACGGTTTTGCGAATGCCGGTCTCGAAGGTTTCTGCCGGCTTCCAGCCCAGTTCACGTTCGAGTTTGCGGGCATCGATGGCATAACGTCGGTCGTGCCCGGGCCGATCGGTCACGTAGCTGATTTGTGCATGGTAGGGCTGGCCGTCCGCACGCGGACGTAGCTCATCGAGTAACGCGCAGACGGTGTGCACGATCTCCAGATTGGTTTTTTCGTTCCAGCCACCGACGTTGTAGACCTCACCCACGCTGCCGGCCTCCAGCACGCGGCGGATGGCGCTGCAGTGGTCCTTGACATACAACCAGTCGCGGATTTGCTGGCCATCGCCATAGACCGGCAATGCCTGTCCGGACAGCGCGTTGACGATCATCAGCGGAATGAGCTTTTCCGGGAAGTGATAAGGCCCGTAGTTGTTCGAACAGTTGGTGGTCAGTACGGGCAGGCCGTAGGTGTGATGGTAGGCGCGCACCAGGTGGTCGCTGGCGGCCTTGCTGGCCGAGTAAGGGCTGTTGGGTTCATACGCATGGCTTTCGTTGAACGCCGCTTCGTCCTTGGCCAGCGAACCGTAGACTTCGTCGGTGGACACATGCAAGAAGCGAAAAGCCTGCAGCGAATCGCTCGCCAGCCCCTTGGCGTAGGCGCGCACGGCTTCGAGCAAGCGGAAAGTGCCCACGATGTTGGTGTCGATGAAGGCTTGCGGTCCGTGGATGGAGCGATCGACATGCGACTCGGCGGCAAAATTGAGAATGGCTCGGGGCTGGTGCTCTTCGAGCAAGCGCTCGACCAAGGCACTGTCACCAATATCGCCCTGCACGAATACATGCTGCGTATTGCCCGTCAGGCTGCTGAGGTTATCCAGGTTGCCTGCATAGGTCAGCTTGTCCAGATTGACTACGGTTTCGTCGGAGTGAGCCAGCCATTCCAAGACGAAATTTGCCCCAATGAAGCCTGCACCGCCAGTTACCAGGATGGTCATTGATTCAGACCTTTTTTCAGTAAGGTTGCGAGGATCGGACCCCAGGTTCTCAAAGACGGATTGCCCATTCAAACCGGCATGCTTGAAACCCGCGCAGCCCGGTTAGACCCAATGGCGTTACGGCCAAGGCAATTGTGCTGTCGCAAGGGTTGAATAAGGTTTTGAGCACTCAGCGCACGCCAGTTCTGCGACCGGCTCCGTATATACTCTCTAGACGCCCGGACGGCATTTACCGGCGACATTCGTAATATAGCAAAGCTCCCCGAAATAAAAAAAAAGATCGGCTGATGGCGATCTTTTTTCCCGCCCTTTTGGCCGACAGGTGTCAGCCCAGCAGCCAATGAGCCAGCAAAACCAGCACGCCTATCGCCAATACCGGTCGCATTACCCGGTAGACCTTGGGATGACGGCGTTTCCACTGCTTGATCGCCCCACTGGACCTGTCGCTGAATTGCTTGCTCCAGGCATAAGCCTGGTTGATCCCGCCCACGCGTTCATTCGCAAGGTTCTGCGGCGCGGTGGCGCGCCCCAGCAGACTGCTGATCCAGCGGTTGATGCCGGTGATCAAGCGATTACTGAGCGGTCGCTCGATGTCGCAGAACAGGATGACCCGGGTCTGTTCGGTTTCGTTCTTGACCCAGTGCACGTAGGTTTCGTCGAACATCACGTCTTCACCATCACGCCAGGCGTAAGCCTGACCATCGACGTAGATGCGGCAAGCGTCGCTATTGGGCGTCGCCAGCCCCAGGTGGTAGCGCAGGGAGCCAGCGAAGGGATCGCGGTGCGGATTGAGATGACAGCCCCCCGGCAGCAAGGCGAACATGGCCCCCCTGACATTGGGAATCGCGCTGACCAGCGCCACGGTCTTCGGGCACAGCCGCTCGGCCGAGGGCAAGGTTTTGTCGTACCATTTGAGGTAAAACCGCTTCCAGCCCTTCTTGAAAAACGAACCGAACCCGGCGTCGTTGTTTTTTTCCGCGGCGCGGATGTAACCCTCGTCAAACAGGTGCATCGCTTCGTCGCGGATAACTTCCCAGTTGTCCTTGAGCACATCGAGTTCGGGAAACCGGCTGCGGTCCAGGTAGGGTTTTGAAGGCACGCCGGAGAACAGGTACATCAAGGCGTTATAGGGGGCGAACAGGGCGGAATGGTTGACGAATTGGCGCAAGACCGGCAAGCGCGCCTTGCCACGCATATGCACATAGAGCGTACTGCCCAGGAACAGCAGCAACAACGACGCTTTCGCGGCAACCGACATGCTCATCAACACCTCCTTGATCGATAGACATCTGCGCAACGCCATTCCCCGACGCGGCCGTTGGCATGTAACCACTGCCAATCACGGGAAAAACCCGTGCAACCCGAGATTCAGTGTCAAGCAATGCGTAACAACGCATGTCTTAACACAAGGTGCCTGAACACTTGCTGATCCGGATCACTCACACCTGATGAAGAAGGGAGGCCCCCTCTCCATCATTCGAACCCTTCGTCAGCGGTTACTGCTGATTCTCCTGTTCGGTAAACAGATCGCTGAACAGCATGCTCGACAAGTAACGTTCACCGGAATCCGGAAGGATCACCACGATGGTCTTGCCCTGCATTTCCGGGGTCTCCGCCAGACGAACTGCCACGGCCATCGCGGCGCCGCAGGAGATGCCGCACAGGATGCCTTCTTCCTGCATCAAGCGCAGGGCCATGGCCTTGGACTCCTCGTCGGTGACCAGCTCTACCCGGTCAACGATCGACAGGTCGAGGTTATTCGGCACAAAACCGGCACCGATGCCCTGAATCTTGTGCGGACTCGGCTTGATTTCCTCACCGGCCAACTTTTGGGAAATCACCGGTGATACAGCGGGCTCCACCGCCACCGAGACGATAGGTTTGCCCTGGGTATTCTTGATATACCGCGAAACGCCGGTAATGGTTCCGCCTGTTCCGACACCTGCCACCAATACGTCCACGGCACCGTCGGTATCGTTCCAGATCTCGGGCCCGGTGGTTTTTTCGTGGATGGCGGGGTTGGCCGGGTTGTCGAACTGCGCTGGCATGAAATAGCGCGCCGGATCACTGGCGACGATCTCCCCAGCCTTCTCGATTGCGCCTTTCATGCCCTTGGCCGGTTCGGTCAGCACCAGTTCCGCCCCCAGTGCCTTGAGTACCTTGCGGCGCTCGATGCTCATGGATGCCGGCATGGTCAGCATCAATTTGTAGCCACGGGCGGCGGCAACGAAGGCCAGGCCGATGCCGGTGTTGCCGGAAGTCGGCTCGACGATGGTCATGCCCGGCTTGAGTTTGCCCGTGCTTTCGGCGTCCCAGATCATGTTGGCGCCAATCCGGCACTTGACCGAGTAACCGGGGTTGCGCCCTTCGATCTTGGCCAGGATGGTGACGCCGCGCGGCGCGATTCGGTTGATCTGCACCAACGGCGTATTGCCGATGGAATGGGCATTGTCAGCGTAGATACGGCTCATGGCTGGGTCCTTAACGACAGCATTGAAATAGGGCATCAAGGTAAGCCTCTTGCCCTTGGGCGTCCAGTCAGGTCGAACGACCGGAGGTGAGCGCAGTCAATGGCTATAGAACGCCAGAGAATTACCACCATGAAACGTCGATACCGCTGGCCGTTATGGAGCTTCGCCGGCCTCGTTGTGTTGCTGGTTACCCTGCACTTCGCCCTGCCCTACCTGGTGCGCGACTACCTCAATGACCGGCTGGCGAACATGGGTGACTACCGCGGCCAGATAGCCGACGTGGACCTGGCCCTGTGGCGCGGCGCCTACAAGATCAATGGCCTGAAAATCGTCAAGGTCGAGGGCAAGGTGCCTGTCCCCTTCGTCAATGCGCCACTGATCGACCTCTCGGTCAGCTGGCACTCCCTGTGGTACGACCACGCGGTGGTCGCCGAAGTGAAGTTCGTCAAGCCCGAGGTCAACTTCGTCGACGGTGGGGCCAACAAGAAAAACTCGCAAACCGGCGAAGGCACCGACTGGCGCGCCCAACTGGGTAAATTGCTGCCGATCACCCTCAACGAAGTGCAGATTGACGATGGCAAGGTCAGTTTTCGCAACTTCAATTCCAAACCACCGGTGAACCTGAGTGCCACCAAAGTGGACCTGAACATCTACAACCTGACCAACGTGGTCGATTCCAAAGGCAAGCGCGACGCCCGCTTCGAAGGCAAGGCACTGCTGCTGGGGCACGCCCCCCTGGAAACCACGGCCACGTTCGATCCACTGAGCAACTTCGAGGATTTCGAGTTTCGCATGCGGGCCCGGGACATTCAGCTCAAACGCATGAACGACTTCGCATCGGCCTACGGCAAGTTTGATTTCAATGCCGGCCACGGCGATGTGGTCATCGAAGCGGAGGCGAAAAAAGCCAAATTGACGGGTTATATCAAACCGCTGCTCAGGGATGTCGACGTGTTCAACTGGCAACAGGATGTGGAAAACAAGGACAAAGGGATTTTTCGTTCCATCTGGGAGGCTCTTGTCGGCGGCTCTGAAACCGTGCTGAAAAACCAGGCCAAGAACCAGTTTGCAACCCGGGTAGAGCTACGCGGCAACGTCCATCAAAAAGATATCAGCGCGTTCGAGGCGTTTTTACAGATTTTACGCAATGGTTTCATTCAGGCATTCAATGCCCAATATGAACGACCCAAGCCGGATGCCGGTTAAGATTGACTGAGTCAAGATGTGACGCTCCATTCAGAGACTGAATAAGCCGTCTGCATTCACAGTCGACCGAACTGCGCGTTATAGTCGGGGCTGACCATGTGATTGCACCTTATTGCACCTTTTATTGCACCCCGCCCTGCCTCGCTCAGGCCGGCGTTACCGTTCGAGGATTAGCAGATGAAGTTCGAAGGCACCCAGGCCTACGTCGCCACCGATGACCTTAAGCTGGCGGTCAACGCCGCCATCACCCTGGAGCGGCCGTTGCTGGTCAAGGGCGAACCGGGCACCGGCAAGACCATGCTCGCCGAGCAACTGGCCGACTCCTTTGGCGCCAAGCTGATCACCTGGCACATCAAATCCACCACCAAGGCGCACCAGGGCCTGTACGAGTACGACGCGGTCAGCCGCCTGCGCGACTCGCAGCTGGGCACGGAAAAGGTCCACGACGTTCGAAACTACCTGAAAAAGGGCAAGCTCTGGGAAGCGTTCGAGTCCGAGGAGCGCGTGATCCTGCTGATCGACGAAATCGACAAGGCCGACATCGAGTTCCCCAACGACCTGTTGCAAGAACTCGACAAGATGGAGTTCTACGTCTACGAGATCGACGAAACCATCAAGGCCAAAAAGCGCCCGATCATCATCATCACCTCCAACAACGAGAAAGAGCTGCCGGACGCCTTCCTGCGCCGCTGCTTCTTCCACTACATCGCGTTCCCGGACCGCACCACGATGCAGCGGATCGTCGACGTGCATTACCCGGACATCAAGAAAGACCTGGTCAGCGAAGCGCTGGACGTGTTCTTCGACGTGCGCAAGGTGCCGGGCCTGAAGAAGAAGCCTTCGACCTCCGAGCTGGTGGACTGGCTGAAGCTGCTGATGGCCGACAACATCGGCGAAGCGGTGCTGCGCGAACGCGATCCGACCAAGGCCATCCCGCCGCTGGCAGGCGCGCTGGTGAAGAACGAACAGGACGTGCAACTGCTTGAGCGCCTGGCGTTCATGAGCCGTCGCGGCAGTCGTTGATCATCTGGGGCAAATGCCATGCTGCTCAATCTGTTCAATGAAATGCGTGCGGCCAAGGTGCCGGTCTCGGTGCGTGAGCTGCTGGACCTGATCAACGCGCTTAAACAGCGTGTGACCTTCGCCGACATGGACGAGTTCTATTACCTGTCCCGAGCCATCCTGGTGAAGGACGAAAAGCATTTCGACAAGTTCGACCGGGCCTTCGGCGCCTACTTCAATGGCCTGGAAAAGCTCGACGATCACCTCCAGGCGTTGATCCCGGAAGACTGGCTGCGCAAGGAATTCGAACGTTCCCTGACTGACGAAGAGCGGGCGGCGATCCAGTCCCTCGGTGGCCTGGACAAGCTGATCGAGGAATTCAAGAAACGCCTGGAAGAACAGAAGGAACGCCATGCCGGCGGCAACAAGTGGATCGGCACCGGTGGCACCAGCCCGTTCGGTTCCGGCGGCTTCAACCCGGAGGGCATTCGCGTCGGCGATGCCGGCAAGCGCCAAGGCAAGGCCGTGAAAGTCTGGGACCAGCGCGAGTACAAGAACCTCGACGACTCGGTGGAACTGGGCACGCGCAACATCAAGGTCGCCCTGCGCCGCTTGCGCAAATTTGCCCGCCAGGGTGCAGCCGAAGAACTCGATATCGATGGCACCATCGACCACACCGCCAAGGATGCCGGGCTGCTGAACATCCAGATGCGCCCGGAACGGCGCAACACCGTCAAGCTATTGCTGCTGTTCGACATCGGCGGCTCGATGGACGCCCACGTGAAGATCTGCGAAGAGCTGTTCTCGGCGTGCAAGACCGAGTTCAAGCACCTGGAGTACTTCTATTTCCACAACTTCATTTATGAATCGGTGTGGAAGAACAACATGCGCCGCACCTCCGAGCGCACCTCGACCATGGACCTGCTGCATAAATACGGCGCCGACTACAAAGTGATCTTCATCGGCGACGCCGCGATGGCGCCCTACGAAATCACCCAGCCGGGTGGCAGCGTCGAGCACTGGAACGAAGAAGCCGGCTATGTGTGGATGCAGCGGTTCAAGGAGAAGTACAAGAAGCTTATCTGGATCAACCCGTATCCGAAGGACACCTGGGGCTATACCTCGTCGACCAATATCGTTCGGGATTTGATTGAGGACCAGATGTATCCGCTGACGTTGCGGGGGTTGGAGGAAGGGATGCGGTTTCTTTCCAAATAATTGCTGGCGCCTGAACTGAAGCCATCGCGGGCAAGCCCGCTCCCACAAGGATCAGCGCTGTTCACACATTTCGTGAACACCCGCTACCCCTGTGGGAGCGGGCTTGCCCGCGATGCTTTTAGGGTTTCAAAAAGCGATGCAAATACTCGACCTGCTCGCGATGCGCGACTTCCTGCACCACCGGCCGCAACCGCACCTGCGCACCCGGCAAGCACTGCGCCAGCCGCGCCAGCGCCAACGGCGTCAGTGCCCCCAACCGCGGATAACCGCCAATGGTCTGCCGATCATTGAGCAGCACGATCGGCTGCCCGTCCGGCGGCACCTGCACAGCCCCCAATGGAATCCCCTCGGAAATCATCGGCTTGCCCTGATACTGCAACGCCGTACCCAACAGGCGAATGCCCATCCGGTCGGCACGGCTGTCGAGGCTCCACACGCTGTTAAACGCATCGAACAGACTCTGCCCGCTGAACTCACCGATCTGCGCACCGAGCACCAGGTCCAACGGCGTATCAAGCCTCAGGTCCGGGCGCTGATCTGCGCTCAATTCACGCAGCAACATCAACGAATTGCCCGAATAGCTCAAACTCGCGCCTTTATCCAGCGCACGCCCCATGCCATCCAGGCCGCCGAGTTCCTCACGGACCACCGTTGCGCTGCTGCCCAACACCTTCAGCGCATCGAAACCACCCGGCGCGGCCAGATAGGCCCGGGCGCCGAGCAATGGCTGGGTGAATTGCAAACGCTGGCCTTTGTTCAGCCTGAAGCTGCGCCACGGCGCCAGCGGCTCGCCGTCCACCTTCGCCCCCAGATCGGCCCCGGCCAACGCCAGTACGCAATCGTCTTGCGCCACGACGGTGAACCCGCCGAGGGTGATTTCAATCACCGGCGCATCCAGCCCGTTACCTAGCAACCAGTTGGCCCAGGACATCGAACGCCAATCAGCCGCGCCGCCCTGGGTCACGCCCAGGTGCCTCACGCCGAAACGGCCGGCGTCCTGCAACAGGCACAGCGGTGTACTCGCTTCAATCGTCAGACGGCTCATGCCTGGGCCTCCAATGACGTGTCGTCACCGCCCAGGTTGATGAATTCGGCATGGCCCACCGCTTCGAAACGCACGGTATCGCCCGGTTGCATCAGGCTGTAGCCGTCACGGTTGCGGTCAAACAATTTGGCCGGTGTGCGGCCGATCAGATTCCAGCCGCCCGGCGATACCACCGGATAGGCAGCCGTCTGACGTTCGGCGATACCGACACTGCCGGCGGCGACTTTCTTGCGCGGTGTGCTCAGGCGCGGTGCGGCGAGTACTTCTTCCACCAGGCCCATGAACGCGAACCCCGGTGCAAAGCCCAAGGCGAACACCTGATACTCACGTTCGCTATGACGGCGGATGACGTCCTCTACCGACAATCCGCTGCGCTGTGACAACAGGCTCAGTTCAGGACCGACACTCAAGTCGTACCACACCGGCAGCACATGGCATTTGCCACGGGTGCGCGCATTGGGCGACAGGTCGATCAGCGCCTGGGCAATCAATTCCCGGGCCTGGGTCGGGCTCAACGCGGTCAGGTCGTAATGCACCATCAAGGTTGTGTAGGACGGCACCAGGTCGATCAGGTGTTCATTGAACGCCGCCCGCAGACTTTCGCTGGCCGCCAGCATCCATGGCATGTTGGCTTCGGCGATTTCATCGAACAGACGCACCATCAGGCAATCGAGCGCGACCACTTCTACCCGCAGTTTCATGACGCGCCCTGCTGATTCAGAGCGTCACGAATGCGCCGCACGGCGGCTACCGAACTGGCATTGTCGCCGTGCACGCACAGGGTGTTGGCCTGCAAGTGCAAGGCGCTGCCGTCACTGGCGGTGAGGTGATCGCCACGGGCAATGATCAACGCCTGCTCGATGATTTTCTCTGGATCGTGATGCACCGCCCCTGGCAGTTGCCGCGAGACCAGCATGCCGGCGCTGTCGTAAGCGCGGTCGGCGAAAGCTTCGAACCACAGGGTCACGCCGTACTCTTCGCCCAGCTGCTGCGCGGTACTGTTGTCGCGGGTGGCCATCAGCATCAACGGCAGACTGCGATCATAGGACGCCACCGCTTGCAGCACGGCGCGCAGTTGCGCAGGGTTGGCCATCATGTCGTTGTACATCGCGCCGTGGGGTTTGACGTAGCTGACCCGCCCGCCCTGGGCCCGGCAGATGCCGTCGAGGGCGCCGATCTGGTAATGCAGGATGTCCTGCAGTTCCTGGGCGGTATAGGCCATGGAGCGGCGGCCAAAACCGACCAGGTCCTGATAGGCCGGATGCGCGCCGATCTGCACACCGTGGCTGAGGGCCAGGCTGACGGTCTTGCGCATGATGCTCGGGTCGCCGGCATGGAAACCGCAGGCGATGTTGGCGCAATCAATGAAGGGCATGACCTCCGCGTCCAGACCCATGGTCCAGTTACCGAAACTCTCGCCGATGTCGCAGTTCAATAGCAGGCGGCTCACGATGAACACTCCTGTAGGCTTTATTCTTTTTAGCTGCCGGACATATCCGTAGGACATGCCCGCAGGTTATCAGTTACTGGGCGTCGAGTTGCTTGCCACGGGTTTCCGGCAAACTCAGGGCCGCGAGGATCACCACGCCGTAGGACACTGCCGCAAAGGCCCCGATGCCCACGCTCAGTGGCACCGTCTGGCTGAGCAGGCCGATCAGCAGCGGGAACAACGCCGCCAGCGCCCGACCGATGTTGTAGCAAAAGCCTTGGCCCGAACCGCGGATCCGCGTTGGAAACAGCTCGGTCAGGAACGAACCCATGCCGCTGAAAATCCCCGAGGCGAAGAAGCCCAGTGGGAAGCCCAGCCACAGCATCACGCCGTTGCTGACCGGCAATTGGGTATACAGCAGCACAATGGTGAACGAGCCGACGGCGAACAGGATGAAGTTCTTTTTGCGACCGAGGATGTCGGTCAAATAGGCGCTGATGACATAACCGACGTAGGAACCGACGATCACCATCGCCAGATAACCACCCGTGCCGAGTACGCTCAAACCGCGTTCGTTCTTCAGGAAGGTCGGCAGCCAGGACGTGATGGCGTAGTAGCCACCCAGCGCACCGGTGGTCAGCAGCGAAGCGCGAATCGTGGTGAAGAGCATGCCGGGGGCGAAGATCTCGTAGAACTTCGAGGGATTGCTCGGGGCCTCCTTGGCCTTGGCTTCACGGTAGATTTCCGGGTCCTTGACCAGGCGGCGAACGAAGATCACGAAAATCGCCGGCACGATGCCAAGGATGAACAGTGCGCGCCAGGCGTCTTCCGGCGGCATGATCGAGAACAGCAGCGCGTACAGGATCGCGGTCAGGCCCCAGCCCAGCGCCCAGCCCGATTGCACCATGCCCACGGCCTTGCCGCGGTCCTGGGCGCGGATCACTTCGCCGATCAGCACCGCGCCGGCCGTCCATTCGCCGCCGAAACCGAAGCCCATCAGGGTCCGTGCAATCAGCAGTTGTTCGTAGTTTTGCGCGAAACCGCAAAGGAAGGTGAAGAAGGCAAACCACAGCACGGTCAGTTGCAAGGTGCGCACACGACCGATGCGATCGGAGAGAATCCCCGCCACCCAGCCACCAATGGCCGAAGCGATCAGCGTGCTGGTGTGAATCAGCCCGGCTTCGCCTGTGGTGATGCCCCACATGGCAATCAGGGTCGGCACCACGAAGCTGAGCATCTGGGTGTCCATGCCATCCAGGCCATAGCCGATCTTGCAGCTCCAGAAGGTGCGGCGTTCCTGCTGATTGATGTTGCGATACCAGTCGAAAGGTCCGGGGCGAGCCGTGGCTTTCGGAATGGCGGTGGTGTCGGGCGCACTCATGGCAAATCTCCGCGCTGGTTTTATTGGTATTGTTCTGAGCCCCGACGACGCCTATCGTGGGAACCGGATGTGTCGATTCTTGGACGCGCCAGCCCTCTGCGTCCAACTAATAAAAACCCGCCCTAGCCATAAGAAAAACTTGATCACATGAACCTGAAGTTTCTCGAGACATTCGTCTGGGTCGCCCGGCTCAAGAGTTTCCGCCTCACCGCCGACAAGCTCTTCACCACCCAGGCGTCGATTTCCAGCCGCATCGCCGTGCTCGAAGGTGAGCTTGGGGTGAAGCTGTTCCTTCGCGACTCACGCGGTGTGAGCCTGACGCCGGAAGGCTTGAAAGTGCTCGAATACGCCGAGCAGATGATGGACACCATGCAGGCGCTCAAGCAGTCGATCGAGACCCGTTCGAGCAAGGCCGGTCGGGTGCGCATCGGCGTGATGGACACGGTGATCCACACCTGGCTGAGCCCGTTGGTGGCGCAGATGACCGATCACTACCCGCTGGTGGAAATCGAACTGGTGGCCGATACCTCGCTCAACCTCTGCGATCAGCTGCAAA
The DNA here is from genome assembly GCF_044744285.1 of Pseudomonas sp. NPDC087336. Classification (NCBI taxonomy): domain Bacteria; kingdom Pseudomonadati; phylum Pseudomonadota; class Gammaproteobacteria; order Pseudomonadales; family Pseudomonadaceae; genus Pseudomonas; species Pseudomonas sp. NPDC087336. Next base: position 112,615 of record NZ_JBIUYA010000004.1, on the reverse strand, counting down.
AAGGCTTTCTCGATGTCATCCTGCAAACCGATCTGCTGCGCCAGGAAAGCGTGCGCAGCCTGGAACTGGCCAGCCACCCCATGGGCTGGATCGTCGCCAGCAATTCGCTCTACAACCGCGACTACTCAGGCATCGCGGACCTGGCGAACGAGCGGATCATTACCTACTCGAAAAATTCCCACCCCCATCAGGAAGTGCTCGCCCTGATGCAGGCCAACGGCGTGCTGGCGCCGCGGCTGAACTGCGTGAACTCGGTCTCGGCGATCACCCGGTTGCTGCGTGACGGCTTTGGCATCGGTGCCTTGCCGCCGGTGCTGGTGGCCGAGGAACTGGCACGGGGTGAATTGACCTTGCTGGACATCGACCAGCGACCACCGGACCTGCAAGTGGTGGTGTCGTGGCGAGTGGGCGTGGAATGGGTCGAGGAGATTGTGACGTTGTGCCAGCAGGTGCTGGAGGGGTATGCGCGTCGGGTGGGTGACAATTACATCGTTTTGCAACGTTGACCTGTAGGAGCTGGCTTGCCAGCGAAGGCGCAATGCCTGACACACCGCATCGCTTGATTCGCTGGCAAGCCAGCTCCTACAAACCGCGCAAATCCCGCTCTTCGATCGGCCGGCTCTGGCGCAGGCGCTTGCCGCCCAGCACCACCCAATCGATCAGGCGGAACAGGCACTCGATCCCGAACGACAGCAGCAACGCGCCGCTCATGCCCCAGATCATCGCCTCCGGGGTCAACAGGATCTGGTAGCTGTAGCCGTTCCAGGTTTCCTTGCGAATGTCCGGATCCGCGGCCAGCACCACTTGCAGGAAGCGGATGTACCACGGCCCTTGCATCGCCTGGAACTGCTTGTCCAACGCCACCTGGCGAGTCAGCAGGTGGCCCAGGCTGTCGGCGTCGCTGCGAAAGATCGGGTCTTCACTGGCGCGATAATGGGCGACCAGGGCCTGCATGTCGCCCTTGAAGAATTGATTGGCGGTGTTCTGGAACCCGCTCAGCCCGGCCTGCGCTTCAATCAAGTGAGCTTCGACCCGCTTGGCGTAATCATTGATGAACCCCGGCACCTGGACACCGATCAACAGGCCCGCCGCAAACAACACCAGCCGTAGATAACTGAGCAACATGGGGGAAGATCCTTATTCGGTGCGGCCCTGACTGACGCATTCACCGCGTCGCCACAGGCTCCATTGGCCTGGCTCGTAGCGGGTCCAGGTTTCATTTTCGGTCAAGGGCTCGGTGGCGATCACCGTGACCACATCGTTGGGCGTGGTTTCGGCCTGGAAGTCGACGATCACATCGACGTCCTTCAGGCGCGCTGGGCCGAACGGGGCACGACGGGTGATCTGCGCCAGTTTGGTCGAGCAATAGCAGAACAGCCAGTCGCCATCGCTGAGCAGGCAGTTGAACACGCCCTTGCTGCGATACTCGGCGCAGGCAGCGACCAGGTCCGGCAGCAGTTCTTCGACCTCCACGGGCTCAGGAAATGCAGCCCGCACGCGGTTGAGCAGGTCACAGAACGCCGCTTCGCTGTCGGTATCGCCAACGGGGCGGTAGAAGCTGGCCAGGGGCTGCAGATCCGCCAACTGGCCATTATGGGCGAAGCACCAGTTACGCCCCCACAACTCGCGCACGAACGGATGGGTGTTGGAAAGGCAGACCTTGCCGACGTTGGCCTGGCGGATATGCCCGATCACCACTTCGCTCTTGATCGGGTAGCGTTGCACCAGGTTCGCGACTTCCGACTCGCAGCTCGCCGCCGGGTCCTGGAACAGGCGCAAACCCCGGCCTTCGTAGAAGGCGATGCCCCAACCGTCCCGGTGTGGCCCGGTACGCCCACCGCGCTGCATCAGCCCGGTGAAGCTGAACACGATATCGGTCGGGACATTGGCGCTCATGCCCAATAACTCACACATGCTCAAACTCTCGCTTTATGGCAGGGGCACGGTTACAGACGGGGTTCGACGCGCATCCGCTGGGGATTGCCCGGCACCGGCGGACGGCCGTAACGATCATCGCCGGCCCCGCCGAAGGGGTGATCCTCTTCCGGCTCGTCGGCACGGATCGCGGCCTGGGCGGCAGCCGCCTGCTCTTTGCGGGCCCTGGCGCCACGCTCGAGAACGAAACGAATCGCCACGAACACCAGGTAGATACCGAAAGCGATCATGCCGTACATGAACAGGTCGGAAATCGCCCGCCACGCGTTGTTGCCGACCTTGAACAACAGGTCAAGGGCAGTGATGGCAATGGCCGGGGCCACTTTTTCCTTCACCGGGTCGATGATGGTCGGGCTGAACAGCAGCACCGCCACCAGCAGGCGCAGGGGTTCGCGCAGCCAGCGCCACATCCAGCGGGTGATGCGCATCCACACCAGCAGGCAGCCCAAAGCGGCAAAGGCGTAGAGGCCCCAAGCGATCAGATAGTCGTTCTCGGTCATGGTGTCCATGGCAAGGCAGGCAAAGAGGCGCTTATGATAACGGCTTTTCGTCCATCAGGCTCCTTCATGTAGGAGCTGACAGTCCCTATTCAGTACATTGTCCGAGAATCCTTCATGCCCCTATCCGCCAACGTTTCTGACGCCCCGATTGCCCACAAGGCCGAAGGATCCGACCCGTACGCCTGGCTGCAGGAGCGCGACAGCGCTGCGGTGCTCGACTACCTGAAGGCTGAAAATCGTTATCAGGAGGCGCAAACCGCCGATCAGGCGGGTTTGCGTGAAACCCTGTTCGAGGAAATCAAGGGCCGGATTCTTGAAACCGACCTGTCCTTGCCCTCGCCCTGGGGACCCTACCTGTACTACACGCGCACCACGGCAGGTGACGAGTACGCCCGCCACTACCGCTGCCCCCGCCCGGCCGACGACAGCCTGTTGCTCGACGAAAGCCAGGAACAACTGCTGCTGGACCCCAACGAATTGGCCAAAGGCGGCTTCTTTTCCCTCGGCGCGTTCAGCATCAGTCCCGATCACCAGCGCCTGGCCTACAGCATCGATTCCACGGGGGACGAAATCTACACGCTGTTCGTCAAGGAGTTGTCCGACGGTCGCGTCAGTGAACTGGAGTTCCAGGATTGCGACGGCAGCATGACCTGGGCCAACGACAGCCTGACCCTGTTTTTCGGCGAACTGGACGACACCCATCGCCCGCACAAGCTGTTGCGCTATCGCCTGGACGGCACGGCGGCCGAAGAAGTGTTCCATGAAACGGACGGCCGCTTCTTCATGCACTGCTACCGTTCGAGCTCCGAACAGCAATTGCTGCTGTCCGTGGGCAGCAAGACCACCAGCGAAGTCTGGGTGCTCGACGCCAACCTGCCACAAATGCCCTTCACCTGCGTAGCGCCCCGGGTGGAAAACCATGAGTACGACGTTGACCACGGCGCGCTCGATGGCCAATGGACCTGGTTCATCCGCACCAATCGCGACGGCATCAATTTTGCCCTGTACACCGCTGTCGATCGCGGCGTGGCCCCAGCCGAGGCCGACTGGCAGAGCCTGATCCCCCACAGCAACACGGTGATGATCGATGGCATGAGCCTGAATGCCGGCGCCATGACCCTGAGCCTGCGGGTCGGCGGCTTGCCGGTGATCGAAGTTCATCCCCAGGACCTGCCGAGCTATCGGGTGCAACTGCCGGACGCAGCCTACAGCCTGCACGTGCAGAACAGCCTGGAATTCGTCAGCGAGCGGATTCGCCTGCGCTACGAAGCATTGAACCGTCCGGCGCAAATCCGCCAGCTGGAACTGGTCAGCGGTGAGCAGAAAGTGCTCAAGCAAACCCCGGTACTTGGCCCGTTCGACGCCGACGCCTACGTCAGCCAGCGCCTGTGGGCCACGGCGCCCGATGGCACGCAAGTGCCGATCAGCCTGGTGGTCAAGCGCGAAGCACTTGGCAAGCCGGTTCCGCTCTACCTGTACGGCTATGGCGCCTATGGCGAAAGCCTCGACCCGTGGTTCTCCCACGCCCGCCTGAGCCTGCTCGATCGCGGCATGGCGTTCGCCATCGCTCACGTGCGCGGCGGCGGTGAACTGGGCGAAGCCTGGTATCGCGCCGGCAAGCAGGAGCACAAGCAGAACACCTTCAGCGACTTCATTGCCTGTGCCGAACACCTGATCGCCAATGGCTTTACCAACGCGCCACAGCTGGCAATCAGCGGCGGCAGTGCCGGTGGCCTGCTGATCGGGGCGGTGCTCAACCAGCGCCCGCAGCTGTTTGGCGCGGCGATTGCCGAAGTGCCGTTCGTCGATGTGCTCAACACCATGCTCGACCCGGAGCTGCCATTGACCGTCACGGAATACGACGAGTGGGGCAATCCTCAAGAGCCGGACGTTCATGAGCGGATCAAGGCCTACGCGCCTTACGAAAACGTCACCGCGCAAGCCTATCCGCCGATGCTGGTGATCGCCGGCTACAACGACAGCCGCGTGCAGTACTGGGAAGCGGCCAAATGGGTGGCGAAATTGCGCACCACAAAGACCGACAGCAATCCGCTGCTGCTCAAGACCGAATTGGGCGCCGGGCATGGCGGGATGAGCGGTCGATACCAGGGATTGCGTGACGTGGCACTCGAATATGCATTTTTGTTCAAGGTATTGGGTGTTGCCTGAGGAACTTGGCGAGATGACTCAGTCTTAAGAAAGAACTTGTAGGAGCGTGGCACGCTCCTACAAGGGATTCGTATAGTCCAGAACAACAGACACAACAAAAAAGACCGCACGACATGTCAGAACCCACCTTACTGAACAACGAAATTCGCAACTGGCTGATGGACTGCGGCCTGTTCAACCAACTGCTGCCGGCGGAATTCGCCGCTGCCTCGGGCTATTTCAACCTCAGCACCATTGCCCAGGGCGAAGAAATTTTCCACGAGGGCGATGCCGGCAGCTTCATGTGCATCATCCACACGGGCCAGGTGGCGGTGCAGAAGACCGCCAGCGACGGCCAGCAGGTGACCATCGCGACACTGCGCAGCGGTCGCTCGTTCGGCGAAATGGCCGTACTCGACGGCGAGCGGCGTTCGGCCAGTTGCGTGGCCGCGAGCAACTGCCAGTTGCTCAACCTGGGCAAGGATTCGCTGGAAAAGATGCTCAACGACGCCCCGAAAATCGCTGCCAAGATCATCCGCGCCCTCGCCGTCTCGCTCTCCAGGCGCTTGCGCATGGTTGATGGGCAATTGCTGTCGCAGCAGGTTTAAACGCCAGGCGACTTGACCTTCGGCGGGTTCTGCTCGATCCCTGGCACCGGCTGGTCCTTGGTCGGCGGACTCGGCCTCTCGATCGGCACCAACGGCGGGCCGCCACTGCCCGGGCCCACTTTAGGCAACGGTACCGGACTGATTTGCGGATAAGGCGTGGGCGTTGCAGTGCCCGGCGAACCGGGCATTGGCGCGGGACTGATCGGCGTGGTCTGTAGCGGCTGGGCCGACACTGCAGTTATCGAGAGCGCGGCCAAGGCAATGGCCGTTAGAATGGTGCGCTTCATCAATGGCTCCGTTGGCCTGGTAGTCATTTGCAGGCTACTCCCAACTGCGCCCGTTTGCCTTCCCCTGTGCTGCCATTTTTCCTCAAGTGAGCCCCATGAAACGTTTTGTTCTGCTCGATACCGCCCCTATTCCCGAGAACGGCGGTGCCCTGTGCCTGTTCGAGTACGGCGAAGATTTCGTCATCAAGATCCAGGGCGGTGACGGCGGGCAATTGATGAATACGCGCATGCACGGCTCCGAGGATGCCCTGGCCGAGATCCCCTGCCGCAAGGTCGCGGGCCGTCCGAACTCGCGGGTGTTGATCGGGGGCCTTGGCATGGGCTTCACCCTCGCCTCGGCGCTCAAGCACCTGGGCAAGTCCGCGCAAGTGGTGGTCGCCGAACTGGTGCCGGGTGTGGTCGAGTGGAACCGCGGACCGCTGGGCGAAAAGGCCGGAAACCCGTTGCAAGACCCGCGCACGGTGATTCGCCTGGAAGACGTGGCCAAGGTCCTGCAGGCAGAACCGCAAGGTTTCGACGCGATCATGCTCGACGTCGACAACGGCCCCGAAGGCCTGACCCAGAGGGCCAACAGCTGGCTCTACTCTGCCGGGGGCCTGAGCGCCTGCGCCAAGGCCCTGCGCCCCAAGGGCGTGCTGGCGGTCTGGTCGGCCAGCGCAGACCGGCAGTTTTCCGACAAACTGAAAAAAGCCGGTTTCAAGGCCGAGGAAGTGCAGGTCTTCGCCCACGGCAACAAGGGCACCCGCCACACCATCTGGATTGCCGAGAAGCTCAAGGGCTGAGCTAAACTGCGTGTATACCGTCATTAGTCATTCAACAAAGGTGAACCCATGAGTTCGTCCACCCCGACCAACACCTCCAAGCTGGACCGCATCCTCGCCGACAACCAGCGCGACAAGGAAATGGGCTACCGTGACAAGGCCCTGAAGATGTACCCGCACGTGTGCGGCCGCTGCGCCCGTGAATTCTCCGGCAAGCGCTTGAGCGAACTGACCGTGCACCACCGCGACCACAACCACGACAACAACCCCCAGGACGGGTCGAACTGGGAGTTGTTGTGCCTGTACTGCCACGATAACGAACACTCGCGTTATACCGACCAGCAGTATTTTGGCGAAGGCTCGCTGAGCACGCCGAAAATCGCCAAGGCGACGCACAACCCGTTTGCGGCGTTGGCCGGGTTGATGAAGAAGGAAGACTGAAGATCTTCATTGCCTGACCTGGCCCCATCGCGAGCAAGCTCGCTCCCACAGAGGTATCTGTCGTTCACAAATTTTGTGTATACCAGAGAACCTGTGGGAGCGAGCTTGCTCGCGATAGCAATAGCCCTGCCACCGCCAATCTCCAAACTGACCGCTGTCGCCCAATCCCCGTATAATCGCGCTTTTTTCCAAAAGGCACCCCGCTCGTGGCAGACAAACGGTACAGCTGCATTGGTTTGTATAACCCCAAATCACCGGAGAACGTCGGTTCGGTGATGCGCGCCGCAGGCTGTTATGGCGTGGCGTCGGTGTTCTACACCGGCAAGCGCTATGAGCGCGCCGCCGACTTCGTCACCGATACCAAGCGCGTCCATTACGACATCCCGCTGATCGGCATCGACGACCTGAAGAAAATCCTGCCCCTCAATTGCGTACCCGTTGCCGTTGAACTGGTCGAAGGTGCTCGCCCGTTGCCGGAATACACCCACCCGGACCGCGCGCTGTACATCTTCGGCCCGGAAGACGGCTCGCTGGACCAGGAGATCCGAGACTGGTGCGAAGACGTGGTCTACATCCCGACCACCGGCTGCATGAACCTGGCCGCGACGGTCAACGTCGTGCTCTACGACCGCATGGCCAAGGGCCTCAACACCCGCTCGGGGCCGAAATTCCGCTGAATCGCCGCACATCCGATGGAACAAGTGAGGTGCTGTGGCAGTCACCTAATCTATCCATTACCCAAGCCTGGAGTCAGATCATGAGCGAACTCAAACGCGTAGAGCGCATCGAATCCACACCGTTCCAGACCTCTTCCGAGCAGAACGTCCATGGCTGGGAACGCATCGGCTCACTGGCGGGCGGCGTAGTCATGGTCGGCAAAGGTTTGCGTCGCGGCGGCCTGTTCGGCCTGATTCAGGTGGCCATCGGCGGTGTGGCCCTGGCCCGCGGCATCACCGGCCACAGCTCGGCGAAAAGCCTGCTGGAAAAAAGCCGTCAGGACATGAACAACGTGCGGGCGAAGATTGAACGTGCGGGGGAAGAATTGAAGACGCTGAAGGCCAATGCCGAAGCGGCGACCAAAACCGCGACGGTGACGGGTAACGATTCTTTGAAGTCGCCTAAAACCGGGGTTTGATCCTTCCATATATGGAGTGAGGTTTATGGCCCCTTCGCGGGCAAGCCTCGCTCTTACAACAACTCGGTATCAAGAACTTTGGATGACTCGCCAATCACGCTCTCACTGAGCTGCACGAATTCCTTGGTATCAATGCTCCCCAGATGCATCGCCCCACGTAACACATCATCCAGCGAACGCTTGTTGCGGGTCTTCAGGCGAATCTCGCGATCCAGCTCCTGCAGCAACAGCACCGCCTTGGATACCTGCGCAGCATTGATCTGCTCGCCACGCAAACTGGTGACTTTCTGGCTGTCCTTGAGCAGCTTCCTGTGCAAGTCCTCATACCGCTCGTCACTCATACCGCCGGCCCGGCGCACCAGTTCGATGGCGTAGTACTCGGCAAACCCTTCGCTGATCCAGTCGCTGCGCTGCTGATCGTTGATCCGGCCGAACACTTGGGCCAACTCGCGCACCAATGCGCTCGTACCGCTTTCACTGACCAGCGGCAGGCGGCTATTCAGGTAAATGGATTCATGCGCCGACAGGCTGCCGCGCCACATCGGATCGTTGGCGCCGACAATCAACAACTTGGTCGGGTGACGAGGAAACACAGCTTGCACCTGCGGCCAGACAAACGTCAGCAGCGTCAGCACGTCCATGCGCCGCATGCCCTGGCCTCGTGGCGAGGTGACAGTGACTTCGGTTTCGCCCAACCGGGCGCGCCGGCTACCGAGGTGACCCGCCAGCATCCAGCCCGTGGGCCGGTCGAACAACCGGGAAACGTTATCGATGCGAAACTTGTTCTTGCCGATGCGCGGCCAGGCGGTTTCGACGCTTTGCCAGCCATTGGGCAACTCGAATTCCAGGCGTGATACCAACTCGATACCGTCCTGCTGATCGAGTTTGGCGGGCGGCACCAGATCGTCGCCGCGCATCAGCGCCCAGGCCGGGGTCATGCGCGTGTCGAAGCTGCCGCTCTTGCGGCCATGGCTGATGCGCACTCGGTAGGTCAGGCTGGACTTGTCGGTGGCCGGGCGCCAGACACCACGGGCCTGCTTGCCTTCGGTCAGCTGCCATTGGCCGTCGGCCTTGAAATCACTGTAGTGGCTGCCGTCGCCAAGGTCGAAATCCAGGCTGCGTACGGCCGAGCCCTGGGCCAGGGTCAGTCGTACCTCAGCCTGATCGCTTTGCGGCAACAGGCGCACGTGATAATCCAGATCAACCTTCTTCGTCGCCGCCCACGCGGGAGAACTCAGGGTCAATAACCCAACGGCCAGCGCCCGCCGCCATCCCACAGCCATACCCACTCCTTTGTAAAACCTTAACCCGCGCGGAAGATCAGATGATCCTCCCAATCCTCTTCGGCCACACTGCCTTCGGCTAGCATGCGCCCGGACTGGGAAATACGTTCGTGGTGCACCGCGTCGCGATCACCGCATACCAGGTGATGCCACAAGGGCAGGTCCTTGCCCTCGCTGACCAGGCGATAGCCACAGGTTGGTGGCAGCCATTTGAACTCGTCGGCCTTGCCCGGTGTGAGCTGGATGCAGTCCGGCACGGAGGCGCGACGGTTGGGGTAATCGCTGCACTGGCAGGTTTTCAAATCCAGCAGTTTGCAGGCGATGCGCGTGTAATAGACGCTGTTGTCGTCTTCGTCTTCGAGCTTTTGCAGGCAGCACAGGCCACAGCCGTCGCACAGCGATTCCCATTCCTGCTGATCGAGTTGATCGAGGGTTTTGCGTATCCAGAACGGTTCTACTTTGGCGGCCATGGTTCGAGCATCGACATCAGGTGGTGAAAAGGCCGCCAGTCTAGTGCCCGCAGCCCTGCGGGCCAAGCATTGGCGACTGTCGGTAGAACACGCTTGTCAGTTGTTGCGTCGCCAAGTAGGGTTTTGCGTCGCTCCCACCTTCAAACGTAGCAAGGAATCTCTTGATGAGTGCAAATCCACGCATTGCCGATTACGCCATCCATCCGCAGTTTACCGATCGCTGGTCGCCCCGCGCCTTCACCGGCGAAAGCATTCCTGAAGAAACCCTGCTGAGCTTCTTCGAAGCCGCACGTTGGGCACCGTCGGCGTACAACTCGCAGCCTTGGCGGTTTCTCTATGCGCGTCGCGATACGCCGAACTGGGAGCGTTACCTGGGCCTGTTGAACGAATTCAACCGCAGCTGGGCGCAACACGCCTCGGCATTGGTGATCGTGATCTCGAAAACCACCTTCACCGCGCCTGGCGCCTGCGAAGAAACCCCGGCGCTGTGGCACACCTTCGACACCGGTTCCGCCTGGGGCCACCTGGCGCTGCAAGCCAGCATCAGTGGCTGGCATACCCACGGCATGGCCGGTTTCGATCAGGAACTGACCCGCAAGGAGCTGAACATCCCTGAAGGCTACGCCCTGCATGCAGCCGTGGCCGTGGGCAAGCTGGGGGATAAAGCGACGCTGGCGGATTACCTGCAAGCGCGTGAAGAGCCAAGCCCGCGGCGGCCGTTGAACGAACTCGCCGCTGAAGGCGATTTCACCCTCTAAGGCGTGCTGAACCTGATCGTTCCCACGCTCTGCGCGGGAACGATCAGAGCCAGCTGCTCAATACCCGCGATTGAAATCCACTTCCCCGCGCAACGCTTCACCGGCCTGATACGCCCGCAAGTTCTCGACAAACAGATTCACCATGAGCGATGGCGAGGTCGGTGCCGAACTGTGCCCCGTCAGCAGCAGGCCAAAAGCCGTCCAGAACGGATGACGTTGCGGCAGCGGCTCCTGGCGACAGACGTCGATCACAGCGCCCACCAGATGCCCTTCCTTCAAGGCCTCCACCAGATCCGCATCGACCACCGCCACACCGCGCCCGACGTTGATGAACAATCCGCTCGGCTTGAACTGCTTGAACAGCGCCGCATCGTAGATATCGTGGGTGTTCGGGGTATTTGGCAGCAGGTTGACCACATAATCCACCTCACCGACCAGGCGTGGCAGATCCGCCAGCGAACCGACTTCGATGAAGGGCGCCTGCTCACGGGCTTCACTGGCGATGCCATACAGCTCAACACCAAAAGGTACGAGGAACTGCGCCACCGTCTGCCCGATATCACCGGTACCGACGATCAATACCTTGCGCCCCGCCAGGCTCTGGCCGTGACGGCTGTCCCATTTGCGCTCGACCTGGCTGACCAGCCGTGCCAGCACCTCACGTTCGTGGCCGAGCATGTAGGTGAGCACGTATTCGGCCATGACCTGACCGAAAATCCCTACCGCGCGGGTCAGGCGATAATGCCGGGGCAAGCCATCGGCCAGCAGCGGCGTGATGCCCGCCCAGGTCGACTGCAGCCATTGCGGCTGATGGCCCTGACGCAGCAGGGTCGCCAGCAAATCAGGCTGGCCAAGCCAGACCGGGCAATCGGCAGCCAGGCTCGCCAGTTCAGCGGAATCGCCGCTGGTCAGTACTTCCACATCAGGCGCCGCCTCTTGCAAAAGTCGGGCGTATACCGGGTGGTCGTGTTCAGCAATCAGGACGCGCATGCTTCAAACCTTTCGAAAAACAGTGCAGACGGCCGCCGACAGAGCCCTGCTCCGTCCCTGCAGCCATCGCCAATATCATTCCAGTGTTGATCAAGGCTTCGAACCGAAGCCCGTCTGTCGATCACATGGGGTCGTTGCGTCGCAGCAATTCTTCCGGCAAGTGCTCGATGTATTCATCTTCAGCTGGCGGCATTTGCAGGTGATAACCCTGCTTTTCGAGGTTTTCCAGCACGACGGTGATGTCCTCGCGCGACAGCTTGCGCTCGGGGCTCAACACCAGGTCGAACGCGTGGATAGCTTTGCCGAAGGCGGCCATCAAGGGTTCCGGTACACGCTCCAGAGCATCGCTCTTGAGCACATAGAGGTACATCTCATTTCTTTTCGAACTGCGGTAGATCGAGCAAATACGTTTCAAGGCTGTTCTCCGGCGGTGGCCAGGCTGTCGAGCAGCGCCTGGCCCATCAATTCGCGGCGCCAGCCACGCAATGAATCAGGCAATTGGTAGGGACCATTGGGGAAGCCGCTCTTGAGCAAGGCTTCCAGGGTTTTCTTGCGCAGCATCAGCTCAGGCGCGATGTTCAGGCGCTCGGCTTCGGCCTGGCCGATGGCCTTGAGCCGTTTGAGCAGCGCGGCGGCGTCCACCGGCAACGGCTCCGGCACGGCGGGCGGCCATTGCTCCGGCGACACACTGCCAGAGCGCTTGATCAGATCAAGCAGGAACTCGCCGTCCTGACGCACGGTACGCGGATGCATGTCTTCGATCTTCGCCAATGCCCCGAGATTGTCCGGCTGCGTGCGCGCCAGCGGCCACAGCGAATGCTCGCGAATGATGCGGTTGCGCGGCAGGTCGCGGGCACGCGCCTCTTGCTCGCGCCAGGCGCAGAGTTCACGCAACACGGCGAGCTGCGCGCGGGAAAGCTTCCAGGCCAGCTTGGCGTCGCGATAGACCTCGAACGGGTCGATTTCGCGGCGCAGGTTGGCCACCAGCTCCGCCCCGTCTTCCAGGACCCAGGCGTATTTGTCATCGGACAGTTGCGGGCGCAACTTGACGAAAACTTCCGCCAGGTGCACGGCGTCTTCGGCGGCGTAGCTGATCTGGGTCTCGGAAAGCGGGCGTTGCAGCCAGTCGGAACGGGTTTCGCCCTTGGGCAGGTCGATCCCCAGCACTTCCTGCACTAACCGCGAATAGCCCATGGAGAAACCCAGGTTCAGGTAAGCGGCGGCCAGTTGCGTATCGAACAGCGGTGCCGGCAGGCTACCGGTCAGGCGCAGCAGGACTTCGAGGTCTTCGCTGCACGCATGGACAACCTTGACCACCGCCGGATTTTCCAGCAAGGCGGCCAGGGGCTGCCAGTTGTCGATGGTCAGCGGATCGATCAGGTACGCACGTTCGCCATCGCCGACCTGCAGCAGGCCTGCGATCGGGTAGAAGGTGTCGACCCGCATGAATTCGGTGTCGAGGGCAACGAACGGCAGCTGCTGCCACTCGGTGCAAAACCGACCGAGGCTATCGTTGTCGCGAATCCAGTGAATATCGATGGCCACACGGCTCTCCCTTGAAGAATGGCGCGCAGTATATATCGCCCCCGACGATTTCCGCGCATCCACTGAACAAGAGCTTTAGCGAAAATGCCTGCCTGACTGTAAGAATAGTCGGACAAACATGGCCTAACCGACCTTACCCAGCACGTAAACCCGCCGCGGGGCGCAACCGGGCAGAAAATCCTGATGGCTGATGACGCGCAATCCCACCTGCTTGAATTCAGCCTCGACCTGGGCCTTGCTGACCAGCGGTCGAGCCGCAGGCACCTGCCCGTCGATGCGCCGCCCCTTGAGAGGGCCACCGACCCGCACCGCCACAATCACCGTATCGCGACTGACCCGGCAAAACTCATCCAGCATCGCTAGACGAAGCTCGGGACTGGCAATGTACTGAAACAGCCGCATGCAAAAAATGCAGTCAACCGCATTCTCCGACAAGCCAATGTTGAAGGCCGAGCTTTGAAAGGTCCTGACTCGCTGCATCAGGCTCTGGGAGTGGTGGGTCCGGGCATGTTCGAGGATGCCCTGGGACGGGTCCATGGCGAGGATCACCCGGTTCGCCCGCTCGCCCAGCACCGACCAGAAGCGCCCGACACCGCACGCCACATCAAGGACCAGGCCCGGTTCGCTGGCGACCTTGAGTGCCCGGCGCACCATTTGCTCGTCGCGCCAGAACGCCAGGCGCTCGCCCAGGCCTTGCGCTCGCGGCTGCAGGCAGACGCGGGCGTGCTCCTGGTCATATTGCCGGGCGAACTCAAGCTCTATGGCGGATGGGAACTGGGCAGACATGTGCAAGGGCTCTTGAGCGTGGATGTGCCGGCCGCAGGCCGTGGCTTGAGTAGCGGGTGGCAGCACTCAATCCTTGGCCAGTACGCCATCGATTGCCGCCCTGCGGCACCCGGAAAACATATCCAGGTCCTGGTTATAAACCTTGCTGTTGACCTCCAGCAGTCCCAGCATCGAATGGAACAGGTTGTCCTGGCTCAAGGGCTTTTCACGACTCAGCTGCAGGCAATGAGTGTCCACCGAGAACGACTTCTGATAGCTGTCAGAGAACCAGGCCAGCATCGCCACATGCTTCTGTTGCTCCGGTGCCAGCATGTAAGGGGTGCCGTGGAGGAACAGGTTGTATTCGCCCAGAGACTCGCCGTGGTCCGACAGATACAGCATCGCGGTATCGACTTTGTCCTGGTTGCTGCGCAACAGATCGATCAACGTCGACAGCACATGGTCGGTGTACACCAGCGTGTTGTCATAGCCATTGATGATGCTTTCGCGGCTGCAGTTGTTCAGCGCATTGCTTTGGCAGACCGGGGTAAAGCGCTCGAATTCCTTCGGATAACGTTTGTAGTACTCTGGGCCGTGACTGCCCATCTGGTGCAGTACCAGTACCGTGTCCTTGTCCAGGGTATCGATGAAATGCTGCAAACCTTGCAGCAGGATTTCATCGCGGCATTCACTGTTGGCGCACAGCACCGGGTCTTTCAGATTGCTGACGTCGTCGAGGGTGACGCGGTCGCACGTGCCCTTGCAGCCAGACTGGTTGTCACGCCAGATCACATCCAGGCCCGCACGCTTGAGTACATCGAGCAGGCCTTCTTCGTTCTTGGCTTTGCTCGCGTTGTAATCCTTGCGCCCCATATTGGAGAACATGCAGGGCACGGACACCGCTGTTTCAGTGCCGCAAGATTTCACATCGGTAAACGCGATCAGCCCGGCTTCCTTCTCCAGTTTCGGCGTGGTGTCGCGATTGTAGCCAAGCACGCCGAAGTTCTCGGCCCGGGCACTCTCACCGACCACCAGCACCGTCAGGGACTTGCGACCATGGGTTTGCCAGGCCGGATTGCGTTGCGCATCTTCACCGACTTTGACAAAGGGCTGGCGTGCTGAAGCGACCTGCTCGCGCAAGTAACCGGCAAAGGCACCCACGTAGTTGCTCGGAACCACCATCAGGCGCAGTTCATGGTGATTGCGAAACAGAGAAGACAGGCCTTGATAGTTAACCAGCGCGACACCACCAATGACCGCTACCGAAGCAAAAACCATGACCACCTTGCTTAATAACTCACGGTGCCAGCGACGATAATTAACCGGGGTTTTCCACAACAACCAGGACGGCAGCACACCGAGGAAAACAATATACGCCAGCAACTTTACTGACAGTAAGTCACGCACTTCCGTGGCATTGGTTTGTGCGAAGTTGCGCAACATGCCAATATCGATCAAGGCGCCGTATTGGCCCATGAAATAAGCCACGCCCGCACTTATCATGAACAGCAGGGTCAGCACGGGCTTGAGCACCGGCCGGAACGCCAGCAAGGTCAGGATAATGTTGAAGGCCGCGAAGATCATCGCCCCGAACGCCACGCGCATGACGATGCCTTTACCGTCAGCCGCGGTGATCTCGAAGAGGTGCTGCCACAATACAAAATTGAATGCAGTCAATAAAAAGGCGCTGGCCATCAGTGTCACCCATTCCGGGCGCACGGCTTTAATCTTCAACATGGTGAAAGGCTTATCCCTGAAAGAAAGTGCCTTCGATAAATGTGAAAATTTCATTTATCGCGACAACACTAACTCTAGGCAGCCAACCATCAATTTTTCGTGAAAAAGAAGCCAACGATTAGTTGCCAACCTTACACTCGATGAAACTTTCTACTTATTTGAGAATGGTTCAGGTCTGGTTCAGTGAGGCCGGTGACTATGCCAGCGATATTTAATTTCCCGATACTGCCCAAGACTTTCTGATTTGCCGCCCGCCAACCACTCGCGCCTAATTGGCTCCTGATTCATCAAGGTCCGATCATGGAAAACATTCGCGCAACTTCCCGCCCTGCCCTGTGGTTGATGTTCAGCATCATGCTGGTGGCCCTGAACCTGCGGCCTTCCATGGCCGCGGTCGGACCGTTGCTGTCGGCAATTCGCGGCGACATACCGCTGAGTTTCAGCCTGGCATCGTTGTTGACCCTGTTGCCGGTGATGACCATGGGGCTGGCGATGTTCTTTGGCCTGGCGATCAGCCAACGCATCGGCGAGCGACGCACGGTCGTGATATCGCTGCTGGTCATCGGCCTGGCCACTACTTCGCGATTGTTCCTCGATTCTGCCCTGGAACTGATCCTCAGCGCCGTGCTGGCCGGCATCGGCATCGCCCTGATCCAGGCACTGATGCCGACGCTGATCAAATCCCGATTCAGCGACAACGTGGCCCTGTGCATGGGGCTCTACGTCACGTCGATCATGGGCGGCGCCGCCATTGCAGCCTCCTTCGCCCCGCTGGTGATGGTCCGTACAGGCAGTTGGCGCCTGGGCCTGGCAATCTGGGCGGGACTGGCCGTGCTCGCACTGCTGTTCTGGCGCACCCAACGCACGACAGCGCCGACACCGGGTTCAACGAGCAACCGCTCCTTCTTCAGCCATCCCCGCGCCTGGTTGCTCGCGGCTTTTTTCGGCCTGGGCACGGCGTCCTACACCTGCGTACTGGCCTGGCTGGCGCCGTACTACGTGGAAAAGGGCTGGAGTGAACAAGGCGCCGGGTTGTTGCTCGGCTTCCTGACCGCCATGGAGGTGTTGTCCGGCCTGCTGGTTCCGGCCATCGCCAACCGTAGCCGTGATCGGCGCCTGGTTCTCGTGGTGTTGTTGGCGCTGATCATGACCGGTTTTTGCGGGTTGATTCTCAGCCCTGGAAACCTGGGCCTGCTGTGGCCATCCCTGTTGGGGTTGGGAATCGGCGGGCTGTTCCCGATGAGCCTGATCGTGTCGCTGGATCATCTGGACGATCCCCGGCGCGCGGGCGGGCTCACGGCGTTCGTGCAAGGCATCGGCTATATGATCGCCGGTCTCTCGCCACTGATTGCCGGGATGATCCGCGATCAACTGGGCAGTTTCGAATGGGCCTGGTGGTCGCTCACCGGGGTCATGGCATTGATGATCCTGATGGCCTTGCGCTTCGATCCACGGCATTACGCCAGGCGCATGCACTGACTCGCAGCCCGCTTCGAATGCCTGAGGGACATTCTCCTGCTGCCTTCATTACGCAAGGATCATTCGCTCAAGTTTGCGCATGAGCCAGAAAGGATGCTGAACAGTAACGTGCTACGAAAGCTCGACATGCAGGACCTGATGGTATTCGTCGCCGTGTATGAGCAAAACAGCGTCTCCGGCGTATCCGAGACGCTGTGCGTCAGTCAGTCCACCGTGAGTTACTGCCTGAAAAAACTGCGCGCCGGGTTTGAAGACGAATTGTTCATCAATACCCGCACCGGGATGCGCCCCACTTACAAAGCCGGCAGCATGTACCCCCAGGTGCTGAAGATCCTCGACAGCATCAACCTGTGCCACGCCGCCGCGTCGGCGTTCGATCCGACCGTGCAACCGACGGTTTTCAACCTCTGCGCACCGGAATACTTCGAGCAACTGATTCTGCCGCGCCTGTTGAAGCGTTTCGCGCTCGCCGAGCTTGCGGTGACCGTCAATGTGCACAAGCTCGAAACCGACATCCCGGCCGAAGCACTGCGTGATGGCAGCCTCGACCTGGCGATAGGTTTCGGTCCGGACTTTCACCGAAGCCACGGTGACTGCAATGTGCGCACGCTGCTTGCAGATGACCTCGTCTGCGTCTTCGACAAACGCGCCACTGCGCCGCAACCACGCCTGAGCCTGCAAACCTTCGTCGAGCGCCGGCATGTGTTCCCGACACCCTGGACATCCACCAGCAACATGGTCGACGGCTGGCTGGCGCAGCAAGCCCGACAACGGCAGATCGTCGCACGGGCCAATAGTTACAGCGCGGCCCTGAAGATGATCACCGGCACCGACTTCATCCTCACCCTGCCCCGGCGGATCCAGCAATTGCTGGCCGATGAGACCGCCTTCGAGTGCTGTGAAGCACCCAATGGCTTGCCGGGATTCACCTTGGACATGCAGTGGAGCCCAGGCGCCGATCAGGACAGCGCCAACAGCTGGTTGCGTGAGCAAGTGATCGAGGCCTGCGCTGAAGCCGATACGGCCTGAAACTCAGGCGCCGACGGTGGCCTTGGCATAGGGTTCGCGATCGATGTCGAGAATCTCCACGCACAACTGCACCTCCACCCCAGCCGGCCATTCACACAACTCCTTGACCACCGCCAGCAGGCTTTCGGACAGCTGCTTCTTGATTTCCGCGGAGCGACCGCTCAGCACCGCCAGTTTCACATGCACGAACGCCCGCTCGGCCAATGCCGTGCCAACCTTGAACGTCTCGACCTTCACCGCGCGACTCTTGATGTCCAATTCGGCACCGAACTGACCGGACCCCACCAGCGTATTGTTCAGGCGCATCAACGCCACATCGGCGTTCAGGGCAGGCAGGTTGGCGGTGTATTCCAGGTGCAGGTGAGGCATGGCGTAACTCCTGTAGGTTGACGTAAAGCTCTTACATATAGCACAGCGCTGCCTTGTTCACTGGTGCAGCGACAACAGATTGCGCTCGCCCATGAAGGCTTCAAGTCGTGAGCGCAACCAGCGCTCCGCAGGGTCGCTGTCGACATGGCTGAGCCAGACCATGGACAACTCGAGGGTCGGTGTCCTGAACGGAAACGGCTCCTTGAACAACTGACCGGACGCCGCCATGGCCTCTGCGGCGTAATCCGGCAGGCTGGCAATCAGGTCGGTCCCGGCGATCAAGGCCGGCAACGAACTGTATTGCGGCACCGAGAGCACCACCTGGCGCGTGCGGCCGATAGCTGCCAGCCAGTCGTCAGCAAAACCACTGACGTTGGCAATATGGGACACCAGCACATGGGGGCGCGAACAGTACTCATCGACCGTCAGCGGTGTATCGCTGGCATCGGCTCGTAACACGCATGGATGGATGTGCCGCAGCAACTTGCGCTTGGCGTTGGCGGGTAGGCCACGGGTCTGGCTGACGCCGACCGTTATGTCGCCAGACGCCAGCAAGTCGGGAATGCGCCAGTAATCGACATTCTGCACCACGAACACCACCTTCGGCGCTTCCTGGCGCAACGCCCGCAGCAACGGCGGCAACAGGCCGAACTCGACATCGTCGGACATCCCGATGCGAAAGGTCATGGTGCTGCTGCCTGGATCGAACTCATGGGTCAGGCTCAACGCCACCGACAACGAATCCAGCGCCGGCGACAAGTGCCGAAAAATCTCTTCAGCCCGCGCCGTCGGCTCCATGCGATGGCCGACGCGTATGAACAACGGATCGTTGAACATGGTACGCAAGCGGTTGAGTGCCGAACTGATGGTTGGCTGACCGAGAAACAGCTTCTTCGCCACCTTGGTGACGTTGCGCTCCAGCATTAGCGCTTCAAACACCACCATCAGGTTGATGTCGGCCTTGCGTAGCTCGTTGCGATTCATCCACTGACCCCGCACTCAAAAACAAGCGACAGTTTAGGGAGTTGTAACAATCGGCGTCTACGCAACTGGACGAATGCCTCGAGGATTTGTGGTTAATGCCAACAGGCGCACGCGTTGGGCCTACGCGGCCTCCTCTGTTGAAGGAGGAGGCAAACATCGCGACACAGTCCAACGGATGATAAAGCAGCGCAATTCATTCAGTATTTCCTGCGTCATCCAAGCCGGATGACGGGAGCACTTCCGCTCAATTCAATTATCGCAAGGAAGCAATACATGACTATGGATTTGAATCAACACCTGGACACTGCCAAGCAATACATCGGCAAGCAATACACCGAGGAGCTTCGCGCAGAACTCGCCAACAAGACCTGCCTGGCAGTACGACCGACCGGTATTGGTTTCATCATGACCAAAGACTACAACCCAGCACGCATCAATCTGCTGGTCGAAAACGAAATCATTACCCACGTCACCATGGGTAATTGATTGGCCCTGCGTTTCCCGTGCGGTTAAAACCCTGACAGTTTTTTGCAGCACAAACAAAAAAGCCCCGTAACTTTTCAGCTACGGGGCTTTTTTTATGTAATGGCGGAGAGATAGGGATTCGAACCCTAGGTACCGGTGAAGGTACAACGGATTTCGAATCCGTCCCATTCGGCCACTCTGGCATCTCTCCAACGGCGCGCATCATAACAACACTTTTGCCGAAAGCAAACCCTCTTTCGCAAATTTTTTCTGTGCTATCAGATGCTTGCGTCGATTAAAGCGGTACGCCCAGACGATTGGCGACTTCTTCGTAGGCTTCGATGACGTCACCGAGGCCCTGGCGGAAGCGGTCCTTGTCCATTTTCTTCTTGGTAGCCTTGTCCCACAGGCGGCAGCCGTCCGGGCTGAATTCGTCGCCCAGGACAATGGAGCCGTCGTGGAATACGCCGAATTCCAGTTTGAAGTCGACCAGCAGCAGGCCGGCATCGTCGAACAGTTTGCTCAGGACCTCGTTGACCTTGAGCGACAGCTCTTTCATGCGCGCCAGTTGCTCGGCAGTGCCCCAACCGAACGCCACGACGTGGGATTCATTGATGAACGGGTCGCCCTTGGCGTCGTCCTTCAGGAACAGTTCGAAGGTATAAGGGTTGAGCTTCAAACCTTCTTCAACACCCAGGCGCTTGACCAGGCTGCCGGCGGCGTAGTTACGCACGACGCACTCGACCGGGATCATGTCGAGCTTCTTCACCAGGCATTCGTTGTCGCCCAGCAGTTTGTCGAACTGGGTCGGTACGCCGGCAGCTTCGAGCTTCTGCATGATGAAGGCATTGAACTTGTTGTTCACCATGCCTTTGCGGTCGAGCTGTTCGATGCGCTTGCCGTCGAACGCCGAAGTGTCGTTGCGAAACAGCAGGATCAAGCGGTTGGCGTCGTCGGTCTTGTAAACCGATTTGGCTTTGCCGCGGTACAGTTCTTCACGTTTTTCCATGATGGGCTCCGCTTGCTAAGTAGGTGGGCTAGGCGATGTGTCGCCAGTCGAGCCCTGAATCTTGATCGGCCAGTTGCAGCCAGTCCGGGTCGCACCCGAGGGTGTCGACAAAACATTGCCGGGCCAGCCGCGGCAGGTTGTTCTTGCTGCTCAGATGGGCCAGGACCAGGTGTTGCAGGTCTTTCCAGCCCAACTCGGACACCAGGAATGCCGCCTGATGGTTGTTCAAATGTCCCAGCTCACCGCCCACCCGCTGCTTGAGAAAGTACGGGTAATGACCGCGAGCCAGCATGTCCCGGCAATGGTTGGCCTCGATCATCAATGCATCGAGGTCGCGATAGCCGTCCAGCACCTTGTCGCAATACGAGCCCAGGTCGGTCAGCAGGCCGAAGCGCCGCTCACCGTCACTGAAAACGTATTGCGTCGGCTCCTGCGCATCGTGGGCCACGGCAATGACACCAATGCTCAGGTCGCCGATCTGCAGTTGTTCGCCACCGGCCAGGAAGCCCGCGGGCTCGATCGGTTTGCGCATCCCGCGCAGGGTCCCGCGACTGAGGTAGACAGGCAGATTGTAACGCCGAGACAGCAAACCCACGCCATGCACGTGGTCGGCATGTTCGTGGGTCACGAGTATCGCGCTTAGCTGCGCAGGGTCTACACCCAGGCGCAGCAAGCGTTTTTCGGTTTCCCGCAGGGAGAAACCACAATCCACCAGCACGTACGTATCAGCGCTGGCTATCAGCGTGCCATTCCCTTGGCTACCGCTGCCGAGAACGGCAAAACGCATGTGATCAGCCCAGGTTGTCCTGAATCACGCTCAACACTTTGCGCGCCACGTCAGCCGGCGCCACGGTATTGATGTTCTTCTCCACGGTGACCTGGACGTTTTCGCCCACCTTGCTCAGGCGAACCTGATAGCGCTCGGCACGGGATTCGACTTCTTCCTTGCTCGGCGCACTGCCGAACAGGCTGCTGAAGAACCCTGGCTTGTCGTCCTTCTTCTCGGCTTTTTCAGCGAGGTTGATGTAATACAGGCCCAGGCTGCGGTTGATGTCTTCAACGCGCCATTCGCCCTGCTCCAGCGCACGACCGACGCTCGACCAGGCACGATCCAGGTCGGTACCGACGTTCAGTACCGGGTTGCCGCTACCGTCTTCGCTGAGGCTGACGCGGCTTGGCGCGTCGAAATCGCGAGAGGCCAGCATGGAGACCGAACCGCCCTTTTCGGAAATACGGCTCATGCTCGCCAACATGTCGTCGACCAGCGCCGCGTCCAGGCCAGTGTTGACCGAACGGTTGGTGAAGGCGACGTCGGCCGTGCTGCCGGCAGGACGCTCGGCGCTGACCACGTAGACCTCACTGGTATTGCGCTGTACGCCCGGCTCGATACGCACCCGCACGCGGGTTTCGCTGTCGGTGCTGACGCCGGCGGCGCTCAGGCGCTTGGCCATGGCCGCGGACAGTTCATCGGAACGCTGCCAAGTGGTGGTGAATTCGCCGGTTTGCGGGCGCTGCTCGTCCAGGCGGAAACCGTTGTCCTGGAAGAACTGCACGGCCACGGGCCAGACTTCAGCCGCGGGGTTCTGCGCCAGGATCGAGCGCGAGTCGCCGCTCTTTTGCAGAGAGTAGGCACTGGCGTCGGCGGCGGCTGACAACGGCTGCGGACGAGGCACGACGTATTCGCCCTTGGCGGTGTCATCGGCGACGTTGCGCGGAATCGGCAGCAGCGGATCCAGACGCTTGGCGGTGGTGACATCCGGCGGCAATTGCATGGGTGCAGTCTGTTGCGCTTCCAGGTAATCGCTACCACGGTCACGGAAATAACCTTCCGGGCCCCAGACCCATCCACAGCCACTGGTGCTGGAGATGATCAAGGCAAGTGCGGAAAGTCCGGCCATTCGCTTCATGCGTTGTACTTCCTCAATTAAACCAGGACGCCGGACTGGCGCATGGCCTGCCGCAGCGGTTCGTGACATTCATCGCTGAGCCAGGTGAGCGGCAGACGGATACCGTCCGGCATCAGGCCCATCTCATGCAGCGCCCATTTCACGGGAATGGGATTGGACTCGATAAACAGGGTTTTATTGAGTGGCATCAGCTTCTGGTGAATGGCGCGCGCCTTCTCGGCTTCGCCGTTCAGCGCGGCAATGCACAGGTCGGCCATGTCACGCGGGGCGACGTTGGCGGTCACCGAAATGTTGCCCTTGCCGCCCAGCAGGATCAGTTCGACAGCGGTGGCGTCGTCACCGGAGATCACCAGGAAGTTGCTGTCGACACCGTCGATGATTGCCTTGGCGCGCTGCAGGTCGCCGGTGGCTTCCTTGATACCGATGATGTTCTTGACGGTCGACAGGCGGATCACGGTCTCGGCCAGCATGTCGCAGGCGGTGCGGCCTGGCACGTTGTAGAGGATCTGCGGGATGTCGACGGCTTCGGCGATCGCCTTGAAGTGCTGGTACAAGCCTTCCTGGGTCGGTTTGTTGTAGTACGGCGTGACCAGCAGGCAAGCATCGGCGCCCGCGGTCTTCGCATTGGTGGTCAGCTCGATCGCCTCGCGGGTCGAGTTGGCGCCGGTGCCGGCAATGACCGGAATGCGACCGTTGACCTGCTTGACTACGCGACGGATCACTTCGATGTGTTCGCTCACATCAAGGGTGGCCGATTCACCTGTGGTGCCGACCGCCACGATGGCGTGGGTGCCGTTTTGCAGGTGAAAGTCCACCAGTTTGCTCAGGCTGTCCCAGTCGAGACGACCTTGTGCATCCATGGGTGTGACCAGTGCCACCATACTGCCCGCAATCATGCAACCGCTCCTGCCGGAAAAAGAGAGCCGTAATGGTACTGGCGCCAAGATGCTTGCACAAGCGAAGTACTGCGCTGCCGCCATTCCCCTTGGCGCCGCTTTTCGCTACCCTTCAGACTTTGATCGATACTGCTAAGCTCGTATTTCGGGTTCGCGCCTCCATTTTCGACATCTCAAGCCCCCGATCCAGCGTCGCCACCCCCGCTCCTGCCGCTCTGGAGCCACGTTGCGACCTTGTGCCCGGGGCTTTGATGATTCGCATGCGCAGGTTCGTTCCCGGCAAAACCAGCCGATAGAAGTACCGACCGCTCATCGCTTTAGGAATGCTGCATGTCCACCCCCACAGTTCGCGAACAATTCCTTGTCATCAGTGCCCTCGGCGCCAACCCCATGGAGCTGACTAACGTGCTGTGCCGCGCCAGCCATGAAAACCGCTGCGCCGTGGTCACTTCCCGCCTGACGCGTCATGGCGAGTGCAGTGCGCTGGTCCTCGAAATCTCCGGCAGCTGGGACGCCCTGGCTCGCCTGGAGGGCAGCCTGCCCACCCTGGCAAAACGACATGCCTTCACCGTCAACGTGGTGCGCAGCGCCGCCCTGGAGAACCGTCCCCAGGCCCTGCCTTACGTGGCGTATGTCAGCTCGGCCTACCGCTCGGACATCATCAACGAGCTGTGCCAGTTCTTCATGGACCACAATGTCGAACTGGAAAACCTGACCTGCGACACCTATCAGGCACCCCAGACCGGCGGCACCATGCTCAATGCCACGTTTACCGTGACCTTGCCGGCCGGTGTACAGATCAGCTGGTTGCGCGATCAGTTCCTGGACTTCGCCGACGCGCTGAACCTCGATGCCTTGATCGAACCGTGGCGCCCACAGAACCCAATGTAAGGAAGCATTTCATGGCCGTTGCACTCGACCAACCGGTTGCCGATTTCGAAGCACCCGCCACCAGTGGGCAAACCGTGCGCCTGGCGGACCTCAAGGGCAAGCAGGTAGTGATCTACTTCTACCCCAAGGACAGCACGCCGGGCTGCACCACCCAAGGCCAGGGCTTTCGCGATCAGCTGGACGCCTTCAAGGCCGCCAACACCGAAGTGTTTGGCGTATCCCGCGACAGCCTGAAGTCCCACGAAAACTTCAAGGCCAAGCAGGCCTTCACCTTCGAGCTGATCAGCGACAAGGAAGAAGCGCTCTGCCAGCTGTTTGATGTGATCAAGCTGAAAAAGCTCTATGGCAAGGAATACATGGGCGTGGATCGCAGCACTTTCCTGATCGACAAAGATGGTGTGTTGCGCCAGGAATGGCGTGGCGTGAAGGTGCCGGGGCATGTGGATGCGGTTTTGGCGGCGGCTCAGGCGCTGAACAAGGCCTGATCCCTTCGATGCCTGGTCCAACGCCTTCGCCGGCAAGCCGGCTCCTACAAAGGTACGCGTGACCCATTGCAGGAGCTGGCTTGCCAGCGAATAGGCCCTCAAGGCCAGTATTTAAAGCAACGGCGCCACGATCGGTTCCTTGCGCGGCCACGCATCCAGTACGGCCTTGAACAGCGTCGCCAGGGGAATCGCAAAGAACACCCCCCAGAAGCCCCACAGCCCGCCAAACAGCAACACCGCGCAGATGATCGCCACCGGATGCAGGTTCACCGCCTCCGAGAACAACAGTGGCACCAGCACGTTGCCGTCCAGCGTCTGGATAATCCCGTAGACCGCCATCAGATAGATGAACTGATCGCTCCAGCCCCACTGGAACAGCGCAATCAGGAATACCGGCACGGTCACCACCACCGCCCCGACGTAGGGCACGACCACCGAGATGCCCACCAGCAAGGCGAGCAGTGCCGCATAGTTGAGCCCCAGGACGACAAAGGCGATGTAGGTCACCCCGCCGCAAATGAAAATCTCGATGACCTTGCCACGAATGTAGTTGGCGATCTGCCGGTTCATCTCGCGGGCGACGCGGGTGATCAGCGCCCGTTCACGGGGCAGGTAGCCTCGCACCCACTCGCCGATCATTTGCCGGTCCTTGAGAAAGAAGAACACCAGGATCGGCACCAGCACCAGGTAGATCATGATGTTGACCAGCAACGGCAGGCTCGACAGCGAAAACGTCAGCGCCCACTGGCCGAACTTGCCGATCTCGCCCCGCGCCACTTCAATGGCCCGCAGCACCTGCTCGTCGGACACCAGATGCGGATAGCGTTCCGGCAACAGCAGCAACAGCGTCTGCCACTTGGCGAGCATGCCGGGCAATTCGTTGAACAAAGTGATCAGTTGATGCCAGAGCAACGGCACCACGACCACGATGAACACCAACAGCAATCCCATGAACAGGGCGAAGACCAACCCCACCGCGACCCCGCCCGGCACGCGCACTCGCTCCAGGCTCACCACCAGGCCCTGCATCAGGTAGGCCAGCACCATCCCGGCCAGCACGGGCGCAAGCATGCCGCCCAGGGTCAGCACAGCGGTGAACGCCAGAAACAACAGGACCGCCAGAACCACGGCTTCTTCATCGGAGAAGTAGCGCTGAATCCAGTCGCGCAACACTTTGAACATCAATATTCCTTAGGAACGAACGCAGCAGGTTTCAGGCTTTTTTCAACCAGTAACGGTAAATGCCCGCTTCATCTTCTTCATGAAGCAGCGTATGACCGGCCAATCGGGCAAAGGTGCGGAAATCACGCTGCGAACCCGCATCGGTGGCAATGACCTTGAGCACCGCGCCACTGGCCATCCGGTTGAGTTCCATCTTGGCCTTGAGCAACGGCAGCGGGCAATTGAGGCCACTGGCGTCGAGCTCTACGTCATGGGCTACAGCGTCGATCATTGCATCACTCCGGTTCAGGGGGTTGAGTTGCCTAGAATATCTGGTCGCAAGGCTGGTGTCCGGCTACAGTAAGCTCTTTGTCGACTAAGGCTTTGTGCATGACTTTTTTGCGCCCCACCCTGCTGACGCTCGCTTGCCTGCTCGCCTCACCGGGCTTCGCCGACGACTTGCCGTCACTCGGTGACGCCAGTTCTGCCATCGTCTCGCCGCAACAGGAGTATCAGCTGGGTCGCGCCTGGCTTGCCCTGTTGCGCAGCCAGGTAGCTCAGCTCAACGACCCGCAGCTCAAGGATTACGTCGAATCCAGCGTCTACCGACTGGTGGAGACCAGCCAGGTCAATGACCGGCGCCTGGAATTCATCCTGATCAACAGCCCGCAGCTCAACGCCTTTGCCGCACCCGGCGGGATCGTCGGGGTCAACGGCGGCCTGTTTCTCAATGCGCAGACCGAAGGCGAATATGCCTCGGTGCTGGCCCACGAATTGGCGCACTTGTCGCAGCGCCACTTTGCCCGTGGCGTCGAGGCCCAGCAACGCATGCAAGTGCCGATGATGGCCGCATTGCTGGCCGGCATCGTGATTGCGGCCGCCGGTGCCGGCGATGCCGGTATTGCGGCGATTGCCGGGACGCAGGCAGCGGCCATCCAGGAACAGCGGCGATTCTCTCGCCAGAACGAACAGGAAGCCGACCGCATCGGCATCCTCAATCTTGAAAAGGCCGGCTACGACCCGCGCTCCATGCCAACCATGTTTGAACGCCTGGGTCGTCAGTACCGCTTCGACGCCAAGCCACCGGAATTCCTGCTGACTCACCCGGTGACCGAATCGCGGATCGCCGATACCCGCAACCGTGCCGAGCAGGCTCCCCAGGGCGGCATCGAAGATTCCCTGCGTTACCAGTTGATTCGTGCGCGGGTTCAGCTGATCTATGAAGAAACCCCAGGCCTGGGCGCCAAGCGCTTCCGCGCCCTGCTGGAGGAGAATCCGAAAAACGATGTGGCGCGCTACGGTCTTGCCATTGCCCAGATCAAGGGCGGCCAGCTGAACGAAGCACGGGAAAACCTCAAATCGCTGCTGGCCAAGGCGCCGAACGAGATTATCTACAACCTCGCTCAGGTCGATCTGGACATCACCAACAATCGACTGCCCGATGCACAGTCCCGGGTTGACCGGATGCTGACGCAATACCCCGGCAATTACCCGCTGAACCAGGTACGGGTCGACCTGCTGCTGAAACAGAACCGCGCCGCCGATGCCGAAAAAGCCCTCGAAGGCCTGCTCAAGTCGCGCCCGGACGATCCGGACGTGTGGTATCAAGTGGCCGAAACCCGCGGACTGTCAGGCAATATCATTGGCCTGCACCAGGCCCGTGCCGAGTATTTCGCGCTGGTGGGCGACTATCGCCAGGCCATTCAGCAACTGGATTTTGCCAAGCGCAAAGCGGGTACCAATTTCCCGCTGTCCTCGCGAATCGATGCCCGCCAGCGAGAGCTGATGGAGCAGGAGCGCATGATCAAGGACATGATGGGCTGACAGGTTTGCGCCGCAAAAAAAAAACCGCCTCTTTCGAGGCGGTTTTTTTTTCACTCAGCCGACCAGCGGATTATTCAGCCAGCTTGAAGGTGATGAAGCTCGCACGGTTCTGGCGCAGTACGCGCATCGACACCGAGCGGTTCTTCGGCAACGCCTTGGCGATGTCCGTGAACTCCTTGGCCGAGCCGATCGCCTGATTGTTCAGGTGGGTGATGATATCGCCAGGCTGCAGGCCGATCATTGACGCAGGACCGTCCTGAACTTCCTTGATAACCACGCCACCTTTGAGGTCGTAGGTTTTCTTCTGTTCGTCCGTCAGCTCCGCCACGGAGACGCCCAGGCGGTTGCTGCTGCGCTCGATGCTCGACAGCGGGAGGTCGTCCAGCTCCTTGCCTTCTTCCGGGATAGCGCCAACCGTCAGTTCGACATTCTTGCGCTTGCCTTCGCGGATCACTTCCAGATTGGCCTTGGAGCCGGCCTTCAATGCGCCCACCAGGTGTGGCAGGTCGGCGGACATGACGATCGGTTGACCGTTCATGGCCAGGATCACATCGCCTACCTGCAGACCACCCTTGGCAGCCGGGCCGTCATCCTGGATCTGCGCGACCAGCGCACCGGCCGGCTTGTCCAGGCCGAACGATTCGGCCAGGTCCTTGCTCACTTCCTGGATCACCACACCCAACCAGCCACGGCTCACCTTGCCACCGCTTTTCAGCTGATTGGAAACGTCCATCGCCACGTCGATAGGGATCGCGAACGATACGCCCATGAAGCCGCCGGAACGGGTATAGATCTGCGAGTTGATGCCGACCACCTCACCGTTGAGGTTAAACAGCGGCCCACCCGAGTTACCCGGGTTGATCGCCACGTCGGTCTGGATGAACGGCACATAGTTTTCATTCGGCAGGCTGCGGCCGACGGCACTGACGATGCCCTGGGTCACGGTATGGTCAAAACCGAATGGCGAGCCGATGGCCACGACCCATTGCCCGGCTTTCAGATCCTGGGATTTGCCCAGCTTCAGGACCGGAAGATCCTTGCCTTCGACTTTCAGCAACGCCACATCGGATCGAGGATCGGTGCCGATGAGCTTGGCCTTCATTTCACTGCGATCGGACAGACGCACGAGGATTTCGTCGGCATCGGCGATCACGTGATTATTGGTCAGGATGTAGCCGTCAGGCGAAATGATGAAACCTGAGCCCAACGATTGCGCTTCGCGCTGACGATCGCCACGGGGGAACCGAGGCTGCGGCGGCATGCCGCGCTCGAAAAACTCGCGCAGCATCGGCGGCAAGCCTTCGAGGTCAGGCATCTGCTGGCTCACTTTGCGGTCAGGCAGCTTTTGCGTGGTACTGATGTTCACCACCGCAGGCGACGCCTGTTCGACCAGTTGCGTGAAGTCAGGCAATTCGACCGCTTGAACAGCGACCGCCTGACCGAGCACCAGCACGGTGGCAAAAATGGAGAGATAAGACTTCAAGCGTGGTATCGACATACGGCTCCCGTTACGACGAGCATGGTTAAGCGATATGGAGCAAGGAACACCGGGAACGATACGCCGGTATTTTTGTTCCGGGAACAACAAACAAGGCCAGAGCCGAGGGGCTCTGACCTATAAAAAATATTGGGGGGATTTGCAAATTGAAATGCTCACGAAACATTTCGATTTCACGTCATTGCTGGGTTGCAGTGGCGTCGGCGCGCATGGATAAGGCAATCCGTTCAGCGGTGCCGATCGGGATCTCACCCACCACAGTCACCACCATCTCGCCTTGCGGGGTGCTCAGGCGCCGGGAAACGGCGGCGGTGGGACCCAGTTGAGTACGGGTATCGGCGGCCCCGCCTCCACTCAAGGGCTCGAGGAACACTGAAAACCGCGCGAGACCATCGTCATACATCAAGCTGTTGACCAGGGCCTTGGTCTCTGGATCCTTGCGGGCCGTACTGCTGGTCAGCTCGAAACCTGGTGGCAACCAGTCCGAATGCCAGACACGTGCTTGCTTGACCGTGGAAGCCTTGTCGCTGTCGAGCTTCACCGGCTTGCAGTCGGCGCCCGGCTGCAAATCACTGTCGGTCGGAAGCGCGACGGGATCGAGTCGAGTGAACTGGAAGCGCTCGAGCAGCCGCCCTTTGTCATCCAGCAGCAATGACTTGAGGGGCAGGCCGGTCTGTTGATCAAGATGCAGTTCAAAACCGTAGCGGTGCTGGTCACGTGGCGTCAGCGAGACGATGACGGCCGGGCGACCGGCCACGCGCGACTTGCCGATGACAGCAAGGTCATACCAATTCTTGAGCTTCTGGGGATTGAGTGCACGAGTTGCGGAGTTGGAGGAATCCCCCAGCCCTGCCATCAGGTTGCCGCTGACGCACTGAGTCTGTCCATCAATGCGTACGACTTCCTGAGCGGAGCCGTCGAGCTGGATCAAGCGCTCGCGGACCTGGCCATCCTGGACGCGGTGCCAGATGTTGTGGGTAGAAAAACTACCGTTACGCTCGTAGACGAAAGTACCTTGAAAGCTTTGCTGCTGCTCGGCCTGGCCCAGACGGGTCAACCAGTCTTGAGCCTGATCGGCATGGGCTGGAACAACGAACCAGCCACTGAGCAATAGCGTAAGTAGAGGGATGGCGCGCATGATCCTCCTTAACGGTTTTCCAGGCTTGCTGCACGAGCGTAAGGCAGAGCGCTCTCAGTACCTTTCAGTGCAGCCTGTTGAGCATGTTGGCGCAAGTAGCCTGGCAGACGCTGATCGTTCCAGCCTGGCTGACCTTGCAATACGCCATTGGCCATTGGGCCCGTGGCTTCCGAACTCTCATTGTAGCCTGCCAGAACAGCCGGGCCCTTGACTTGTGGAACAGCCAGGCCAGGTTGAGTGGATTGCTGCGCCAGTTCGACGCCAGCGATCTCGTCCTGGTTGTACAGACGAACACCTGCCAACACCGCCAGGGTCACCGAGGCGGCCACGGCCAGACGACCCAGGCTGCGCCATGGACCACGGGTGGCTTTTGCCGGTACGGCTTCGTCAGCCAATGCAGCAGAAACAGCTGCGGCAATATCCAGGCGTGGAAGCAGCAGGTCCTTGTGCATCACCGCCCGAGCGATCTGATAACGAGCCCAGGTTTCACGGGTTTCAACATCGTCGCAGGCATTCAATACCCGACGCAATTCCAATTCGTCCGCTTCGTTATCCATCACTGCGGACAGCGATTCCTGCAGGGCTTCACGACTCATGGCGTTCCTCTCTTGGCTGTCGCCGCTGTCTTTAGTTTTCCTGCAACAACGGCTGCAGGGCTTTATCGATGGCCTCCCGGGCGCGGAAGATCCGGGAGCGCACGGTACCCACCGGACATTGCATGACGCTCGCGATGTCCTCGTAACTCAGACCATCAAATTCACGTAAAGTTAAAGCCGTACGTAAATCTTCTGGCAGTTGCTGAATGGTTCGATGGACGGTGCCTTCGATCTCATCCCGCAGCAAAGCCCGTTCTGGCGACTCGAGATCCTTGAGGCCATGATCGCCATCGTAGAACTCTGCATCCTCGGAACTGACATCGCTATCCGGCGGCCGACGGCCGCGTGAAACCAGATAGTTCTTCGCCGTGTTGATGGCGATGCGGTAAAGCCACGTATAAAACGCGCTGTCTCCGCGAAAATTACCAAGTGCGCGATAGGCCTTGATAAAGGCTTCCTGCGCTACATCCTGGGCTTCATGGGTGTCGTGCACGAATCGCACGATCAACCCGAGAATTTTGTGCTGATATTTCAGCACTAGCAGATCGAATGCGCGCTTGTCGCCGCGTTGAACGCGTTCGACCAGCTGCTGATCCTCTTCCTGGGTTAGCATGAACACTCCTCGATAAGCTCAGAGGAGGCTTGCATTACTAAACGACCGGGCTTGCAAACATAGACTCGGGCTTTTCGCAAAAGTTCTCCCCCTCCAGGCAAGTTTCCTGCGGGCTCTGATTCGGCACGCACGAAAAACGCAGCGCGAGATTCCCCGGCTGCGCGAATAATCTTGTCATCGGTTCGACCGGCATGGATCAAACCGCGATCCTGCGATGAAACCGACACTGTCCCTTGATTCAGGCAACCGTCTATTGATCTTGGGCCTTTGGCAAAAGTTCAAATATTTATAGCTGCGCAGAACCGACATTGTGCAACCCTGAAGCGAAAAAGAGTGTTAAATCCACGATACAGTTCGCTTGTCACCGAACCGGTGGTAAAAACATCCGACGAAACGTCAGCGGTTTTCCGTCACAGTAGTTTCACAATGCCATATCGGCTCGGCTATTGTGCCGCTCCCCCCCTCTATATACTAGTGGGCTGTGCGGCTGCCGGGCATGCCTGTCCAGATGTCTGGCGCCTACCCCGACCCGGGTCGCTTTGAGCGGAATCCTGAAATGAGCCAACAGTTTCAACACGATGTCCTGGTAATTGGCAGCGGTGCTGCCGGCTTGAGCCTTGCGCTGACCCTGCCCGGTCACCTGCGCATCGCCGTATTGAGCAAAGGCGACCTCGCCAATGGCTCGACGTTCTGGGCCCAGGGAGGGGTCGCCGCCGTTCTGGATGACACCGACACCGTCGAGTCTCACGTCGATGACACGCTAAACGCCGGCGGCGGGCTGTGTCACGAAGACGCCGTGCGCTTCACCGTCGAGCACAGCAAAGAGGCCATCCAATGGCTGATCGACCAGGGCGTACCCTTCACCCGCGACGAACAGTCCGGCACCGAAGACGGCGGATTCGAGTTCCACCTGACCCGTGAAGGCGGTCACAGCCATCGCCGCATCATCCATGCAGCCGACGCTACTGGCGCGGCGATTTTCCGAACCTTGCTCACCCAGGCCCAACAACGGCCCAACATCGAGTTGCTGGAGCAGCGGGTCGCGGTCGACCTGATTACCGAAAAGCGCCTGGGCCTTGAAGGTGATCGTTGCCTGGGCGCCTACGTGCTCAATCGCGGCACCGGGGAAGTCGACACCTACGGCGCCCGCTTCGTGATCCTTGCCACCGGCGGCGCAGCCAAGGTCTACCTCTATACCAGCAACCCCGATGGCGCCTGCGGTGATGGCATCGCCATGGCCTGGCGCTCGGGCTGCCGGGTGGCGAACCTGGAATTCAACCAGTTCCACCCCACCTGCCTGTATCACCCGCAAGCCAAGAGTTTCCTGATCACCGAAGCGTTGCGCGGAGAAGGTGCACACCTGAAGCTGCCCAATGGCGAGCGCTTCATGCAGCGCTTCGACCCCAGGGCCGAACTGGCGCCACGGGACATCGTCGCCCGGGCCATCGACCATGAGATGAAGCGACTGGGCGTCGACTGCGTGTACCTGGACATCAGCCACAAGTCCGAAGCGTTCATCAAGTCGCACTTCCCGACGATGTACGAGCGCTGCCTCGAATTTTCCATCGACATCACCAAACAGCCGATCCCGGTGGTTCCGGCGGCGCACTACACCTGTGGCGGCGTCATGGTCGATCAACGGGGCCGCACCGATGTGCCGGGGCTGTACGCGATTGGCGAAACCAGCTTCACCGGCCTGCACGGTGCCAATCGCATGGCCAGCAACTCGTTGCTGGAGTGCTTTGTCTACGCCCGCTCGGCAGCAGCTGACATCCTGGAACAGTTGCCGCAGGTGCCAGCACCTGCAGCCCTGCCCGTCTGGGACGCAAGCCAGGTTACCGATTCCGATGAAGACGTGATCATTGCGCACAACTGGGATGAGCTGCGGCGATTCATGTGGGACTACGTCGGCATCGTGCGCACCAGCAAACGCCTGCAACGGGCCCAGCACCGCGTGCGATTGCTGCTCGACGAGATCGACGAGTTCTACAGCAACTACAAGGTCAGCCGGGACTTGATCGAACTGCGTAACCTGGCCCAGGTGGCCGAACTGATGATTCGCTCAGCGATGGAGCGCAAGGAAAGTCGCGGCCTGCATTACACCCTCGATTATCCGCAGATGCTGCCGGTTGCCCTGGACACTATCCTGGTGCCGTCCACCTACGCCGAGTGAACTTGAGCCGCACCCGCAGGCGTCGGTGCACATCCGCCGCCTGCGAATCCCGGGGCACGCAAAGTGTCCTGACGCGCCGCTCGCCCCGCAGGCGAAAACGCAGCACCACCGCCAATGGCAATGCCAGGCTGTCCGGGCGCAGTTGCACCGGTTGCCATCCCCGCGCCTGATTCCATAACTGCCAGCCATCGGCATCGCGCCGCAAACCGCAAAATGCTTGCGGGTGCGTCAACAGGATCTGACGAGGCAATACCCAAAAACCATGCAGCAGGCAGCAAAAAACGCCGGGCAGACTGGCCCAGAGCGGCACGGAGAGAAGAAACAGCGAACCCAGCGCGAACAGCTGGGCCACAAGATACGCCGCCAGCAACTGCCGTGAGGCATGCCAGCGGCATTCGAACCCGTTACTTGGGCTGGACACGATCCAGGATCATGCGAACCATGCGCTGAAGCTCCGGATCTTCCGATTCAGCGCGTTCCATGAACCAGCCGAACATGTCCTGATCTTCGCATTCGAGCAGCCTGACGTAGCAGGCGCGATCAACTTCGTTGAGGTGCGGATAAACCTCTTTCACAAACGGCACCAGCAACACGTCAAGCTCAAGCATGCCGCGGCGGCTGTGCCAGTAGAGGCGATTCAGTTCAACATCTTCGACCATGGAGCGCTCCTCAAATAGGCCGCAAGTATACAGCCCCGCGCCTCATCGAACAGTCGGCTTTGGTCGGGCACCGACGATCCTTTGTGAACTACCCATTTCAAGGGCAGCCCCTTATCATGTCCGCCAGACTCTTTACCCTGCGATGACCCATGGCCGATTCTGCTTTTTTCTGCACGCTGTCTCATGAAGGTGTCCTGGCGGTCCGCGGTGCGGACGCCGGCAAATTCCTGCAAGGCCAACTGACCTGCAACCTCAACTACCTGAGCGACACTCGGGCCAGCCTCGGCGCGCGTTGCACGCAGAAAGGCCGGATGCAGTCGAGCTTCCGCATCCTGCTCGAAGGTGACGGTGTACTCCTGGCCATGGCCAGCGAGTTGCTGGAACCGCAATTGGCGGACCTGAAAAAATACGCGGTGTTTTCCAAGTCCAAGTTGACCGATGAAAGCGCTGCCTGGGTTCGTTTCGGCATTGAGCAGGGCGATGGGGCCTTGAAAAGCCTCGGTCTTGAACTGCCGGCAGACACCGACAGCGTCGTGCGTAATGACCGCTTGATCGCCATTCGTGTCTCGCCCGACCGCGCCGAGCTGTGGGTGGCCGCCGATCAAGCCAATGGCATCAAGGGACAGCTGTCCGCCCTGCTGCGCGAAGGCGAACTCAATCAATGGCTTCTGGGCCAGGTTCGGGCCGGAATCGGCCAGGTGATGCCAAGCACCCGTGAGCTGTTCATCCCGCAAATGCTCAATCTGCAAGCCGTCGGTGGCGTGAGTTTCAAGAAAGGCTGCTATACCGGCCAGGAAATCGTCGCGCGCATGCAGTACCTGGGCAAACTCAAACGCCGCCTGTATCGCCTGCAACTGGATGCCGACGAACTACCG
Organism: Pseudomonas sp. NPDC087336; assembly: GCF_044744285.1. Lineage (NCBI taxonomy): Bacteria > Pseudomonadati > Pseudomonadota > Gammaproteobacteria > Pseudomonadales > Pseudomonadaceae > Pseudomonas > Pseudomonas sp. NPDC087336. The sequence goes on along the minus strand of NZ_JBIUYA010000004.1, from coordinate 77,201 downwards.
GAACCCGGCACCCAACTGTTCGCCCCCAGTCACGGCAGCTCGATCGGTGAGGTGGTGCTGGCCGCCAGTGCTGCCGGTCACATCGAACTGCTGGCCGTGTTGCAAGCGGAAGCAGCCGAAGCTGGCGACATTCATCTGGGCGCACTCGACGGCCCGGCCCTGCACTTGCTCGACCTGCCGTACCCACTGGACCGCGATCGCGAAATCCAGCGTTAAGCGCAGTACTTTTTTGCAACACCTAGAGAAGCGTAATGAGTGAGCTGGCGGAAAAGGTCCAACAGGATTTGGTTGAGGCCATCGATAACGATGACCTGGTTCTGCCAACGTTACCGGAAGTGGCCATGCAGATTCGCAAGGCCGCCGAAGACCCGCAAATCAGTATTGGTAGCTTGAGCAAAGTGATTGGCCGCGATGCCGCGCTGTCGGCGCGGCTGATAAAGGTGGTCAATAGCCCACTGCTGCGCGCAGCGCAGGAAGTCACCGATTTGCACACGGCAATCACCCGCCTGGGCATCAACTACAGCAGCAACCTGGCGATCGGCCTGGTCATGGAACAGATTTTCCATGCCCGCTCCGCGGTGGTGGAACAGAAAATGCGCGAGGTCTGGCGCAAAAGCCTGGAAATCGCCGGCGTCAGCTATGCGCTGTGCCGCAACTACACCCAGCTCAAGCCCGATAAGGCGGCCCTTGGCGGGCTGGTGCACCAGATCGGTATATTGCCGATCCTGACCTACGCCGAAGATCACTATGAACTGTTGTCCGATCCGGTCAGCCTAAATCATGTGATTGACCGCATACATCCATTGCTCGGCGACAAGCTGCTGCGCGTTTGGGAGTTTCCAGAGCCACTGGTGCAGGTGCCGCAGCTTTACCTGGACTTCAAGCGACAGTCCGCGCAGATCGATTACGTCGACCTGGTGCAGGTGGCCAGCCTGTACTGCTACAAAGACACCGAGCATCCGATCTCGCGAATCGACCCCTTCAGCGTACCGGCCTTCGTCAAGCTGGGGATCGATCCGGACGACAAGGCGATGTGCGCCGATCTGGAAGAAACGCGGTTGATGTTTTACTGATCTAACACCGCGTCGCCCCTTTCGCGGGCAAGCTCGCTCCCACAGGGATTTGTGGTGCTGCACAGATCCAATGTGGGAGCGGGCTTGCTCGCGAAGAGGCCAGAACAGGCACCATCATTCCCCAGCCATAAAACTCACCCGAACCTTCAACCCCGCCCGCTCCCCATCATGCAAGCTGATCTGCGCCAGGTGCGCGCGGCAGATCTCGCCGACGATCGCCAGCCCCAGCCCCGACCCGGCCACCTGCTGATTACGCCGGTAAAAGCGCTCGAACACCCGATCACGCTCATCAAGGGGAATCCCTGGCCCATCGTCCTCGACTTCCAGCACCGCCGGCGCCAGGACCCGCAAAATGACGTTGCCGCCCGGTGGCGTATGGGCCAGGGCGTTGTCCACCAGATTGCTCAACAGCTCATTCAACAAGGTCGGTTCACCGCGCAACCAGACCGGCTCGTCAGCTTCCAGCGCCAAGGCCACGCCGCGTTTATGGGCCAGCGGCGCCATGGCCATGCCCAGCTCACGGGCCAATTGACTGAGGTCGAGCAGCTGCGCGCCGCCCTCGGCAATCGCCCTGGCGCCATTTTCCACCCGGGCCAGCGAGAGCAATTGATTGGCCAGATGGGTCAGGCGATCAGTGCCTTGGGCAGCGGTTTCCAGCGTGCTGCGCCAGGTTTGCGGCTCGTTCGAGCGCAAGCCCAATTCCAGCCGGGCCTTGAGCGCTGCCAACGGCGTGCGCAGTTCGTGGGCGGCATCAGCAATGAATTGCGCCTGCTTCTCGAACTGCCCGCGCAGGCGCTCGGTGAAATGGTTGAGCGCACGCACCAGCGGCCACAACTCGCGTTGCACTTCTACCAGGGGCAGCGGCCGCAGGTCATCCGGCTGACGTTCCTCCACTGCGGTGCGCAAACGCTCCAGCGGACGTAGCGCCGCACTGACCGCAAACCACACGATCATCAGTGCCCCGACCGCCAGCATGCCCAGGCGCAGCAAGGTATCGCCGGCCAGGCTGCGGGCCATGCTGACGCGTGCCTCATCGGTCTCCGCCACGCGGATTTCCGCCATGCCGTTCATGTTTGGCTCGCTGACCGCCTTGAGCAGGCTGACCACGCGCACATTCTGCCCCTGATAAGTCGCGTTGTAGAAACGCGCCAGCGCCGGGTAGTTGTCGGTGCGAGGTGTACCGGGAGGGGGGGGTGGCAGGTTTTCATAGCCGGAGATCAGCTTCTGATTGATATCGTTGACCAGGTAGAAAATCCGCCCCGCGCTGTCGTAGGCGAACGTATCGAGGGCCACGTAAGGCACGTCCAGGCTGAGGCTGCCATCACGTTCGGACAGGCCGGCGGCGATGGTCCGCGCCGAGGCCAGCAACGTGCGGTCATAGGCCGTGTCGGCCGCTTCGCGACCGTTCCAGTAAGCGCTCAAGCCGCTGGCCAGCATCAATACCACCAGCAACAGCGCCAGGTTCCACAGCAACCGCCAACGCAGGCTGCTGGCCTTATGCATCACGGCTTTCCAGCAAATAACCGAGACCGCGGAACGTCACGATGGCCACCGGATGGCCGTCGAGTTTCTTGCGCAGGCGATGCACGTAGATTTCGATGGCGTCGGGACTGGCCTCCTCGTCCAGGCCGAAGACTTGCGAGGCCAGTTGCTCCTTGCTCATCACCCGGCCAGGGCGAGCGATCAGGGCTTCGAGTACCGCCTGCTCGCGGGAGGTCAGGGTCAGCAGTTCCTCACCGAGGGTAAAGCGCCGGGTCTCCAGGTCGTAGGCCAGCACACCACAGCGCTGCAGACGCTCGCCACCCAATACACTGCGGCGCAACAAAGCCTTGACCCGGGCTTCAAGCTCGGTGAGCTCGAAAGGCTTGGCCAGGTAGTCGTCGGCCCCCAGGTTCAGGCCATGGACCCGGTCCTTGACGTCGCTGCGAGCGGTCAACATCAACACCGGTAGATTCTTGCCCCGGGCACGCAAGCGCGCCAGCACTTCGAAACCGTCCATGCGCGGCAAGCCGACATCGAGAATCGCCATGGCGTATTCCTCGCTACCCAGCGCCAGGTCGGCCGCCACGCCGTCGTGCAGCACATCCACGGTCAAGCCGGTGCTCTTGAGCGCCTGAGCAACACTTTCAGCGAGCTGAAGATGGTCTTCGACGAGCAGGACACGCATGGATCATTACCTCGTTCAGGGATGGTCGACGCCATTCTTTGGCGCGGAGTTTACAGCGGCATCCGCCGCTGTGAAGCCTGAAAAACCGTGAAAGCCCGATGAAAGGTTAGCGAAAGGTTGGACCGTTAGAGTCGATCTACGGATGGTTTATCTCGCAGCCATCGATCGTGCTTTGAAATGTAGCTCCCGAAAAACGCCTCGATGCGTTTTCGCCAATAAGAACAATAACGAGGTACGTCGCCATGCTGTCCACCCAGCGCCACATTTGTCCGTCCCGCCCCTTTTCTCGCACCCCCTCGTATACGCTTGCCGGCGCAGTTAACGGCTGCGCGAAGCGAAACCGCTGCATCTGAAACATCCCAAAAAACAACAACTCCTGTGGAGACAACAATGAATCGATCACTGCGCCGTTTCGCCCTCGCCGCCAGCGTGATGCTGTTCGCCGGCCCACTGATGGCCGAGCCCAAACGCCCGGAATGCATCGCACCGGCCTCGCCCGGCGGCGGTTTCGACCTGACCTGCAAACTGGCGCAAAGCGCGCTGGTCAACGAAAAGCTGCTGACCAAACCAATGCGCGTGACCTACATGCCTGGCGGTGTCGGCGCGGTGGCTTACAACGCGGTAGTCGCCCAGCGCCCGGCGGATGCCGGCACGCTGGTGGCCTGGTCCAGCGGTTCGCTGCTCAATCTGGCCCAGGGCAAGTTCGGTCGCTTCGATGAAACCAACGTGCGCTGGCTGGCCGCCGTTGGCACCAGCTACGGTGCCATCGCCGTGAAGAGCGATTCGCCCTACAAGACCCTGGACGATCTGGTCCAGGCGCTGAAAAAAGATCCGAGCAAAGTGGTGATCGGTTCCGGCGGCACCGTCGGCAGCCAGGACTGGATGCAGACCGCCCTGATCGCCAAGGCCGCCGGGATCAACCCGCGCGACCTGCGTTACGTGGCGCTCGAAGGCGGCGGTGAAATCGCCACCGCCCTGCTCGGCGGCCACATCCAGGTCGGCAGCACCGACATCTCCGACTCCATGCCGCACATCCAGAGCGGCGACATGCGTCTGCTGGCGGTGTTCTCCGACAAGCGCCTGGACGAGCCGGAAATGAAAGACATTCCAACCGCCCGCGAGCAAGGCTACGACATCGTCTGGCCGGTGGTGCGCGGTTTCTACCTCGGGCCAAAAGTCAGCGATGAAGACTACGCCTGGTGGAAAGACTCCTTCGACAAACTGCTGGCCTCGCCTGAGTTCGCCAAGCTGCGCGACCAGCGTGAACTGTTCCCGTTCGCCATGACCGGCCCGGAGCTGGACACCTACGTGAAGAAGCAGGTAGCGGACTACAAAGTGCTGGCCAAAGAGTTCGGCCTGATCCAGTGATCGTCTCTGTCTAGCGGCCACGGCTCCGTTTGGCGGAGCCGCGGCCCAGGAGTTCCCCATGCTCTTACAACGCATTTTTGCTTCGGTGCTGTTGCTGGCCTGCGTCGGCCTCGCGCTGATGGCCTGGCCGTATGAAGCGGCTTTTTCCTACGAACCGGTGGGGCCCAGGGCCTTTCCGCTGCTGATGCTTGGCCTGATGGGCTCAGCGCTGCTGTACATGGTGTTTCGCCCCGCTCCGATCAAGCACAACGATGACGAGCCGCCGCTGGATCGCGAAACCCTGACCAAGATCGGCATCTGCGTAGCGCTGCTACTGGTGTTCGCCGGCACCTTCGAACCGCTGGGTTTCATCGTCGCCAGCATCCTGATCGGCGTGCCCATGGCCCGTCTGTATGGCGGTCGCTGGGTACCAAGCATCGTGATCATCAGTTTGATGGCCGTGGGCCTCTACCTGCTGTTCGACAAGTTGATGGACGTGCCGCTGCCACTTGGCGTGCTCGACGTTCTGGAGAACTGATATGGATACTCTTGGCTATTTGGGTCAGGGCTTCGGCGTCGCGCTGAGCCCGTACAACCTGGTGACCGCGCTGTGTGGCACCCTGATCGGCACTGTGGTGGGCCTGCTGCCGGGCCTGGGGCCGATCAACGGCGTGGCGCTGCTGATCCCCATCGCATTCGCCCTGGGTCTGCCGCCGGAGTCGGCGCTGATCCTGCTGGCGGCGGTGTACCTGGGTTGCGAATATGGCGGCCGGATCAGCTCGATCCTGCTGAACATTCCGGGCGAAGCCTCCACCGTGATGACCACCCTCGACGGTTACCCGATGGCCCGCAAGGGCCTGGCCGGTGTGGCGTTGTCGCTGTCGGCGTGGAGTTCGTTCATCGGTGCCTTTATCGCGACCTGCGGCATGGTGCTGTTCGCTCCACTATTGGCCAAATGGGCGATTGCCTTCGGCCCGGCGGAATACTTCGTACTGATGGTGTTCGCGATTGTCTGCCTGGGCGGCATGGCCGGTGACCGTCCGTTGAAAACCTTTATCGCGGCGCTGATCGGCCTGTTCCTGTCAACAGTCGGCATCGACGCCAACAGCGGCGTGTACCGTTTCACCGGGGACAACATCCACCTGACCGACGGCATTCAGTTCGTGGTACTGGTGCTGGGTCTGTTCTCCATCAGTGAAATCCTCCTGTTGCTGGAGAAAACCCACCACGGCCAGGAAGCGGTGAAAGCCACCGGGCGCATGATGTTCAACTTCAAGGAAGCGGCGTCGGTGTTCGTGGTGAACCTTCGTTGCGGCGTCCTGGGTTTCATCATGGGCGTGTTGCCGGGTGCCGGTGCGACCCTGGCCAGCGCCGTGGCCTACATGACCGAAAAACGCATGGCGGGCGCCAAGGGCACGTTCGGCCAGGGTGACATGCGCGGCCTCGCGGCCCCGGAAACCGCCATCGGCGGCGCGGCCTGCGGTGCGTTGGTGCCGATGCTGACCCTCGGCGTACCGGGCTCGGGCACCACGGCGGTGATGATCGGCGCCCTGTCGCTGTACAACATCACGCCGGGGCCACTGCTGTTCCAGCAACAGCCGGACATCGTCTGGGGCCTGATCGCTTCGTTGTTCATCGCCAACATCATGCTGGTGATCCTCAACATTCCGATGATCCGCATCTTCACCCGCATCCTCGCCGTGCCGAACTGGGCACTGGTGCCGGTGATCGCGATCATTACCGGGATCGGCGTCTACGCAGTGCACGCCACCACCTTCGACCTGTTCCTGATGATCGGTATCGGCATCTTCGGCTACATTCTGCGCAAGCTGGACTTCCCGCTGTCGCCGGTATTGCTGGGGTTCATTCTCGGCGGCCTGATGGAGCAGAACCTGCGTCGCGCCCTGTCGATTTCCAACGGTGCGCTGGAAATCCTCTGGTCGAGCCCGATCACTTTCGGTTGCTGGGTCCTGACGGCGATCATGCTGTTGATGCCACTTATCCGCATCTGGCGCAAACGCTCGGCCGCACAACGCGCTATCGCCGATGTCTGATCGGTCCCCCTTCAACCTCTGGTGGGGAACCCCGCTGGTCGGCCTGATTGGCGGTTACCTCGCCAGCCAGGTCGGCTGGCCTTTACCGTGGATGGTCGGCTCGTTACTGGCGATCATCCTGGTGCGCTGCCTGACACCCTGGCAACTGGCGGAAATCCCTGGCGGGCGCAAGTGCGGCCAGTGGATCGTCGGTATCGGCATCGGCCTGCACTTCACCCCGGTGGTGATGGAACAGGTGCTGAGTCATTTCGGCTTGATCTTCTTCGGTGCGCTGGTCACCAGCCTCTCGGCGGTGGTTGGGGTCTGGCTGATGCGCCGCACCGGTGAAGATCGCGCCACTGCATTTTTTTCCAGCATGCCCGGCGGTTCCGGGGAGATGGTCAACCTCGGCGCACGCAATGGCGCGGTGCTCAGCCGGGTGGCCGCGGGCCAGAGTTTGCGGGTACTGGTGGTGGTCCTTTGCGTGCCGGCAGCGTTCAAATACCTGCTGGGTGACGGTGCACCGATTTCCCACGCTGGCAGCATCGATTGGCGCTGGCTGGCGGTGTTGTTTCCGGCAGGGGCGGCGGCGGCCTGGATCTGGGAGCGCCTGCGCCAACCCAATCCCTGGCTGTTCGGCCCGTTGCTGGTCAGTGCAGCAGTGAGCATCGGTTGGGACCTGCACATCGGCTTGCCCAACGGCGGCAGCCAGATCGGCCAATGGCTGATTGGCAGCGGCTTGGGCTGCCACTTCAATCGGCAGTTTTTCCGTCGCGCGCCTTCGTTCATGGGGCGGACATTGATCGGCACGGTGCTGACCATGCTGATCGCCACGGCGGCTGCGCTGGGATTGAGTGCGCTGACCCACCTGGACTTGCGCTCACTGACCCTGGGCATGATGCCCGGCGGGATTGCCGAGATGAGCCTGACGGCCGAAACCTTGCAGCTGTCGGTGCCATTGGTGACGGCGATGCAGGTGATGCGGTTGTTGTTCGTGTTGTTTCTGGCGGAGCCGTTGTTCAAGTATTGGAATCGTAATCCAGAGTAAGACCGAGTCGACTTCATCGCGGGCAAGCCCGCTCCCACAGGTTTGGTGTCGTTCGAATAATTTGCGTTCGACGCGGTCACTGTGGGAGCGGGCTTGCCCGCGATGGGGCCAGTCCGGTCAGCCCATCAAATCGGCGGCAACCGCCACTCGATCGGCGTCTCGCCATTCTGCTCCAGGAACTTGTTGGTCCGGCTGAAGTGCCCGCACCCGAGGAAGCCACGATAGGCCGATAGCGGTGACGGGTGCACCGAGGTCAGCACCAGATGCTTGGTGGCATCGATCAGCTTCTGTTTGCTCTGGGCATGGGCGCCCCACAGCATGAACACCAGGTGCGGCTGCTGTTGGCTGACCACTTCAATGATCCGGTCGGTGAAAAACTGCCAGCCCTTGTCCTTGTGCGCGTTGGCGTTGGCACGCTCCACGGTCATGGTGGTATTGAGCATCAACACGCCCTGCTCCGCCCAGCTTTGCAGGTAGCCGTGGCTGGGGATGTCGATGTTCAGGTCGCGCTTCAACTCTTTGTAGATATTGACCAGCGACGGCGGCGCCGGCACGCCCGGTTGCACCGAAAAGCACAGGCCATGGGCCTGGCCTGGGCCGTGATAAGGGTCCTGGCCGAGAATCACCACCTTGACCTTGTCCAGCGGTGTGGAATTGAGCGCGTTGAAGATCATCGGGCCCGGCGGATAGATTTCCTTGCCCGCCGCCCGCTCGTCCTGGAGGAATTTTCGCAACTCTGCCATGTAGGGCTGGTCGAATTCGGCACGCAGTGCCTCCTTCCAGCTCGGTTCGAGTTTGATACGGTCGTCAGCAGTCATGGTTACATCCGGCAAAAACAATGGGGCGAACCCTAGGAAAGCCCATCACGCTTGTCAATTGATCTGACGCCGATCCGGCACTTTCCCACACAGCGATCATACTTAACCCTCAAATTCCCGAGCGAGGTCACGATGAATCTGCACTTCGAAGAACTCACCGGCACTGACGGCGCCCGCATCGGCATTGCCACACTGGATGCGGAAAAATCGTTGAACGCCCTGTCCCTGCCGATGATCAACGCCCTGCGCGACCGGCTGCACGCCTGGGCCAAGGAACCGCAAATCGTTTGCGTCATGCTGCGCGGCAAAGGCATCAAGGCCTTCTGCGCCGGCGGTGAAGTGCGCAGCCTGGTCGAGGCCTGTCGCGCCCACCCGGGTGAAGTGCCGACGCTGGCCGCGCACTTCTTCAACTCGGAATATCGCCTGGATTTCAGCCTGCACACCTATCCCAAACCGTTGATCTGCTGGGGGCACGGCTATGTGCTCGGCGGCGGCATGGGCCTGTTGCAGGGGGCAAGCATTCGCATTGTCACGCCGAGCAGTCGTTTGGCGATGCCGGAGATCAGTATCGGCTTGTACCCGGACGTGGGCGCCAGTTGGTTCCTGTCGCGCCTGCCGGGCAAGCTTGGCTTGTTCCTCGGCCTGACCGGGGCCCATATGAACGGTCGCGATGCGATCGATCTGGACCTGGCCGACCGCTTCCTGCTCGACGAGCAGCAGCAAGAACTGATCGAAGGCCTGCTGCAGTTGAATTGGCAGGAACAGACGCCGATGCAGCTCAACAGCCTGCTCAAGGCCTTGCAGCAGAAAGCCGTTGCGCAGCTGCCCCAGGCCCAGTGGCTGCCACGCCGCGAACAGATCGACGAACTGCTGGACGTCAGCGATGTGCGTTGCGCCTGGAAGGCCATCGGCACGCTGCGCGATCACAGCGACCTGTTGCTCAACCGCGCCGCGCGCAACCTGATCGAAGGCTCGCCGCTGACCGCGCATCTGGTCTGGGAACAGATCGCCCGTGCCCGGCACCTGTCACTGGCGCAAGTCTTCCAGATGGAATACACCCTGAGCCTCAACTGCTGTCGCCATCCGGAATTCAGCGAAGGCGTGCGCGCGCGGTTGATCGACAAGGATCAGAAACCCCGCTGGCACTGGCCGGACGTCAACAACGTGCCGGATGCCGTGGTGGAGGCGCATTTCCACAAGGTCTGGGAAGGCCGACATCCGCTGGCGGATTTGTCGGATTACTGAATCTGTGCACAAAAAAAGCGGCGCTTGATGCGCCGCTTATTGATGTGTGATTAACGGTGGTTGATCCGGCCGTCGTGATCGCCCCGGCCGTTATGGTCGCTTCGACCGCGGTGGTTGTTGTTGCGTCCACCACGATTATCGTTGTTCCAGCCGCCGCGATTACGGCCGTCCCAACCTTGGCTCTGGTGCGCCCGGTAATCTGGGCGAGCCTGGTGGTAGCGCGGTGCCGGTTGGTAATAGCGCGGCGCCGGCTGATAGACCCGCGGCTGATGATAATAGCGCGGCGTTGGCTGGTAATACCGCGCTGGCGGCGCGTAATACCGGCGCGGTGGCGTGTAATAACCGCCGCCATTGGAGTAGTAGGAGTTGCCGCCGGCGTAATAAGGCGCTGGCGAGGTGTAAACCTCGGAACTGTAGTAACTGACTCCTCCGTCGGAATAAGGCACGCATCCACCAAGGAACAATCCCAACACGGCAATCAGAAGAATTCGTCGATACATAGCGGCCTCCTGGACCGCGAGTGAGCCATACCAGCGACACTGGCAGGCGGCAGTCAAATGTTCTGCGACTGTCGAAAGATCAGACATCGAATTCGAGATCTGGTGCGTTCTTGCAACACGCCGAAACATGTCGCCGATGAAAGGTTTTTCATCTATTCACACGCTGATTGATGGACACCACACGATATCCATCGCCGTAATAACGGCCTCCGGATCAAGTCTCAGATCAGTTGCCAACACGTCCCATTGCGGTGCGCCCGCGCACCATCACAAGGCGGCCCCCACTCTCCCCACGCGCACGCCAATCGCGCGATGCCCGTGCCAGAGCGTCCCAACCAACTTGGCACGTCTCTCGCTTTAGCAAAGATGTGCAGGAGTCATCACAGGTTCGCGGCACCACAATTTGCAATGGCTGACTAGGGTTCCGGCTCGCTGACGCGAGTGACTGGTCCGAGAGTTGGCGACCTCCAGTTGAGGTTACACGGCGGGACAAAAGCCCGGGAGACAAGCCACCGTTCGCGGTGCCGCTGCCTTCCTGTCCGCCCTTGATCAACTGGAGAACCACCATGTCCCAGCATCGTTTACCCGCCCTGCTCGCCGCTGCCTTCGCCGCCCTCGTGAGCGTCTCGTCCCATGCCGCCCCAAAAGACCACTTCAGCGTCTGCTGGACGATCTACGCCGGCTGGATGCCCTGGGAATACGCCGGCAGCCAAGGCATCGTCGACAAGTGGGCGAACAAGTACGGCATCAAGATCGATGTGGTACAGCTCAATGACTACGTCGAATCGATCAACCAGTACACCGCCGGCCAGTTCGACGGTTGCACCATGACCAACATGGATGCGCTGACCATTCCGGCCGCTGGCGGCGTCGACAGCACCGCGCTGATCGTCAGCGACTTCTCCAACGGCAACGACGGCATCGTGCTCAAGGGCGAAGGCAAGAAAGTCGCTGACCTCAAGGGTGCGGACGTCAATCTGGTCGAGCTTTCGGTGTCACATTACCTGCTGGCCAGGGCCCTGGACTCGGTGGACCTCACCGAGAAAGACCTGAAGGTGGTCAACACCTCCGACGCCGATATCGCCGCCGCCTTCAACACCGATCAGGTCAGCGCCGTCACCACCTGGAACCCGATGCTTTCGGACATCAAGGCCAAGCCTGGGGTGACCGAGGTGTTCAATTCCAGCCAGATACCCGGCGAGATCATGGACATGATGGTGGTCAACTCCCAGACCCTAAAAGACAACCCGGCCCTGGGCAAGGCGCTGACCGGCGCCTGGTTCGAAGTGGTCGAGTTGATGCACGCGAAAAACGCCGCGGGCAAGGCCGCACTGGAGCACATGGCCAAGGCCTCGGGCACCGATCTGGCCGGTTTCCAGGCGCAACTGGACACTACCAGATTGTTCGCCACACCCCAGGAAGCCCTGGCGTTCAGCACCAGCAAGCAACTGCCGGAAACCATGCGCAAGGTCGCCGAGTTTTCCTTCCAGCACGGCTTGCTCGGTGAAGGTGCCAAAGACACCAGCGCGGTCGGCATGGCCTTCGCCAACGGGGTGACCAGCGGTGACAAGGGCAACCTCAAGCTGCGCTTCGACCCCAGTTACGTGCAGATGGCTGCCGACGCCAAGTTGTAACCAGAGGACTTGGCCATGCGCCTGATCAATCGCCACCCGGATCGCCCGAGTCGCCTGCTGCTGGTGATCCTGCCGTTCGCCCTGCTGCTGTTCGCCTACTTCATGGGCTCGGCCGAGCGCCTGGCGGACAACCCCAACGACAAACTGCTGCCCAGCGCCGTGCAGATGAGCGACGCGGTCAAGCGCCTGGCCTTCGTGGCCGATAGCCGCACCGGCGACTACCTGCTGTGGCAGGACACGGCGTCCAGCCTGCGACGCCTGGCCATCGGCCTGGGCATCAGTGCGCTGGCCGGGCTGTGCCTGGGCATCGCCGCCGGCACCCTGCCGTTGTTCGGCGCGCCGTTGTCACCCTTGCTGACCGTGCTCTCGATGGTGCCGCCACTGGCGATCCTGCCGATCCTGTTCATCGTCTTTGGCCTTGGGGAATTGTCGAAAGTGATGCTGATCGTGATCGGCATCACCCCGGCCCTGGCCCGCGACCTGGAACAGCGCGCCCGGGAAATCCCCGTGGAACTGCTGATCAAGGCCCAGACCCTTGGAGCCTCGACCTGGACCCTGATGCTGCGGGTGGTTCTGCCGCAGCTGATGCCGCGCCTGCTGATTTCGCTGCGCCTGATGCTGGGTTCGGCGTGGCTGTTCCTGATCGCCGCCGAAGCCATCGCCTCCACCGACGGCCTCGGCTACCGGATTTTCCTGGTGCGCCGCTACCTGGCGATGGACGTGATCCTGCCGTACGTGGTGTGGATCACCCTGCTCGCCTGGCTGATGGATTGGGGCCTCAAACGCCTGACCCTGCGGGCATTCCCCTGGTATGAAGGAGCGCGGGCATGAGCTTCATCACGGTGAACAATGTCTGGCAGCAATACGCCGACCAGGTGGTGCTCGAAGGCCTGAACCTGAGCGTCAACGAGGGAGAGTTCTGCACTCTGGTGGGTGCTTCCGGTTGCGGCAAATCAACCTTCCTGCGCCTGTTGCTCGGCCAGGAACGTGCCAGTCGTGGCCAGATCCTGCTTGACGGCCAACCACTGGCCGCTGAACCGGATGCCAGCCGTGGCGTGGTGTTCCAGCGCTACTCGGTGTTCCCGCACTTGAGCGTGCTGGACAACGTCGCCCTTGGTCTTGAATTGCCGCGCTCAGCACTACTGGGTCGGTTGTTTGGCAATGCGAAAAAAGACGCCCGCGAACAGGCCTCGGTACTGCTGCACAAAGTCGGCCTAGGTCATTCGCTGGACAAGTACCCGGCGCAGCTGTCCGGTGGCATGCAACAACGCCTCGCCATCGCCCAGGCGCTGATCATGAAGCCGCGGGTATTACTGCTCGACGAACCCTTCGGCGCCCTCGATCCGGGCATCCGCAAGGACATGCACGCCTTGCTGCTGGAGCTGTGGCGCGAGACCCAACTGACGGTATTCATGGTCACCCATGACCTGTCCGAAGGCTTCAGCCTCGGCACCCGCTTGCTGGTGTTCGACAAGGTCCGCGTCGACCCGCACGCCCCCGGCGCCTATGGCGCACGCATCACCTACGACATCCCTTTGAACAGCGACCGCCGCGCCCAGCGTGCCGCCGTCGACGCCCTGCCGGCGCCATTGGCAGGCACGCTTCGTATTGCTTAGAGGAATTTTGAAATGACTGATTCGACCCAACTGTTCCCGCCCTTCGCCGAAGAAATGCTGCCCGGTGGCGGCCACCGTTCCTTCGTGCTCAAACGCGGCCAACTGCTGCGCCTGACCGACCTGCGCGGCGGTGCCAACGTCAGCCTGACGTTGCTCAACGCCAATGAGAAAACCGAACGCCTGAACCTGCCCGACAGCCTCAAATGCCAACACACCGCCAAGCTCACTGCCGGCCACTGCCTGTACTCGGACATGGGCCGCGTATTGGCCGCCATCACTGCTGACACCTGCGGCTGGAGCGACAGCCTCGGCGGCGTGCTCTGTGCTGAAGAAGTGGCCGAAAAATATGGCCAGGGCCGCTATCAGGAACTGCGCAACGGTTTCTTTCGCAACGGTACCGACAACCTGCTGGTGGAGCTGGGCAAGTGGGGGCTGGGCCTGTCCGACCTGCTGATGACCCTCAACCTGTTCAGCCGGGTGAACGTCGACGAAGACGGACGTTTCCACTTTGTCGAAGGCAACTCGAAGGCCGGTGACTACATCGAGCTGTACGCGCCGATGGACACCCTGGTGGTGCTCACCGCCCTGCAACATCCGATGGACCCGGCGCCGGAATATGCGCCCAAACCGCTGAAGCTCAGCTGGATGAACGCCAACCCCGGCGTCGCCGAACACTGCCGCACCTCGCGCCCGGAAAACGAGCGCGGCTTCATCAACACCGACCGTCTGTTCGCTTGAGGATCGCTGCCATGTCACTCGCTATCGCTACCGCTGACGTTACTGCAAGCAGGCAGCCCGAAACCGCGATCTACCGCGCCACCATCCCCGCCGGCGAACCCTGGCTGATGGAGGTCAAGGCCGGCCAGACCCTGCGCATCCTCGACCTGGAAGGCAACCAGGCCGTCGACACCCTGTTCTACAGCGTCGCCAATCCGAAGGAACGCTACGACGTGCAGCGCACGCTGCGCCGTCAGAACAGCGTGTACCTGAGCACCGGCAGCGTACTGTATTCCAACCTCGGCAAGCCGATGCTGACGATCGTCGCCGACACTTGCGGCCGCCACGACACGCTTGGCGGTGCCTGCGCGCAAGAGAGCAACACCGTGCGTTACGCCCTGGAAAAACGCTACATGCACAGTTGCCGCGACAACTACCTGCGCGCCTGCGTTCACGACGGGCGTCTGGCCAAAGGTGATATCGGGCCGAACATCAATTTCTTCATGAACGTGCCGGTCACCGCGGACGGCGGGCTGACCTTCGAAGACGGGATTTCCGCACCGGGCAAATACGTCGACCTGCGCGCCGAGATGGACGTGATCGTGCTGATCTCCAACTGCCCGCAACTGAACAACCCTTGTAACGCCTACAACCCAACCCCTGCGGAGCTGCTGGTATGGAACTGAAACTCAGCCGTTTTCGTAAATGGTTGTTCGCCCTGTGCCAGGCCCGCTCCAGCCAATGCATTAAGTGACCACTTCCCTCTGTAGGAGCTGGCTTGCCAGCGAAGGGGTCGTCACATCCAGCATTGATGTCGACTGACACTCCGCCTTCGCTGGCAAGCCAGCTCCTACAGGGGGTGGTGTGAATATCTGTCATCGGGGACGGCCCCGATGCATGTCAAAAAACTGCGGGACGGCCCGCATCCCCTCCAGGGGTCATGCCATGTTCGAAAAAGTCCTGATTGCCAACCGTGGCGCCATTGCCTGCCGCATCCTGCGCACCTTGCGCGAACTGCATGTCGCAGGCGTCGCCGTGTACTCCGAAGCCGATGCCGCCAGCCTGCACATCCTGCAAGCCGACGAGGCCCATTGCCTCGGTGAAGGCGCGGCCGCCGGCACCTACCTGGCGGTGGAAAAAATCCTCGCCATCGCCAAGGCCACCGGCGCCACCGCGATCCATCCCGGCTACGGTTTTCTCTCGGAAAACGCCGCCTTCGCCCAAGCCTGCGAAGCCGCCGACATTGCCTTCATCGGCCCGACCCCGGAGCAGCTGCGCGTGTTCGGCCTCAAGCACACCGCCCGCGCCTTGGCCCGGCAACACGGCGTGCCGATGCTCGAAGGCACCGAACTGCTCGACAGCCTCGAAGCGGCACTGATCGCCGGCGAGCACGTCGGTTATCCGGTGATGCTCAAAAGCACCGCTGGCGGTGGCGGCATCGGCATGCGGGTGTGCCGCAGCGCGGGCGAATTGAGCGAGTCCTTCGAAGCGGTCAAGCGTCTGGGGCAGAACAATTTCAGCGATGCCGGCGTGTTCATCGAGAAGTACATCCAGCGCGCCCGGCATCTGGAAGTGCAGGTGTTTGGCGACGGCCGTGGCGAGGTGATCGCCCTCGGCGTGCGCGACTGCTCGGTGCAGCGGCGCAACCAGAAAGTCCTCGAAGAAACCCCGGCGCCGAACCTGCCAGAGGGTATGGCCGATGAACTGTGCGCGGCGGCGATTAAACTGGCCAAGGCGGTGAATTACCGCAGCGCCGGCACCGTCGAGTTCGTGTTCGACAGCGATGCCCGGCGTTTCTACTTCCTCGAAGTGAACACCCGCTTGCAGGTGGAGCACGGCGTCACCGAGCAGGTCTGGGGCGTCGACCTGGTGCGCTGGATGGTGCAACTGGCGGCCGGCGACCTGCCCCCGCTGAGCGAGTTGAGCCAGGGCTTGAAACCACAGGGTCATGCGATTCAGGCACGGCTGTATGCCGAAGATCCGGGGCGGGATTTCCAACCGAGCCCCGGCTTACTCACCGCGGTCAATTTCCCCGTCGCCGATGGCAAACACCTGCGCATCGACACCTGGGTCGAAGCCGGTTGCGAGATCCCGCCCTACTTCGATCCGATGATCGCCAAGCTCATCAGTTGGGCACCGACCCGCGAACAAGCGGCTGCCGATCTGCATCAAGCCTTGGGCGAAAGCCTGCTCTACGGGGTGGAAACCAACCGTGATTACCTGAGGCAGATTCTGCTCGATGCGCCCTTCGCCAGCGGTCAGCCGTGGACCCGTTGCCTTGAAGGCCTGGTGTATCAGGCCAACACCTTTGAAGTGCTCAGCGCTGGCACCCAGACCAGCGTCCAGGACTATCCCGGTCGCCTCGGCTATTGGGCGGTAGGCGTGCCGCCATCGGGCCCGATGGACAGTCGTGCGTTGCGCCTGGGCAACCTGTTGCTGGGCAATGACGAAGGTTTTGCCGCGCTGGAAATCACCATGAACGGGCCATTGCTGCGCTTCAATTGCGACGCGGTCATTGCCGTCACGGGTGCGGTGATTGCACTGGCGCTGAACGGCGAAAGCGTGGCGATGAACACGGCGCTGTTCATTCCAGCCGGTGCCACGTTGAGCCTCGGCACGATTGCCGGTGCAGGCGCACGCAGCTATCTGTGCGTGCGTGGCGGGCTGCAGGTTCCGGATTATCTGGGGAGCAAAAGCACCTTTACCCTCGGCCAGTTTGGCGGGCATGGCGGACGCGCATTACGCGCCGGGGATGTGTTGCACGTACCGGCGCTGCTTGACCGTAGCGCCGGTGAGCAACTGTCTGATATCTCTGAGCTGCCTGCCGTACGACAAATCCGCGTGATCTACGGCCCGCATGGTGCACCGGAATATTTCACCGAGAACTACATCGGCACGTTTTTCGCGACCCAGTGGGAAGTGCATTTCAACTCCAGCCGAACCGGCGTGCGGCTGATCGGGCCGAAGCCTGAGTGGGTGCGTGCCGATGGTGGCGAGGCCGGGCTGCACCCTTCGAATATTCACGACAATCCATACGCCATTGGCGCGGTGGATTTCACCGGCGACATGCCCGTCATCCTGGGGCCGGATGGCCCAAGTCTCGGTGGCTTCGTGTGCCCGGTGACGGTGATCGAGGCGGACCTTTGGCAGCTTGGCCAATTGAAGGCCGGGGACAAAGTGCAGTTCATCCCCGTCGATATCAAAACCGCCCGCGATCTCGCCCGCAGATGGGATACCTGTGGGAGCTGGCTTGCCAGCGATGAGGGCCGACAAGACACCGCATCAACTTCATCGCTGGCGAGCCAGCTCCCACAGGGTCCTATGTCGCCTGTTGTTTTGGAGTTGGGTCAGGGAGACACGCAACTGGTCGCGAGGCTGTCGGGGGATACTCACATTCTTCTCGAAATCGGCGCCCCCGAACTCGACCTCGTCCTGCGTTTTCGCGCCCACGCCCTCATGCAAGCGCTGGAAAGCAAACACCTGCACGGCGTGATCGACCTGACACCAGGCACCCGCTCGCTGCAGGTGCACTACCAACCCGAGCAACTGCCGCTCGCCGACTTGCTCGGCATCGTGGCCGGCGAATGGGACGCCGTGTGCGCCGCCAAAGACCTGCAGGTACCCTCGCGCATCGTCCACTTGCCGCTGTCCTGGGACGACCCGGCCTGTCAGTTGGCCATCGAGAAATACATGACCACCGTGCGCAAGGACGCCCCCTGGTGCCCGAGCAACCTGGAGTTCATCCGCCGCATCAACGACCTGCCGAACCTCGATGAAGTGCAACGCACGGTGTTCAACGCCAGCTACCTGGTGATGGGCCTGGGCGATGTCTACCTCGGCGCACCGGTCGCCACCCCGCTCGATCCGCGCCATCGCCTGGTGACCACCAAATACAACCCGGCCCGCACCTGGACCGCAGAAAATTCGGTGGGCATCGGTGGCGCCTACATGTGCGTGTACGGCATGGAAGGCCCCGGTGGGTATCAGTTCGTCGGGCGTACGCTGCAGATGTGGAATCGCTACCGCGAAGTCGCCGCGTTCGATGGCAAACCCTGGCTGCTGCGCTTCTTCGACCAGATCCGATTCTACCCGGTGAGTGCCGATGAACTGCTGCGCATTCGCCGGGATTTCCCCCTCGGGCGCTTCCCCCTGAACATCGAGCACAGTCAGCTGAACCTGGCGGATTACCAGGCCTTCCTGGCGCAGGAAGCCCTGGGCATCAACGCCTTTCGCGATCAGCAAAAAAGCGCATTCAACGCCGAACGCGAACGCTGGATCGCCAGCGGCCAGGCGCATTTCGACAGCGAAGAACTCGCCCCGCAGGTGACCGAAGACGCGCCGCTGGCCAGCGGTCAACAGAGCGTCGACAGCCACATCGCCGGCAACCTCTGGCAGGTTCAGGTGCAGGCCGGCAACCGGGTCGAGGCCGGTGATGTGCTGGTGATCCTGGAGTCGATGAAGATGGAAATCCCGCTGCTCGCGCCCATGGCCGGGGTGGTGCGCGAGATTCGCGTGCAGCCGGGTTCGGCAGTGCGTGCCGGACAACGCGTCGTGGTGCTGGAACTCGACTGAACCCATTTCGAAAGGATGATTACCATGAACATCAATCTGCAACTCGATGCCCTGCGCAATGCTTATCGCGACGGCAGCACCACGCCTCGTCAATTGCTGCTGAGCCTTCGGGACAAAGCAGCGGCACTGAACCCGGACTATCACCTGTTCATCCATTTGCTCAGCGCCGAAGAACTGGAACCCTACCTCGCGGCCCTCGATGGCCGTGACATCGACAGCCTGCCACTGTACGGCGTGCCGTTCGCGATCAAGGACAACATCGACCTGGCAGGCATAACGACCACGGCGGCCTGCCCGGCGCTTGCCTATGTACCGCAACGTTCGGCGACCATCGTCGAGCAACTGCTGGCGCTGGGTGCAGTGCCCCTGGGCAAGACCAACCTCGATCAGTTCGCCACCGGCCTCAACGGCACTCGCTCGCCCTATGGCGCGTGCCCCAATAGCGTGCTGCCGGAATATCCGTCGGGGGGCTCCAGCGCCGGTTCCTCACTGGCGGTGGCGCTCGGTGTCGCGAGCTTTTCCCTGGGCACCGACACCGCGGGCTCCGGGCGCGTGCCGGCAGCGCTGAACAATCTGGTCGGGATGAAAGCCACCAAGGGCCTGATTTCCACCGCCGGTGTGGTGCCGGCCTGTCGCACGCTCGATTGCGTGACGACGTTTACCGCGACCGCCCGGGAGGCGAGTCAGTTGCTTGCATTGACCGCCAAACTCGACCCGCGGGACGCATACAGCCGCAGTAATCCATCGTGGAATGACGGCTCGGCATTCGGCGCGACGCGTGCCTTCCGTTTCGGTGTGCCCCGGGCGCAAGACCTGGAATTTTTCGGCTGCGCTGAAGGCCCGCTGTTGTTCGCCAATGCCGTCGAGCAACTCAAGGCCTTGGGCGGCGAAGCCGTGGAGCTGGATCTGTCACCATTCCTTGAAGCTGCGCGTTTGCTGTACGAAGGCCCTTGGGTCGCCGAGCGCTACAGCGTGGCCGGCGAGCTGATGGCCGAAAACCCGCAAGCCGTGTTGCCGGTGATCCGCGCCGTATTGGCCAAGGCGCCAGCGGTCAGCGGCGTGCAAACCTTCCGCGCACAGTATCGACTGCAAGCGCTGAAAGCCTTGTGCGACCAAGCGCTGGAGGGCCTCGATTGCGTGGTTACGCCGACCATTGGCCGCCCGGTCACCCTGGCAGAACTCGACGCCGAACCGGTCCTGCGCAACAGCGAACTGGGTTATTACACCAACTTCATGAACCTGCTCGACTACGCCGCCGTCGCCGTGCCCAGCGCTTTCATGGACAACGGCCTGCCCTGGGGCGTGACCCTGTTCGGGCGGGCATTCACCGATCAGTATCTGTTGAGCCTGGCCGATGGCTTGCAGCGCCAGCAAGGATTGCCGGCCCCGGCACCGACCGCTGTTGCGCGCAATGACCGGGCGCGGCTGGTGGTCTGTGGCGCGCATCTGGATGGCTTGGCATTGAACTGGCAACTCCAACAGCGCGGCGCGCGCCTGGTGGAAAGCACGTTCAGCTCAGCCGACTATCGACTGTATGCCCTGGCCGGTGGCCCGCCGTTTCGTCCGGGCATGGTTCGGGTCAAGGACGGCGGCGTGGCGATTGCCGTGGAAGTCTGGGAACTGCCGAGCAGCGAACTGGGTTCGTTCCTGACCGGCATCCCGGCACCGTTGGGGCTGGGCAAGGTGCAGCTGGCGGATGGCCGCTGGGAAAGCGGGTTTATCTGTGAGGCTTATGGATTGGAGGGGGCAACGGATATCAGTCATCTGGGCGGCTGGAGGGCCTACCTACAGCTCCTGACGTGAGATCGTTCCCACGCGCAGCCAAGGAATGCCTCAACGGACGCTCCACGTTCGGCTCTGGAGGGGACGCGGAGCGTCCCTGGCTGTATTCCCACGCAGAGCGTGGGAACGATCTGCGATCCACACGCTATCTTTGCGACCATTCGCGACGCACATGGAGCAGCTATTTCCCCTGACAGTCCTTAGAATGCTCGCCACCGGATAGCTGACAATGGAACTGCCATGCCACTTCGCTCGCCGCTGTATTCCCAACGGTCGTTGGTCCTCACACTGGTCGCGTTGCTGGGCGCGGGGTTCCTGGCCACCTCCTTTCTCAGTTACTACGCCTCGCGCGCGTCGATCCGCGACAACATCGTCAATACCGAACTGCCGCTGACCTCGGACACCGTCTACTCGGAAATCCAGAAAGACCTGGTCAGGCCGATCCTGATTTCCTCGATGATGTCCCGCGACACCTTCATGCGCGACTGGGTGGTCAACGGCGAACGCGACACCGGGCAGATGACCCGCTACCTCGACGAGGTCATGACCCACTACGGTGCCTACACGGCGTTTTTCGTCTCCGACGCCAGCCTGACCTACTACCACGCCAAGGGCGTGCTCAAGCAGGTCAAGATCACCGAGCCCCGGGATGCCTGGTACTTTCGTGTCCGTGACATGAAGGCCCCCTACGAGATCAACGTCGATCCAGACCTCGCCAACAAGGACAACCTGACCGTCTTCATCAACTACAAGGTCTACGACTACCACAACCGCTTCATCGGCGCCGCCGGTGTCGGCCTGACGGTCGATGCGGTGATCAAGCTGATCGACAAATACCAGAAGCGTTACCAGCGCAGCGTGTACTTCGTCGACACCTTCGGCCGCCTGGTGCTCACCGGGGCCGAGGGCGGGCCGCAAGGCGCCATGGCCGGACAGACCCTGGCCGAGCTCGACAGCATGAAAAACCTGCTCAGCCAGCTGCCCAAGCCCCACAGCGGCAGCTACGAATATTCCGGCCAGGGCCAGGGACATTTCCTCAACGTGCGCTTCATCCCGGAGCTGAACTGGTACCTGTTCGTCGACAAGCGCGAAGACGGCGACCTCAGCGACATCCGCCGCTCGCTGTACCTGAACCTGCTGATTTGCGTGGTGGTCACACTGATCGTGCTGGCCTTGCTCAACCGCGTGATCAAGCGCTATCAGGGGCAGATCCAGACCCAGGCCACGCTCGACAGCCTGACGGAACTGCCCAACCGTCGCGGCTTCGACCTGCTGGCCGCGCAGGCGATGCATGAAGCCCAGCGCGAACCCAGGCCGCTGACGGCGCTGCTGCTGGACCTGGACCACTTCAAGGCCTTGAACGACACCTACGGCCACCTGGCCGGCGATCAAGTGCTGATCGGCTTTGCCCGTGACCTGGAGAGCTGCCTGCGCCACTCCGACATCGTCTGTCGTTGGGGCGGCGAGGAATTCATCGTGCTGCTCAAGGACACCGACGGTGACACCGGCCAGGTGATCGCCGAGAAAATACGTCAACATGTGGAGCGACAGCCCTACGCGTACAATGGCAGCCGCCTGCAACTTACCGTCAGTATCGGCCTGACCACCCTGCAACCCGATGACACCTTGCACACCCTGCTGTCACGGGCCGATCATGCGATGTACCGGGCCAAACAATCGGGCCGCAACCAAACCTGCGTGGAGCTGCCACATCCTGCCTATGACAAAGCCTGACCTCTGCCCGGCCTGCGGCGCCCCCAACGACTGCACCCTGGCCGACCCGCGAACCGCTGACCGGGCCTGCTGGTGCTACGGCGTCAGCATCGACCCGGCGGTACTCCAGGCGCTGCCCGCCGAACTTCGCAACGCAGCCTGCCTGTGTCCGCGTTGCGCCGAGGTCGAGACGCAGTTGCAAGCAACGCCGCCGTCGATCAAGTAAGATGCGCGCCCCTTTTCTTCACTGATCCTCACGTCATGCGCGTCGACCGTTTTCTCAGCAACCTGCCCTGCTTCAACCGCAAGCAGGTGCGCCTGTTGCTGGTGGAAAAGCGCGTCAGGATCGACGGCCAGACCGTCAGCGACCCCCACGCCGACGTCCGCGAATTCAGCCGCGTCGAAGTCGACGACGAGGTGCTGCAAGCCGGTAAGCCGCTGCGTCACTTCATGCTGCACAAACCCGCCGGATGCGTCAGCGCCACCCGCGACCCGCAGCACCGCACCGTACTGGACCTGATCGCGGAACCGGACAAGGATGACCTGCACATCGCCGGGCGCCTTGATTTCAACACCACCGGTTTGATGCTCATCACCAATGACGGCAGTTGGTCGCGACGCCTGACCCAGCCGCAGACCAAACTGGCGAAGGTCTACTACGTTGAAACCGAGCAGGACATCGGCCCCGAATACGCGATCACTTTTCGCGAGGGGCTGTACTTCGCCTTCGAAAACCTCACCACCCAACCCGCCGGGCTGGAGCTGCTGGGACCGAAATGCGCACGCCTGAGCATCGTCGAAGGCCGCTACCACCAGGTCAAGCGCATGTTCGGTCACTTCAACAACAAGGTGCTGCGCCTGCATCGCGAATCCATGGGCCCGCTGGTGCTCGATAACGCGTTGAAACCGGGCGAATACCGTCCGCTGAGCGGTGATGAGATCGAATTGATCTAAGCAGCCTACCGCTGAGCAGAAGTTGTCGAACAATTTGTCAAAGGCACTTGCGCGATGACGTGACCCCTGCTTGAATCAGGACGTCGGCCGAAATGTGACCGACGAGTCACAAGACGTATCTAAGAAACTTTTTGCCGGTAGGGACCCTTGGGTTCCAGCCTCACCCGGCAGACTGCCCGCCAATAACAATACCCGTCGACCGGACTGCATTGGATCGACATGGGCTAACAATTTCAAGGCGTATGCCTACCTGTCACAAAGCTCGTGCAATCTCTTTTGCGCGCATACCCGCTTGCCAGGAGTCTTATGACATGAGGCCAGAAATCGCTGTGTTGGATATACAGGGTCAGTATCGGGTTTACACGGAGTTCTATCGCGCAGACGCCGCAGAAAAGACCATTATTCTGGTCAACGGCTCGATGGCCACGACTGCGTCGTTTGCTCAAACCGTGAAAAATCTCCACCCGCAGTTCAATGTGGTCTGCTACGACCAGCCCTACGCGGGCCGGTCAAAAGCCCACAACCTGCATGAGAAATTGCTGACCAAGGAAGTCGAAGGGCAGATCCTTCTGGAGCTGATCGACCACTTCGCCGCCGAACACGTGCTGTCGTTTTCCTGGGGTGGCGCCGCAACCCTGGTCGCCCTGGCTCAACAGCCACGGCGCATCGAAAAAGCCGTGATCAGCTCGTTCTCCCCGGAGATCAATGCGCACATGCTCGACTACCTCGAGCGCGGTGTGGATTACCTGGGCAGCCGTGACGGTGACCGGGTCGGCAACCTGGTCAACAGCACCATCGGCAAACACCTGCCGACGCTGTTCAAGCGCTTCAACTATCGTCACGTCAGCAGCCTGGCCGATCACGAATACGGGCAAATGCACTTCCACATCAGCGACCTGCTGCACAGCGACCGCCAGTGCTTTTTCCAGGCGGCGCAGAAAATCAAGGTACCGGTGCTGTTCATGAACGGCGAATGGGACGAATACACCGCCGCCGACGGCGCCCGGTTGTTCGCCGGTCACGTACAAGACGCCACCTTCACTACCCTGGGCGCTACCGGCCACTTTCTCGACATGGAACACAAAGCCGCCTGCCGAGACAGCCGCAATGCACTGCTGGGGTTCCTGAAGCCGGCACAGCACGATAGCCGACCGCGTTACCACTACGTTCAGGACCACCATGCATTGTCCCTGTGAAATAGCGTCATCGCGAGCAAGCCCCGCTGCCCTTGCGTAATCCCGTAGGCGCGAGGCTTGCCCGCGAACGACCGTCACAGGGTCCGTGTATGTGATTCACCCGAGCTAAAGCCATCAAACGCAAAGAAAAACTTCATTTCCACGCGCACATCTGGTACAAAGTCACCGCTCTGAGCGGGTGTCGTATAATGGCATTACTCCAGCTTCCCAAGCTGATAACGAGGGTTCGATTCCCTTCACCCGCTCCAACCGAATTTTTGTCTCACGTTGTTTTTTGACGGGGGATGCAGGTATAGAAAAAAACCGGCCTTCAATCAGGGCCGGTTTTTTTGTGCCTGGAATTTGGGGGACCACGCTGAAAGCCGTTAACGTTTTTTTCTCAAAACGCGGATTTATTATCAAATTTCATCGGGTATTAGCCTTTTGCGCTTGTATCAAGCCGACTCCTGACCGCAAAACCTCGCAATACACAATCCACATCCATTCAGGCTCGCCCAAAGCCATGCCCACAACGGTCTCCTAGACTCCATTTCTATTGCTGACTCACTGAGCCAGGAAGCTTGGTGGTTATAGTGTTGATTAATAAAATTCAGTAGGTATAGTAACCACAAGCACGCCACAGGGAGGTGTTGTGAATAGCCGATTCTTGATTAGCCAACTCGTTGCGGACGGCTGGTATCTGGTCCGTATCAGAGGCAGCCATCATCACTTCAAGCACCCGACCAAACCGGGGCTGGTGACAGTCCCTCACCCGAAGAAAGATCTTCTCAAGAAAACGGCCATCAGTATTTTGCAACAGGCGCTGCTCTGACGAACGCTATGCGCCGAGTCCTCGGAGGACAATGAATATGCTTTACCCGATTGCGATTTCGATGGGAGATGAGGAGCACTCCTGGGGCGTTGAAGTCCCCGACATTCCGGGTTGCTTTTCCGCCGGGGAAGATCTGGATGATGCGATGGCGATGGCCCGAGAAGCCATTGAAGGTCATTTCGAGATTCTGGCCGAAGACGGTTCACCCATTCCCCCCGCGAATAAAGTGACATTGCACGCAGCCAATCCAAAGTACGTGGGGTGTGCGTGGGCGTTGGTGGATATCGACGTTACCAAATATCTAGGTAAAGCCCAGAAGCTCAACATCACACTGCCTGGTTACCTGCTCAACCGTATCGATGAGTATGTGCTGCACCACCCAGAAGAAAAAAGTCGTTCGGGTTTTCTGGCCTCGGCAGCGCTCAAGGTATTGCAGCAGAGCTGACAACCTTACTGCAGCGATGTATCAACCGGCCCCGCGTGGCCGGTTTTTTTGTGTCCGGAATTTAGTGAATTGCCGGATCTCAAGCGACGCCATTTCTAGAAAAAGCAAACGTCCTACAATAGTTTGGGAATTGTGCGACCGTCATCGCGAGCAGGCTCGCTCCCACAGGTTTTTGATCGTTCCCAGGCTCTGCGTGGGAACGATCAGATCAGTGTTCAGCGCTGATTGATAAATCAGCGAGTCGCCACCAGAAATAACCGCGGAAATGGCAACAACACCGAGCCATCGGCCAATGCCGGATAGACCTGTTCGATTGCAGCCTGATACTGCTTCAGAAACTGCACGCGCTCCACCTCATCCAACGGTTCGAGGAACGGCCGCAATCCGCTGCCCTTGAACCACTCCACCACACCCGACGCGCCGCCCGCCAGCGGATGATAATAAGTGGTGCGCCATACATCGACGCGGGTGCAACAGGCTTTCAACATCGAGTAATAAACGCTGGAATCGGCCATTTCGGTCCTCTGCCCAGCGACTTCGGCAAGTTTGCCCGCCCAGGGACCGTCAGCCGCCACTTCGCGCATCAAGCGGTGTGAAGGTTGATTGAGGTTGTCCGGCATCTGGATCGCCAGGCTGCCGCCGGGCGCGAGTTTGCTCACCAGCGCCGGCAGCAATGTTGCGTGATCGGGTACCCACTGCAGCACCGCGTTGGCAAAAATCACATCGAACGGGCCAGTGTCATTCCAGGTGTCGATGTCAGCGACATCGAAGCGCACCTGCGGCAGTCGCTTGCGTGCGGCCTCGATCATGTCGGTTGAACTGTCCAGCCCACGTACGGTGGCATCGGCGAAACGCGCCACCAGCAACTCGGTCGAGTTTCCGGGACCGCAACCGATGTCGATGGCCGAGCGCACTGTCCCGGCAGGTATGGCGGCCAGCAGGTCGCGGGCGGGACGGGTGCGTTCATCTTCAAAAGCGACGTATTGTTTGGCGGACCAACTCATTGCGTTCTCCTGTCGGTGCGTTTGTTTTTCAGCACGGGCAAAACTTCAGTTGTAACCATACAACGCCAGCAACCCAATGCGAGCCTTTCAATGGGCAAAGTTTCAAGGTCAAAAGATCGCAGCCTGCGGCAGCTCTTACATCGGATCAAACCGTAGGAGCTGCCGCAGGCTGCGATCTTTTGATCTGAAAAAAGCCGAATTTTCACCCCGCCGTCACTGTCTGAAATTCAGGCGCCCACTGATAAGGAAAACGGCCATGAAATTCGCAAAAATCGCCCAGAAACTCGCCCTCTGGACCGGCAGCCCCACGACCTTTCTGGGGGCGATCATCCTGATTTTAGTGTGGGGGTTGAGTGGCCCGATCTTCGGTTTCAACGATACCTGGCAGTTGGTCATCAACACCTCGACCACCATCATCACCTTCCTGATGGTGTTCCTGATCCAGAATACCCAGAACCGCGACACGGACATTCTGCACCTGAAGGTCGATGAGTTGCTGCGAGTGACGAAAGAAGCGCAGAACGCGATGCTGGGGCTCGAGGCCCTGGACCTCAAGGAACTGGAAGCCTTGAGAAAGCACTACCGCAGCCTTGGCGAAGGCCAGACCATTTCCATCGATGGCACCGTGGTGCAAGAGAAAGGCAAGCAGGATCTGAATGAATGCTGATCGTCGTTACGCGGGTGATCGAGGATCACCCGCGTAAGAACGGTCAGCGACTGGCCTGCAGGGCCTTGGCCATTTGCAGGTGATTCTGCAGCTTTGGCAGCGTATCTTCAGCGAACGCCTTGATTTGCGGCACGTCAGTGGTCTGGGCCGTTTGTTCAAGCTGCTCGATGGCTTCCTGGGTGGTCTTGACCTGACTGGCCGCGTAGGCCTGGTCGAAGGTCTCGCCTTCCATGACTTGCGGCATCAGCGCCTTGGCTTTTTCCATCACCTCTTCGCGCGGCGCCACGGGCAAGTCCAGTTGCTTGGCGATTTTCGCCAGGTGCTGGTTGGCGGTCGTGCGGTCGTTGATCACGACGATGGTGTAGTCCTTGACCTCTTTGGATTCGGACTTCTGGTGCGCCAGGCGACTGGCTTCGATGTCGGCAATGCCCTTGGCCGATGCATCGTTGATGAATTCGGTGGGTGTCTGGGCGAAGGCACTGTTGGCACACAGGCCCAGTAACGCGGCCAGGCCGCAGTTGCGTAATCGGGTGGCCATAGGGTTCATGGTCGCGCCCTCCTCAGTAAAAATTCAAACGGGAGCTTTCGCTCCCGCTTCTCAATCAAAACCATCTGCATCCATTACTTGGATTTCTGCCCGGGTTTGCGGCCCATCTCGGATTTCGAGGAGTCTTTATCAACCGTCGTGGGCGTGGTTTTCCCACCTTTACGACCGGCTTCAGACGTCTTCGTTCGATCGTTGGCATGTCCCGAGTTCGAGTTTCTTGAGTTAGGCATGATTCTCTACCTCTTGATGATGAACGCGGCGAGCCGTCGCCCGCATAGAATCTGAATTTCCACGCGCCAAAAGGTTTAGAAAAGCTGAAATCGCCGCGACGAACGGTGTCCTTCGATCAGCGTCAAGCCTTGTTCGTCACCAGCCCCGGCAGCGCATGCGCCAAGGCGTTGATGGCGAAGCCGATGAACATCAGCCCGCACAACCGGGTGATTGCCAGTTCATGGCGTTGATACAAGGTGCGTACCTGGCGCGCGCCGACGATGCCGATGAGGATAGCGTAGGCCAGTAGGCCACCGACGAAGCTCAAGACGATCAGCCACGGCAACATCGACCAGGTCAACAACTCTGCCCGGCTGGACAAGAGCGCAGTGAAGGTGGCCACAGCCACCGGGTACGCTTTCGGATTGGTCAGGCCGAACAGGATGCCGTGCCAGAACGGTTGCCGCGCCGGCCCCTGTGGAGCCTCGCCAACCCTCTGGCGCGCCCGCACCGCACGCCAGCCGAGCCAGAACAGGTAGAGCCCGCTGAGCACGCCCAGCACATCGAAGGCCGTGCTGCCGATTTCCCGCGCACCGACGATGGCTACCAGCGCGGTACTGCACCAGATCACGTCCCCCAACAAATGCCCGCAGAGAAACCCCGCCCCCGCCCGCCGACCGTGGGCGGCGCCGATGCCGAACACCGCCAATACCCCCGGCCCTGGCGTGATGCCATAGATGAAGCCCGAGGCGAGAACGGCCATTAGCAGGGAGGGGGTCATGGGAAGTCCTTTTGAGCTGTTTGGGTGAATGGGCGCCAGTCTATATCAGCTGAGGCTCGCTCGATTTTCGCATTCAGCCAATTCAACGCCTGGTCCCCTCCCCGGCGCTTGTGCCAGACCAACACAAAGGTAAACGACGGAATCTCAAACGGCGGCGGCAGGACAATCAATGACTGTTCATCGATATCGTGCAAGGCCCGGGACGCGACGGTGAGGATCAGGTCGGTGCCGCTGATGAATTGCGGGGCCACGCTCCAGTGCGGCAGGCTGATCGCGACGCGCCGGCGTTCACGCAAGGCTGTCAGGGCTCGTTCGATTTCCGGGGTCCCGCTGCCGCGCATTTCCAGCAGCACATGCGGGCGCGAAAGGTAAGTCGGCAGGTCGAGGACGCCGTCGCCGGGCAGGCTGTGGCGGTCTACCAGGCAGGCGTAGTGCTCTTCGAACAACGCTGTGCTGCGCAATTCGTTGGGCATTTCCGGAAACACCCCGGCGGCGACATTAATATCACCGTTGAGCACCCCTTCGAGCATGCCTTCACGGCTGGCGTGGCTGATTTGCAGGTCGATGCCCGGCGCTTCGCGACGCAGCGTGCGGATCAATCCCGGCAGGACGATGGCGGCGCCATAGTCAGACATCGCCAGGCGAAAGGTGCGTTTTGCCGTGGCCGGATCGAAGGCGTTGGGGGCCAGCAGCGATTGCACCTGGGCCAGGACTTCGCCCAGCGGGGCCATCAACTCCAGCGCTCGCGGGGTTGGCACAAGACTGGCGCCGGCGCGCACCAGCAACGGATCACCGAGCAGGTCGCGCAAGCGCGCCAGGGCGTGGCTGACGGCAGGCTGGCTCAAATGCAGACGCTCGGCCGCGCGAGTGACGTGTTGCTCGCTGAGCAAGGCATCGAGGATTACCAGCAGGTTGAGATCGATGCGCCGTAGATCATTCATCTGATGCATGTTCTTGATAGCTAAACGGAATTTAAATCTGCGCGACGAATACTCTAGAGTCCAGAAAAACCTGTTGGAGAATGAATATGAGTACGTTGCATTGGGCGGGTCTGTTGCTGCTTGCCGCGTTCGCCGGTGCGGTGGTGCCGTTTCAGAGCGCGATCAACGTCAATCTCGGTCGCGGCCTGGGTCATCCGTTGTGGGCGACCCTCGCTTCATTGGTGGTGAGCATTATGGTGCTGTTGCCGATCATGCTGGCGATGCGTTTGCCGTTGACGTCGCTGGCGTTCATCGGCAAGGCGCCGCTGTGGATGTGGGCCGGTGGTGCGTTTGGGGTGTGTTTTATTTCACTGGCGCTGGTGTTGCTGCCCAAGCTTGGTGCTTCGGGATTCATGGCCTTGGCGTTGGCGGGGCAAGTGGTGGCGTCGCTGGTGCTGGATCACTTTGGGTGGTTTGGGTTGGAGGAGCGGCAAATCACCTTGCCGCGATTGGCTGGAGCGGTGTTACTGATTAGCGGGGTGGTGTTGATTCAGTTGGGTGATTCGGCTGGAAAAGCGATCACGGCTACGTCTTGAAGAGCAAAAGATCGTCCGAACGCGGCCCGAGCCTTCGGCAGCTCCTACAGGGATGCGTGGTCCTAGGGGGAGCTGCCGTAGCCTGCGAGCCCTTAGAACTTGTCGAGCGTACGCAGCTTCTGCGGCAAGCCCCACAACAGCAACGCAACAGCGATCAGCGCGCAGACACCTATGACGTACAACGCCGGTGTGGTGCTGCCGGTCAGGTCCTTGATCCGTCCGACCATCACCGGGCTGACGATTCCCCCGAACTGCCCCAGGGTGTTGATCACCGCGATCCCGCCCGCGGCACCCGCGCCGGCACCGGCCAGCAGTTTCGGCGGCAGGGTCCAGAAGCTCGGGATTGAGGCGATGATGCCGGCGCCGAGCAAGCCCAGTGCGACGATCAGGAAAGTCGTGTGGTTAGCGAAGATCCCGGCACAGAAGAAACCAATTGCACCGACAGCGACCAGGCCGGCGACAAACTTGCGTCGCTCGCCAGAGGCATCGGACAAGCGCCCGATCACCACCATGCTGATGGCGCCGCAGATGTACGGGATGGCCGTCAGCAGACCGATCATTACCGGGCTCTCGGTGCCTGCGCTGCGGATCAGTTGGGGTGCCCAGAAATTCAAGCCGTAGGACGCCACCTGGATCAGGAAGTAGATCAGGCCCAAGGTCAGGAACCCGGGGATTCGCAGCGCGGCGAGCAGCGAGCCGCCACTCTTGTGCGGTTCATGGTGAGCGATACGGCTGGCCAGCAGGGCTTTCTCCGAGGGTGTCAGCCAATGGGCGTCTTCGATGCGGTCCTTGAGCAAGGTCAGCACCAACAAGCCGAGGCCGATGCACGGCACGCCGCCGAGCAGGAACAGCCAATGCCAGCCGGGCATCTGCAGGACACCGTCGAGGTGTTGCAGCACCAGCCCGGAGAACGGCGCGCCGACCAGCCCGGCGAAGGCCGATGAAAGGAACAGCATCGAGGTGATGCGCCCGCGGTAGTGCTGGGGGAACCACAGCGTCAGGTAGTACAGCACACCTGGCGCAAAACCCGCCTCCATCGCGCCGATCAGGAAGCGCAACACGTAGAACTGCCATTCGCTGTTGACGAACACCATCATCGCCGTGGCCAGGCCCCAGGACATCATGATCCGGGCGATCCAGCGTCGCGCGCCGACCTTGTACAGCATCATGTTGCTCGGCACTTCGAAAATCACATAACCGACCACGAACAACCCGGCGCCCAGGCCATAAGCGGTGTCGCTCAGACTCAGGTCGGTCTGCAGCTGGAACTTGGCGAAGCTGATGTTGATGCGATCGAAAAACGCGAACAGGTAGCAGACCATGATCAGCGGCATCAACCGCCAGGCTACTTTGCTGACCAGGGCTTTTTCTTCATCGTGGCTAACGGCCGGGCTCGCGCCGGCCTCCATTGCATTCAGGCTCATTGCGGTTCTCCAGGCGGACTTCCCTTGGGGTGTCCGATTGTTTTTGTTGTCTGGTTGGATGTGACGTTCTTCTGCAGGAGCCGGCTTTCTGGCGATGTGGTGGGTCAGTCGAGATTGATATTGACTGGGCTGACCTCTTCGCTGGCAAGCCAGCTCCTACAGGTTCGCGGTGGTCAGGAGGGCACGGGGTGCAGGTCGCAATTGCGTCCGGCCTTGGCCAGTTGGCCCGGCACCTCGTGGCCGAGCAGCGCGGGTAATCCTCGGGACAGCTTGAGCAACAGCGGCAGGTCGATGCCGGTCGTTATGCCGATTTCATCGCACAGGTTCACCAGGTCTTCCGTGCAGATGTTGCCCGAGGCGCCCGGTGCAAACGGACAACCGCCGAGGCCGCCGAGTGCCGCGTCGAAACGCCGGGCACCGGCCTCGTAAGCGGCCAGCACGTTGCACAAACCAAGGCCACGGGTGTTGTGGAAATGCAGGGTCAGGTCCACTGGCGATACACGCTGCAACACTCGTCGCACCAACCGCTCGACCTGCCGCGGATTGGCCATGCCGGTGGTATCGGCCAGAGTGATGCCCTGGATGCCGAGTTCCTGATAGGCCTCGACGATTTGCAGTACCCGGTCCTCATCGATCTTGCCTTCGAATGGGCAACCGAAGGTGGTGGCGATGCTGGCGTTGAGACGCACCGGTGTGCCGTGCACGAACGCCACGATCTCGCCAAAAGCGGCCAACGAGTCTTCGCAGCGCATACGCATGTTCGCCAGGTTGTGGGTCTGGCTGGCGGACATCACCAGGTTCAGCTCATCGGCATTGCAGGCCAGTGCCCGTTGCGCGCCCTTGAGGTTGGGGATCAGCGCCACATAGATCACACCCGGTTGGCGGGTGATGCCCTTGAACACCAGCTCACCGTCGCGCAACGCGGGAATGGCCTTGGGCGACACGAATGAGCCGGCCTCGATACGGCTGAACCCGGCCTGCGACAGCTGATTGATCAGCGCGATCTTGTCGACGGTTTCAACCCAGGTCGGCTCGATCTGTAAACCGTCGCGCGGGGAGACTTCCTGAACGATCAGGCGCTCGGAATAATCAGTGATCATTGCACCACTCCTTCGACTTTCAGGCGTTCGATGTCTGCCAGCGTAAGACCAAGCTGCGCAAGGATACCGTCGGTGTGCTGGCCCAGACCCGGACCCGACCAGTTGACGCCTCCGGGAGTCTGCGAGAGTTTGGGCACGATGCCCGGCATCTTCACCGTGGTGCCACCTGGCAGCTCGGCAGTGAGCAGCATGTCCCGCGCCTGATAATGCGGGTCGGCCACGATGTCGGCTACCGAATAGATGCGCCCGGCGGGAACTTCGGCGGCTTCCAGCGCCGACAATACGTCGTCGATCGGCAGGCTGCTGGTCCAGTGGGTGATCGCCGCATCGAGCAGGCCGCTCTTGGCCGCACGCCCGTCGTTATGGGCGAATTCGGCGGCGTCGGCCAGATCCTTTCGGCCAATGGTGTGCATCAGTCGCTTGTAGATCGGATCGCTGTTGCCGGCGATCACCACGTAGGCGCCATCGGCCGTGAGGTAAGTATTGGAAGGTGCGATGCCCGGCAAGGCGCCGCCGCTGCGCTCACGCACATGGCCGAGCATGTCGTATTCCGGCACCAGGCTTTCCATCACGTTGAACACACTTTCGGCTAGCGACACGTCGACGATTTGCCCTTCGCCCTGCCCGGTCTTTACCCGCAGCAGCGCCATCAGCGCGCCGATCACGGCGTGCAGCGATGCCAGGGAATCGCCAAGACTGACGCCCACCCGCGCCGGTGGTGAACCGGGGGTGCCAGTGGTGTAGCGGATGCCGCCCATGGCCTCGCCGATGGCGCCGAAACCCGGACGGTCGCGGTACGGGCCGGTCTGGCCGTAACCGGAAATCCGTACCAGGGTCAGGTTGGGGTTGAGGGCATGCAGCACGTCCCAACCGAGGCCGAGTTTTTCCAGCGCGCCGGGACGCAGGTTTTCGATCAGCACATCGGCGCTGGTCGCCAGTTGCTTGACCAGTTCGATGCCTTCGGCGGACTTGAGGTTCAGCGCCAGGGATTTCTTGTTGCGCGATTGCAAGTACCACCACAGCGAGGTGCCTTCGTGCAGCTTGCGCCATTTACGCAGGGGGTCGCCCTGGCCCATGGCTTCGATCTTGATCACTTCGGCGCCGAACTCGGCGAGCATGCGCGCGGCGAAGGGCGCGGCGATCAGCGTGCCGATCTCAATCACTTTGATCGCACTCAAGGGGGCAGTCATCGCGGGGTACCTCTTGTTCTTGGAATATGTGCCAAGGCTAGAGGACAGCAGGCTTGGCAATCCAACCTTCAGTTGGCAACGGGCGTTCGCGAAACGCGAACGCCTTAACCGCGCAAATGCTCAAACAACATTCGGCTCACCGGCGACAGCAACGCCTCATCGCGCACCACCAGAATCAGCGCCCGATCCGACCAGGCATCGGTCAATGGCACCGCATGCAATCCCAACGCCCGGCCAAACAGTTCATAAGCCCGCTGCGGCAGGACGCCAATGCCCATGTTGGCCTGGATCATGCGACACATGGCGTCGAAGCCCGGCACATGGATACGCACTCGCAATACCCTGCCAGCTTCACGCGCGGCGGCATGGGTGCGCATATTGATCGAACTGGCCGCATGCAGCCCGACGTAATCGCTGTCCAGCGTCTCGGCGAAGGCCAGGCTCGAGCGACTGGCCAATGGATGATCCGGCAACATCAATACCATCAACTTGTCCTGACGGTAGAGCACGCTGTGCAGGCCCTTGATGTCGCTGTCGATGGAACAGATCCCGAGGTCGGCCACACCATCGAGCACCCCCTGGATCACCCCGGCGCTGGGTCGTTCTTCCAGGTCGGTCTTGACCTGCGGGTGGCGCTCGGAAAAATCCCGCAGGTCTTCGGGCAGGAACTGAATGATGGCCGACAGGTTGGCGAGCATCCGCACATAGCCCCGCACACCGTGGCTGTGCTCGCCCAGTTCCAGGCCCATTTTCTCGACGTTGAACAACATCTGCCGGGCGTGATGCAGCAAGGTTTCACCCGCCGGCGTCAATGTCATGCCCTTGGCCTGGCGCACGAACAGGCTGATCCCCAGCGCCTCCTCAAGCTCCATCAAGCGCTTGCTCGCCGCCGACACCGCAATCGCTTCACGCGCGGCGGCACGGGTAAGCGTGCCCTCTTCGTGGACAGCGACAAACAGTTGCAGGGTGATCAGGTCGAGACGGCGGATCAGGCTTTTTTGCAGCATGGAGAGCTCGATGACGTGAGGGTCGACGGAGACGGCAGGATAGCCCGGTTTGTATTTAACCTGACAAGGAACCGAACATAATCGTCCTACACATATATCTCCTGTAACACACAGCGTTGCCAGAATCGGCTGATTCTATGGCTGTCACGTCCTCTGTAAAGTCTGGAAAACACGAACAGTACTTCTCAAGGACAGCCACACTCTTATGGACCAAACAAGATTTTCGACAAACAACTTCACCAACTATCGGAAACTCATCTCGCTAGGGAAGGTCTGAAGTAGTCAGCGATTTTTGATGCCCTCGTTGGTAGAGATTCAAAAAACGCTGGCTGGTCAGAAATCAGACCTTTCCTGTTCTTAACTCATCGTTTCACCCTTGAGCGACGCCTTTTCAAGGCGCTTTTCCCGCATTACAGGCGCACCTCTCCCGCGACCAGCAGTCGTTTTCGCATCATCCACAGGTTCGACAGGGCAAATAGCGTGGCCTGTTGCGCGGTGTTTTTCATCAGGCCGCGAAAGCGCACTTTCGTATAGCCAAACTGACGCTTGATCACTCGGAATGGATGCTCAACCTTCGCCCGCACTTGTGCTTTCGCATATTCGATTGTGCGCCGCAGGCGCCCGATCAAACTCTTTTTCGCGTGTTTTTTATAGCTGCTGGGCCGGGCGGCAATCGACCAGATCATCTTGCGATTCTGATGCTCAGGACGCTTGTCCACGCCGGTGTAACCGGCATCGCCAGATACGTATGATTCCTCGCCATGCAGCAACTGATCGACCTGCGTCACGTCCGCCACATTGGCCGCCGTGCCCACCAGGCTATGCACCAAACCCGACTCGGCATCGACGCCGATATGCGCTTTCATCCCGAAGAAATACATGTTCCCCTTCTTCGTCTGATGCATTTCGGGGTCGCGTTTGCCGTCTTTATTCTTGGTCGAACTCGGCGCATGAATGATCGTCGCATCGACCACCGTACCGTGGCGCAACATCAGGCCACGGTCGCCCAGATAACCGTTGATGACCTGCAAAATCCCGCCGGCCAATTCATGTTTCTCCAACAAGCGCCGGAAGTTGAGGATCGTGGTTTCATCGGGAATCCGATCCAGATGCAGTCCCGAAAACTGGCGCAGGATAGTGGTCTCGTACAGCGCTTCTTCCATCGCCGGATCGCTGTAGCCGAACCAGTTCTGCATCAGATGAACTCGCAACATCGCCATCAACGGATACGCCGGACGACCACCTTCGCCTTTCGGATAATACGGCTCGATCAAGGCAATCAGACCCTTCCAGGGCACGACCGGATCCATCTCGATCAGGAAACGCTCGCGGCGGGTCTGCTTACGTTTGCCGGCGTACTCGGCATCGGCGAAGGACATCTGTTTCATCGGGGCTCAACCGTCGTATTCGGATCAGACGGCTATTTCACCAAATCTGAAAGTCTTTTTCAGAGTTTCCCTAGCTGATCATGATTGGGAGACAGCACAAACAGGAAAAATTGCCGGCCTCAATGTCGAAATTGAAAACACGAATCAGATGATTGACCAGTACGGGCGCTCCTTTCACCACTTCTGTACCACCTCCTACCTGGGGCTGGATCATCATCCAGCCCTTCTTGAAGGTGCCATGAGCACCCTGAGAGAAACTGGCACTTTACGTGTCGCAAACTCGAAAAATCGCTGCAAACTCACAATTCTTGAACAGTACGAAACCGAGTTGTCCGAGTTGTTCGGCGCCAATTGCCTGAGCGCTTTATCATGTAGTGCAGCCAGCTCCGGAGTTCTACCATTGCTGGCCAGTGGCGTGTTCACGCAGGACCAATCACCTTTAATGGTTTTTGACAGATTGGCGCATTATTCGATGAACCATCTTAAGGCCGCGTGTGCAGATGAAACCCGCGTAATGACATGTCCGCATAACGACATGGACTATCTCGAAGACCTATGTAAACAGAACACGAAAGTCGCCTATGTTGCCGACGGAGCCTATAGCATGGGTGGCGTTGCTGACTTGGATAGCTTGCTGTATCTGAAGCAGCGATATGGCTTGTTTCTTTTTTTGGACGACTCACACGCACTATCCGCCGTAGGAAAATTCGGCACAGGACTTGTTCGCCCTCGATTGGGTGCTCTGGACGAGGACACGTTGATTGTTGCTTCGCTGGCCAAGTCATTCGGAGCGAGTGGCGGAGTGGTCATGCTGGGTTGCAATCGACAGAAAAAGCTCATTGAACGTTATGGGGGACCCAGCAACTGGTCACAAAGCCTCAACAGTGCTGCTATCGGAGCCGGCAGAGCGTCAATCCGTCTCCATCGCACTCCTGAGTTTGCTGCATTGCAGCAAAAGCTTCAGACAAACATCCGGCTTTTCGACAGCCTTGTAAAAACTGAACAACGCGATTCCAATATGGCGATTCGGCTTGTTCACTGTGGTGCAGCGACACTTGCAAACAGCATCGCAACTGAATTGGCCAACCGAGGCTTCTTCACTTCGGCGGTGTTCTTTCCGGTAGTCGCGCAAGGAAAAGCTGCAATTAGAATCACCTTGCGCGCCGATATGGATCCACTGCTGATCCGCCACTTTTGCAAGCTAGTCACCGAGCTTTTGCGTACTCACGGACAGGATGTCGACTGCTAAAAAACCAGGGACAACTCAATGAAAAACAACACCACCCTCCTCGTTACCTGCTGCACGGTTTTTCTTGCGCAACTGGGCATGAGCATCTACCTGCCGGCGTTACCGGAAATTGCCCATGGACTGGCTGCCGAAGCGTCACAGGTGTCTTGGGGGCTAGCGGTGTATCTGATCGGTATGGCCCTGCCAATGTTGTTCTGGGGCAGTCTCGCCCAGCATATCGGCCGCAAACCGGTATTGCTTGCGGCATTGGGTGTGTTTGGTCTGGGAAATCTCGCCTTGCCCTTGGGCTCGACCCTGGAATCGTTTCTGGTCCTACGCCTGCTTCAAGGCGTTGGTGCCAGCGGGATTTCGGTAATGGCCCGGGTGTTGATCCGCGACAGCTTCAGCGGTGACCTGCTGGCCAAGGCGTTCTCCTGGCTTTCGATTTCCTTTGTGGTTGCGCTGGGTATCGGCCAGTACCTCGGGTCGATCATTCAGGTGGCGCTGGGCTGGCCAGCAATTTTCTACCTGTTGGGCGGCGTGAGTCTCACGATGGCGGTGGTCGTGGCGCGAATCACCTTTGCGCCACGGTTTGAGGAAAACGCCCGGTTAACCACTTGGCCGAGCTACTGGCAAATTCTTCGTCATCGGGACTTTCTGTTGCCGGCGTTGGCCGGGGGGTTGGGATACGGGGTAATCATTGCCTTCAACACTGCAGCACCACTTATCCTGCAAGGACCATTCAATTGGTCGCCCGTGGAGTATGGGCTATTGGGCTGGCCCATCAGCGCGGCGTATTTTCTGGGAGCGCTGGGGGTCAATAGCCTGGTACTTCGTACCGGCCGACATTGGCTGATGAAGATCGGTGTGGGATTGGTGCTGGCTGGAAGCGCGGTGATGTTGCTGGGGAGTGTCGCAGGCACCTCAATAGCACTTCTGTTCTGGCTACCCTACTGCTTTGCAGTATTCGGCCAGTCACTTAACTACCCCATCAGTCTATCCCTGGCCAACGACGGTGCGCCGGTGGGCGGTGCTTATGCAATGGCGCTAAGTGGTTTCATCCATCAACTGATGGCTGCCGCCATTGGCGCGATTGCGAGCCTGATCGCCACTGCGCAGGCATGGCCGCTATCGCTGCTTTGCACCTTGCTGGCCTTGGGCGCGATGATCTGCGTGATGCGGGCCAGGCTCAACGCCCGACCATGATAAAGTCGCCGCCCATCAGACCTTTTGCTTCGAGACGAGCCCCGCAATGACCGATTTCCAGGATGTCGACGCCCAACTTGAAGACTGGAACGTCTTGCGCAGCAGCGCTGCGTTCGACGGTCTGCTGGTGGGTAATGGGGCCAGCCGTGCGGTGTGGGACGACTTCGGCTACGACTCGCTGTTCGAAAACGCCCGCACCGTCGAAGAAAAACCCCTCAGCCCGTCCGAGCTGAGTGTGTTCGATGCGCTGCAGACACGCAGTTTCGAGCAGGTGCTCAGCGCCTTGAAAACCACCAGCCGGGTCAACAAGGCCTTGGCCGTCAGCTCTGCCGCACCGCGTAATCGTTACTACGCGATCAAGGAAGCGCTGATCAACACCGTGCACGCGGTACACATCCCGTGGCGGTTGGTCGAGGCGTCGAGCCTGGCAACGATTGGTCAGGAACTGGGCCGTTATCGCACGGTGTTCACCACCAACTACGACTTGCTCAATTACTGGGCGATCCAGCAGCAACCCGAGGCGATCACCGATCTGTTCCAGGGTTCAGAACCTGCCTTCGACCTGAGCGTTACCGCCACCGCAAAAACCCGCTTGCTGTACCTGCACGGCGGTCTGCACCTGGTGCGCAATCAGGACGGCACGGCGCGCAAACTGATGTCGACCGAGGGCACGTTGCTGGGCAATTTCGCCATCAACAACACGATCAAGACCCTCGACGACGTGCCGTTGTTCATCAACGAAGGGCCGAGCGCGGACAAGCTCAAGACCATCCGCAGTTCCGATTACCTGTCGTTCTGCTACGACCAGTTGCTCGGCCATGGCGATGGCTTGTGCATTTTCGGGCATGCATTGGGCGAGCAGGACAGCCACATCGTGCACGCCTTGCGCCTGGCGAAACCGAAGGTGGTGGCGATCTCGATCTACCCGCGCAGCAAGGCGTTCATCCAGCATCAGAAGCGGCATTACGCGAAGGTGTTCGAGGGGACGAGTGTCGAGTTGCGGTTTTTTGATTCGAAGACGCATGTGCTGGGTAGCCCGAAACTATCGGTTCCAGTCGAAGTTTAGCGGTGCGTCGGCTGGCCTCATCACGAGCAAGCTCGCTCCCACAGGGGGAATGCATTTCACTGTGGGAGCGAGCCAGCTCGCGAAGGCGTCAGCCCAGTCAACTCATTCCTCGCTGCTATGCACCACCACCAGCAATTGCGCCTGCACTTCGCCCACCGAGCGTAACCGGTGCGGTTTCTGTGAGTTGAAGTGCAGCGCATCACCACGGCTCAGCAGCACGCGCTCGTTGACGAAATCCACTTCCACCTGCCCCTCGTGAACGAATAGAAACTCTTCGCCCAGGTGTTCCTTGAAGGCTCTATCGGTGAATTCGGTCGGCGGGTAAATGATGAACGGCAGCAAGCTGCGTTCGCTGACCTGATGGGCCAGCACCGCATAACCCCGATTGTCGTCGCTGGCCCCCAGTGGCTGGCGCTCATGGCTGCGCACCAGGCTGTAGCTGTCGAGGCTGACCTTGTCTTCGGAAAACAGCTCCTCGACCTTCACGTTCAGTGCCTTGGCCAGTTTCAACGCGGCCGCGATCGACGGCGTATTCAGGCCGCGTTCGACTTTTGACAGATAACTCTTGGTCATGCCGGATTTTTCCGCCAAGGCCTCAAGGGTTACGCCAAGTTTTTTTCTCAATAATTTCAAACGGATAGACATGTATAGCGATTAATCCATCAAGGAGGTGACGAATTGTCCTTGCCTATGACACAAAGTGTCATATAGCATCTTTCGTGTCATACGCATGACCCAGCCAAAGAGGACACCGATATGGCGAAGACATTAGCACTGCCCAAAGATCAACTGGTCAAGCAAGCGCTGACCCAGATGCAAAACACCCTCACGGATAATACGTGGACCGACCGGCAAAAGCTGGCCCTGACGTGCCGCATTCTGTTCGAGAATGGCCATGACTCTGGCCTGGCCGGGCAAATCACCGCCCGCGGCCCGCAGCCTGGCACCTATTACACTCAACAACTGGGCCTGGGTTTCGACGAAATCACCGCGGGCAACCTGTTGCTGGTCAACGAAGACCTGGACGTGCTCGAAGGCCATGGCATGCCCAACCCGGCCAACCGTTTCCACAGCTGGGTGTACCGCGCCCGTCCGGATGTGAACTGCATCATTCACACCCACCCGACTCACGTCGCGGCGTTATCGATGCTGGAAGTGCCGCTGCAGATTTCCCACATGGACCTCTGCCCGCTCTATGACGACTGCGCGTTTCTCGAAGGCTGGCCCGGTGTACCGGTGGGTAATGAAGAAGGCGAATTGATTGCCGGCGCCCTGGGCGACAAACGGGCGATCCTTCTTTCCCACCACGGCCAGTTGTCCACCGGCACCACCATTGAGGAGGCCTGTGTGATTGCCCAACTGATCGAGCGCGCCGCCAGGTTGCAGCTGCTGGCGATGAGCGCCGGAACCATCAAGCCGATCATTCCAGAGCTGGGCCGTGAAGCCCACGACTGGATTGCCCGGCCCAAGCGTCACGCCGCCGCTTTCAATTACTCCGCCCGGCAGAACCTGCGTCGACACGCCGATTGCCTGAACTGAACCCAGATCTTTTTTTAACGGAGAGACACCATGTCCACCGCAACCATTCACGGCATCATCGGCTACACTATCACCCCTTTTACCGCCAATGGCGAAGGCGTTGACCTGGACGCGCTCGGGCGCTCCATCGACCGCATGATCGACGGCGGCGTGCATTCCATCGCGCCACTGGGCAGCACTGGCGAAGGCGCTTACCTGAGTGACGCGGAGTGGGACCAGGTCGCCGAGTTCAGCATCAGGCACGTGGCCAAGCGTGTGCCGACCATTGTCAGCGTGTCCGACCTGACCACTGCCAAAGCGGTCCGTCGCGCCCGCTTCGCCGAAGCCCATGGCGCCGACGTGGTGATGGTGCTGCCGACGTCATACTGGAAACTCAGCGAAGCGCAAATCCTTGCGCACTACCGCGCCATCGGCGACAGCATCGGCGTACCGATCATGCTCTACAACAACCCGGCCACCAGCGGCACCGACATGTCGGTGGAGCTGATCCTGCGCATCGTCAAGGGCGTGGAAAACGTGACCATGGTCAAGGAGAGCACTGGTGACATCCAGCGCATGCATCAACTGTATCGCCTGGGCGAAGGTCAGGTGCCGTTCTACAACGGTTGCAACCCACTGGCGCTGGAGGCCTTCGCGGCCGGAGCAAAAGGCTGGTGCACTGCGGCGCCGAACCTGATCCCCCAGCTCAATCTCGACCTGTACGAAGCCGTGCTGGCCAACGACTTGAACAAGGCACGTGAACTGTTCTATCGCCAGTTGCCGTTGCTGGACTTCATTCTCAAGGGTGGTTTGCCGGCGACCATCAAAGCCGGTTTGCGCCAAACCGGGCTGGAGGTGGGTGATCCACGGCTGCCGGTGTTTGCCCTGGATGACGCAGGACTTGGGCAACTGCAAGGCCTGTTGAAAACTCTGCGTTGATCGTTCCGCCACTGATCGTTCCCATGCTCTGCGTGGGAATGTCTCAAGGGACGCTCTGCGTCCAGTGACGCGGAGCGTCACTGGCTGCATTCCCACGCAGAGCGTGGGAACGATCTCTAACAGTCAAAGCACCGGCAGGGTCTTGTCCTTGATCACCTTGGTCGGGCCGTTCGTCTTCACACTGGCGATGCCTTTCTCCAGCGCGGACTCAGAGGAATAGGCTTCGCTGCTGCCGATAGTCTCGTGGTTACCCGCCTTGAGGTTGAAGTAAGGATGGCCATCCTTGGTGGTTTTCTTCTCGTAGCGTTCATCGAGCGGGCTATTGGCCTGCACCGACGCGATGCCTTTGTCGGCCGCCGCGCGGGTGGTGTACAGCTCACTGGTCAGAATGGTTTCGGCGTTCGCCGCCTTCAGCACGAACCTGAACTGACCGCTGCTGCTCTTGCTCACTTCATACCATCCGGACATGTTCTTTCTCCTTGGCGAATGAGGGGATTGCGCGCTTCAGAGTAAAGACCAGGCCGGTATTTTTGTCGCCTGTACCGGCCTCTTCGCGGGCATGCCCGCGAAGAGGTCAACACGGTTGTGCTACTTCACCGCAGCCCGCACCACCGACAACTCCGGCGCCTGCACCCGCCGCTGGGTCAGATAGCGCGTACAACTCACCCGCAAGAACGAAGCAAAATTGACCACCTCACCGCGGTAGTCCATGACCTCTTCATACAACTTGGCAATCAGCTGATTGGTGGTCATGCCGTCGCTCTCGGCGATTTCGCTGAGGATGTCCCAGAACTGATTCTCCAGACGCAGGGTGGTGACCACCCCGCAAATGCGCAGCGAGCGGGAGCGCGATTCGTAGAGAATCGGATCTGCTTTGACGTACAGCTCGCACATGGACGGGTCTCCCGTTACAGCGTGATTTTGGTGCCCAGCAAGCCGAGAAAACCGGCGAGCCAGCTCGGGTGGGCAGGCCAGGCCGGTGCCGTCGCCAGATTGCCTTGAACATGGCCGTCCGTCACCGGGATATCGATAAACGTACCGCCCGCCAGGCGCACTTCTGGGGCGCAGGCCGGGTAGGCGCTGCATTCACGCCCCTCGAGAATCCCGGCGGCGGCCAACAATTGTGCACCATGGCACACGGCGGCGATCGGCTTGCCAGCCTTGTCGAAATCGCGCACCAGTTCCAGGACTTTTTCATTCAGGCGCAAGTACTCCGGCGCACGACCACCGGGGATCAGCACCGCGTCGTAATCCGCCGCTTTTACCTTGGCAAAATCGAAGTTCAGGGCAAACAGATGACCTGGTTTTTCACTGTAGGTCTGGTCGCCTTCGAAGTCATGGATGGCGGTGCGCACGGTCTGGCCGGCGCTCTTGTCCGGGCAAACGGCATGCACCGTGTGACCGACCATCAGCAGGGCCTGGAACGGTACCATCACTTCATAGTCTTCGACGTAGTCGCCAACCAGCATCAGGATTTTTTTCGCCGCCATGGGGAGGACTCCTCTGGGAAATGCATGGGCATGCAGGAGTATTCAAGGTAGTCCTTATCCGTGGGGGTGGGTAATAACCAGCTACTACGGCGATCACTTGGCAGCAGCTTCGCTCCCAACTGTACGGATAATTCTGTGCCCAGCTGTAAGCGCCAAAAACAACGGTTTATGGCTAGATGAAAGCACCTCCCATCTTCCAAGATTCTGGTTGCCATCATGTCCACCCGCGAAAACACCGGCATGGCCCTGGGCCTGCTCGGCGTTGTGATCTTCAGCCTCACCCTGCCCTTCACACGCATCGTCGTGCAGGAAATGCATCCACTGCTCAACGGCCTGGGCCGGGCGCTGTTCGCGGCTATTCCCGCGGCGTTGCTGTTGTTGTGGCGGCGTGAGAAATGGCCAACCTGGAAGCAGGTCAAAGGCCTGACGCTGGTCATTGCCGGGGTGATCCTCGGGTTCCCGGTCCTGTCGGCGTGGGCCATGCAAACCTTGCCGGCGTCCCATGGCGCACTGGTCAATGGCTTGCAGCCACTGTGTGTGGCGCTGTACGCCGCATGGCTATCCCACGAACGCCCGTCGAAAGCCTTCTGGGCCTGCGCCGCGCTGGGCAGTGCGCTGGTGCTCGGTTATGCGCTGATCAGCGGGGCCGGCAGCATCCAGGCCGGTGACCTGTTGATGCTCGGCGCGATTGCGGTGGGCGGCCTGGGGTACGCCGAGGGTGGCCGATTGGCCAAGGAAATGGGTGGCTGGCAAGTGATCTGCTGGGCACTGGTGCTGTCGACGCCGCTGCTGGTCGGGCCAGTGCTGTACCTTGGGTTGCAACATCAGGGCGAGATCTCGGCC
Source organism: Pseudomonas sp. NPDC087336 (assembly GCF_044744285.1). Taxonomy (NCBI): domain Bacteria; kingdom Pseudomonadati; phylum Pseudomonadota; class Gammaproteobacteria; order Pseudomonadales; family Pseudomonadaceae; genus Pseudomonas; species Pseudomonas sp. NPDC087336. The sequence goes on along the minus strand of NZ_JBIUYA010000004.1, from coordinate 32,406 downwards.
AAGACCTGGTGGGCCTTCGGCTACGTCTCGCTGTTTTCGCAATTCATCGGGTTCTTCGCCTGGTATGCGGGGCTTGCCATCGGTGGCATTGCCCGGGTCAGCCAGATCCAGCTGCTGCAGATTTTCTTCACCATCGGCTTTTCGGCGCTGTTCTTTGGCGAACACGTCGAGCCGATCACCTGGCTGTTTGCTGGCGGGGTGATCCTGACCGTCGTGCTGGGACGCAGGACGGCGGTCAAGCCTGCACGTATTGCCACGGCCTGAATCGGGCGGTGATCAGAGGTAACCGTCAGCCCGCAACAAGGTTTCCAGGCAATGCTCGGTGATGTGGTAGAACGCCTTGAGTTCCTGGATCTTCGCCAATAGCTGGGCCGGATCACCCGGTTCGGCACGCTTGACTGCCAGGATCATCTTGTTTTTGTTGGTGTGGTCCAGCGAGATGAACTCGAACACCTTGGTCTCGTAGCCACAGGCCTCGAGGAACAGCGCACGCAAGCTGTCGGTCACCATTTCCGCCTGCTGTCCCAGATGCAAGCCGTATTGCAACATCGGCTTGAGCAATGCCGGGCTCTGGATTTGCAGGCGGATCTGTTTGTGACAGCACGGCGAGCACATGATGATAGAGGCACCGGAACGAATGCCGGTGTGAATCGCATAGTCCGTGGCGATGTCGCAGGCATGCAACGCGATCATCACATCCAGCTCGCTCGGTGCCACGCTGCGCACATCACCGCACTTGAAGACCAGCCCTGGGTGCTCGAGCTTTGCCGCGGCGGCGTTGCACAGGGTGACCATGTCTTCACGCAACTCGACGCCGGTCACTTGCGCTTCGGTCTTCAGGGTATTGCGCAGATAGTCGTGGATCGCAAACGTCAGGTAACCCTTGCCGGAGCCAAAGTCCGCCACGCGAACCGGGCGGTCCAACGCCAGTGGAGACGAGGTCAGCGCATGGCTGAAGACTTCGATGAACTTGTTGATCTGCTTCCACTTGCGCGACATCGCCGGGATCAATTCATGCTGCGTGTTGGTGACGCCCAGGTCGGCGAGAAACGGCCGGTCCAGCGCCAGAAAGCGGTTTTTCTCGCGGTTGTGCCCGGCGGACGGCACTTCGCGCAATTGCTGGGGTTTGCTCTTGAACAGTGAAGATTTGCCCTTTTTGCTATATTCGAGCTGGGCTTCATCGGTCAATGACAACAAATGCGCATTCTTGAACGATGCCGGCAACAAGTCTTTGATAAGCGCTACACCGTCGACCAATGGCAAGTTCTTGGTGATGTCGCGGGTCTTGTAGCGATAGACGAAGGACAGACAGGACTGCGCCTTGACCGTCACCGGCTTGATGATGATCCGCTGCAGATCCGCTTCATTGCCCGCGTACTTGGCCAGCACCAGCTTGATGAAGGCGTTCTGCTCCAGGCTCGATTGCAGCAGGTCGATGAACTGGGCGTGATGGTCCGGCACGAGGCTGGCGGGAGTGGCGGTGACGGACATGGAAAAACGGCCTCGGGCAGTACGAATCGGAGAATGCCCGGTATTTTAGGGGGGATGCGGGTTTTGGGCACGGGGTTATTTTTCGCAGGCCCGGTAATATGCCCCCAGACCTGCTTTGCATTCGCCGATACTTCAGGGCTCCACCAGCCGAAGTTTGCGATTGCTCGGTGAATTGATCACATGCCTGACGATCAATCCCACCGGTACGGCCCACGTCAAGCCATTGGCCGGGTCAGTGATGACCGCGACGGTGTCGGAGCTTGCGCCGATGTCCAGGCGTCGTCGATCGTTGCAGGACTTGAGCTCCCCATAGGCGTGGCTGACCAGTCGTTCCGCCAGGTGCATCGGCACATCAATCCCTTGCAAGTGCTTCACGGCACGACAGAACAGCACCTGGTCATCAACGGCTGCATCGCTTTCATGACGGGCCAGGAATCCCTGGGCGATGGTCAACAATTGCTCATTCAAATCCTCGTCTTCAACAATTGCGCTCATGTTCATGACTCCAGAGGCGCCGACGTCGTCGGTTCACTTGGTGCAACAGGCCGGGCGGCGTGCCGCAAATCGGGTCCGGCGAAAGGTAGGCGCACGGCAGGATTGGGCATTCCACTGGGAGAGAGTTCGTGAGTCATTTCGAACTCGGCCCGTACCGACCAGCCGCAGGCTTCCGACGTACATTGCAAGTAGGCTATCCGCAGGAAAATATGACGCCCCTCGCTGGTGCGGATTCGCATCCGACTCAAGCAGTGCGGACACACCATTTTGTATGTACTCATGCCTGGATCCCACTGTTCATCGGGTGGTAATCAACATAATCAAACGCAATACTGCTTGAAGCGAAGATTGCTGCAACCCGGCACTGCAAGTAACGCCCACCAGAAAAAAGAAAGTGCAATGAACATCGGCGCATTGGATGAGAACCAAACATGTAGGAAATCACCCTGCTACCATTAGGAAGTTTCGACATCAAATTCATCTGACTCATAGTTGAAGATTGATTACTCATTTAAAAGAAATACTCATTGCGCATACATTAAGCACTCAAACAGCATGTGTCAAAAGGAAGAGGCTCAAATTGCGTAGCAAAAAATCTCAGGCTGTTTTAGCGCGACTAAAGCAAATTACTGGCACAAAAAGCGATGCATCTTTGTCTTCGGCGCTACAAGTCAGCCCACAAACCCTCAGCAGCTGGAAGGGTCGCGACAGCACGCCATACTCATTATGCGTAGATATCGCTCAGTCGCGCGGTATTTCACTCGACTGGTTGTTGCTGGGTGAAGGGCCGGTCCTGCGCGACAGCGCTGCTGCCAATGCCGTTGAACACAATCAGGAAACAGCCACTCGGGAGAACACAATTCTCGCGATGTGGCGATTGCTCAGCGAAGAAGATCGCTGCGCCATACAAAATGCCCTGGAGGAAAAACGCCGCCTGCGTGAAATGGAACTCAAACTTTCAGAGATGGCGTCTATTCTGTCGACACTTCAACAGTCGAACGAAACATAATGTCATGCTGTTTACTTGAAGGCGCAGCACTCGCGCAATGTTGCTGCGGCACTTGATGATGACAAGTTAATACCCATCAGCCTCGTCCTTTGAGGCGCTCAATGATTTCACCCAGGCCAGCGCCATCGACCCACTGCATGACCTTGACGCTGATGGGAATAATGATCAGTGCGCACAGAAATGCCGTTACCCCCGCAGTCAGGAAAGGCGCCAGCGGCAGCGCGACGGGGGTAAACAGATAGCCAACGCCCGCCGAAAGCAACCAGGAGCCGATACGCTGCCAGGCCTTGAAGTCAACGCGAGTGGTCGTAACCAGCCACGCCCCGAGCGATGCACCAAACAGCGCTTCGCCATCAATCGCAGGCAGTGTAGCGATCCCCAATCCCAGCAGGAGCCCACTGATACTGTTGTAAGCCGAATCAGTCAGGTTCATGGACACCTCGATCATCGACGCTGTCGATGACAATAACTCCTGACTCAATGGCCTTGAGCAAGGCGGCATGCCGGGACCTGACCGCAAACTTGCGGCGAATGTTGGAAAAGTGGAAGTTGATCGTGGTTGGCGAGCAATTCTGGATCCTGGCGATTTCCCAGGAAGTCTTGCCTCTGAAGCACCACATTAAGGCTTGTGTTTCTTTCGCGGTCAGATGGACCGGCGGCGCGGCAGCGGCAAAAGAGTCGAGCGGTAGATGCGTTGACATAAATACTCCCTCTACGTCAGAGTGCCCGTCACAGGGCGTTCGCTATTGGAGGGAGATGTTGAAGACCAGACAGGCGCCGGACAACCTGCCGCAGTTGTACCGTCAAGCGTTACAAAAGTGTGCGACGGCCAGCCTCAACCGAGCACGACCAGGCGGTTTGGCAACTCGTTGCGTACATGCGTCACCGGCACGTGCACCTTGAGCAACTCACCGCACGCCTCGACGCAGGTGACAAAGCCCTGCAACGTCTGGCCCTGTCGCACCTGCCGGGTGAAATCCGCGACAATCGCATCCCAATTGCTGTTGTCCAGCCGACTGGAAATACCCTCATCCACCAGGATTTCCACATAGCGCTCGGCTTCAGAGACGAAAATGAGGATTCCGGTGCTGCCGACCGTGTGGTGCAGGTTCTGCTCCAGGAATTGCCGGCGCGCCAGGTTCGAGGCGCGCCAGTGACGCACCGAACGGGGAATCAGGTGCGTGGTGATTTTCGGTATGCGCAATACCAGGCACAGCACGATGAAGGTGATCCATTGCACCAGCAGCAGGCTGTGCAAGGTCAGCCAACCGGTCAGGTAATGCACGATACCCGGTAGCACCAGTGCCAGCAGGCTGGCCCAGAGCAGCGGGATGTACACATAGTCGTCGGCGCGAGCCGCGAGCACGGTGACCAGTTCCGCGTCGGTGTTTCGCTCGACCCGGGCGATCGCCTCGGCGACCTTGCGTTGCTCGTGTTCAGTCAGTAATGCCATGGGGTTGAATGCCTGCTCGCTATAGTTTTTATCCGCTGTGTCATCACCAGCCGCCCGAGGAACCGCCGCCACCGAAACTGCCCCCTCCGCCGCTGAAGCCCCCGCCCCCACCGCCGCCGAAACCACCGCCACCAAACCCGCCACCGGAACCACCGGAACCGCCACGTCCGGCTGGAAGGATACCGAGCATTTGGCAAACAAATACTGTCAGGATGAACATCAACACCACAAACACGAACAACCCCGGGTGCCGCGAAAGGAAATCGTCACTGGGATCGCCGCTGGACTCGTAGACCGTCGAGGGTTCGTCCAGGGGATTGCCGCCCAGTACCACCAGCATCGCCGCTACCCCGTCGCTGATGCCTTTACTGAAATTGCCAGCCTTGAACGCCGGGGTGATGAACTGATGGATGATCACCGAACTCTGGGCATCGGTCAGGCGATCTTCCAGGCCATAGCCGACTTCGATGCGCAATTTGCGCTCATCACGGGCAACAATCAGTAACGCGCCGTTGTTCTTGTCCTTCTGGCCGATGCCCCAGTAGCGGCCCAGTTGGTAACCGAAATCGGCGATATCGGCGCCCTGCAGGTCTGGCAAAGTCACTATCACAAGCTGCTCACCGGTGACTTTTTCATGGGCCTGAAGCTGTTGCGTCAACTGCTCGCGCACCGAAGGCTCGATCAACTGGGCGTTGTCCACCACCCGCCCGGTCAGCTCCGGGAACTTCAATTGAGCCTGGACCGTCAGGGCAAACACCCACAGCAACAACACCAGGCCAGCTTTCAACACGCGCATGGGCTACCTCGTCCGTGGTGACGCTACGATCAGAATTTGACCTCGGGTGGCTTTTCCGACCCCGGCGTAGCCTCGAAGGTCTCGCGTTCCGGCAGGTTGCTGTACATCACCGTGTGCCACAGGCGACCGGGGAAGGTGCGGATCTCGGTGTTGTATTTCTGCACCGCCAGGATGAAATCGCGTCGAGCCACGCTGATCCGGTTCTCGGTGCCTTCAAGTTGCGACTGCAGGGCCAGGAAGTTCTGGTTGGCCTTCAGGTCCGGATAACGCTCGGACACCACCATCAGGCGGCTCAAGGCGCCACTGAGTTGATCCTGTGCCTGTTGGTACTGCTTGAGCTTTTCCGGGTTGTCGAGCGTGGAGGCGTCAACCTGGATCGAGGTGGCCTTGGCCCTGGCTTCGATCACGGCCGTCAGGGTTTCCTTTTCATGCGCGGCATAACCCTTGACGGTTTCCACCAGGTTGGGGATCAGGTCGGCACGGCGCTGATACTGGTTCTGCACCTGGCCCCAGGCGGCCTTGGCCTGCTCATCGAGGGTCGGGATGTTGTTGATGCCACAGGCGGTCAGCAACGTGGCCAGCATGAGCAACGTGGCAACTTGCAGCCTCGACCGGTAGGACTGTCGAACATTCATCAGGGTGATACTCCCTTCACGTTTCATGGAAAAAACAACCGGCGACCCTCTCGGCCGGCTCTTGGGGCATAATCGGCCGCGCCACTGGATTGCATCCGGGCAATGGGCTAAAAGATGCCCTGCGCAAAAATCGCATCGGGCATTCGGCTGCCGTTTTTTGAGTCAGCACCCGAACAACAATAGTCGCTCCCTAAATTTTGGCTGGCCGGCGTGTACATCGCCGCTTGGGCCCTTGAGAAAACTATTCATGAAGAAGCTGTGTTTGCTGGGCCTGTTCGTCAGCCTGGCCAGTCATAACGCACTGGCCGCCACGACGCCCGCACCCCTGGAGAACAAGGACGCTTTCGTCAGCAACCTGATGAAGCAGATGACCCTCGATGAAAAAATCGGCCAGTTGCGCCTGATCAGCATCGGCCCGGAAATGCCCCGGGAGCTGATCCGCAAGGAAATCGCGGCCGGCAACATCGGCGGTACGTTCAACTCGATCACCCGCCCGGAAAACCGTCCGATGCAGGACGCGGCCATGCGCAGCCGGTTGAAGATCCCGATGTTCTTCGCCTACGACGTGATCCACGGCCACCGCACCATTTTCCCGATCCCGCTGGCCCTCGCCTCGAGCTGGGACATGGACGCCATCGGGCTGTCCGGGCGCATCGCCGCCAAGGAAGCCGCGGCTGACAGCCTCGACATCACCTTCGCACCGATGGTCGACATCTCCCGCGACCCGCGCTGGGGCCGTACATCCGAAGGCTTCGGCGAAGACACCTACCTGGTGTCGCGCATTGCCGGGGTGATGGTCAAGGCGTTCCAGGGTGCAGGTGCCAACGCCGCCGACAGCATCATGGCCAGCGTCAAGCATTTCGCCCTGTATGGCGCGGTCGAAGGCGGGCGCGACTACAACGTGGTCGACATGAGCCCGGTCAAGATGTACCAGGATTACCTGCCGCCTTATCGCGCCGCGATTGACGCCGGCGCTGGCGGGGTGATGGTCGCGCTGAACTCGATCAACGGCGTGCCGGCCACCGCCAACACCTGGCTGATGAACGACCTGTTGCGCAAGGAATGGGGCTTCAAGGGCCTGGCAGTCAGCGACCATGGCGCTATTTTCGAGCTGATCAAACACGGCGTCGCTCGCGATGGCCGTGAGGCGGCGAAGCTGGCGATCAAGGCCGGCATCCACATGAGCATGAACGACACCCTGTACGGCAAGGAATTGCCGGGTCTGCTCAAGGCCGGCGAGATCCAGCAGAGCGACATCGACAACGCCGTGCGTGCGGTGCTGGACGCCAAGTACGACATGGGCCTGTTCAAGGACCCGTACCTGCGCATCGGCAAGGCCGAGGACGATCCGGCCGACACCTACGCCGACAGCCGCCTGCACCGTGCCGAGGCCCGCGATGTAGCGCGCCGCAGCCTGGTGTTGCTGAAGAACCAGGGCGAAACCCTGCCACTGAAGAAAACCGCGAAAATAGCCCTGGTCGGCCCGCTGGCAAAGGCCCCGATCGACATGATGGGTAGCTGGGCCGCCGCCGGTCGTCCGGCGCAATCGGTGACCCTGTTCGATGGCATGAGCAATGTGATCGGTGACAAATCGACGCTGATCTACGCCCGTGGCGCCAACATCACCAGCGACAAGAAAGTCCTCGATTACCTGAACTTCCTCAACTTCGACGCCCCGGAAGTAGTGGATGATCCACGTCCGGCCAACGTGCTGATCGACGAAGCGGTGAAAGCCGCCAAGGATGCCGATGTGGTGGTCGCCGCGGTGGGCGAATCCCGTGGCATGTCCCACGAATCGTCGAGCCGTACCGACCTGAACATTCCGGAAAACCAGCGCGAGCTGATCCGTGCCTTGAAGGCCACTGGCAAACCGCTGGTATTGGTACTGATGAACGGCCGTCCACTGTCGATTCTCGAAGAGAAAGAACAGGCCGACGCGATCCTCGAAACCTGGTTCAGCGGCACCGAAGGCGGCAACGCCATCGCCGACGTGCTGTTTGGCGACTACAACCCGTCGGGCAAACTGCCGATCACCTTCCCGCGCTCGGTGGGGCAGATTCCGACCTACTACAACCACCTGAGCATTGGCCGGCCGTTCACACCGGGCAAGCCAGGCAACTACACCTCGCAGTACTTCGATGACACCACCGGTCCCCTGTTTCCGTTCGGCTATGGCCTGAGCTACACCGATTTCAGCCTGAGCGACATGGCACTGTCATCGACCACGCTGAACAAGACCGGCAAGCTCGACGCCAGTGTCATGCTGAAAAACACCGGCAAGCGTGACGGCGAAACCGTGGTTCAGCTGTACATCCAGGACGAGACGGGCTCGATGATCCGTCCACTCAAGGAGCTGAAGAACTTCCAGAAAGTCATGCTCAAGGCCGGTGAACAGAAAGTCGTGCAGTTCACCATCACCGAAGACGACCTGAAGTTCTATAACACCCAGCTCAAGTACGCCGCCGAGCCGGGCAAGTTCAACGTGCAGATCGGCCTGGACTCCCAGGATGTGACGCAGCAGAGCTTCGAACTGCTGTAACCCCCGTCACACCGCCACCCACTGTGGGAGCTGGCAAGCCAGCTCCCACAGTGTTTTTTGGTGAGACGACTATCCCCGTCGATCCAGCAGATTCACCACCAACCGGTCCACCCACCCCCACACCCGCTGCTTGACCCGCTTCCACAGCGGCCGGCGTTGCCATGCCTCCAGGCTGACTTCCTGGCTTAGCGAGAAGTCCTTTTCGAAGCTCGCCACCACGTCACGGGTCAATCCAGGGTCCAGCGCTTCAAGATTGGCCTCCAGGTTGAAACGCAGATTCCAGTGATCGAAATTGCACGAGCCGATGCTCACCCAATCATCGACCAGGACCATTTTCAGGTGCAGGAAACACGGCTGGTACTCGAAAATCTGCACCCCGGACTTGAGCAGTCGCGGGTAGTAGCGATGCCCGGCGTAACGCACTGACGGGTGATCGGTGCGAGGTCCGGTCAACAGCAGCCGCACATCGACCCCTCGGGAGGCCGCGCGGCGCAGTGAACGACGGACTTTCCAGGTCGGCAGAAAATACGGGGTAGCCAGCCAGATCCGCTTCTGTCCGCTGTTCAACGCGCGAATCAGCGATTGCAGGATGTCCCGGTGCTGGCGGGCGTCGGCATAGGCGACCCGGCCCATGCCCTCGCCCATGGCTGGCACGCGGGGCAAGCGCGGCAGACCGAAATGCGAGGCCGGTCGCCAGGCGCGACGATGGCGGTTGGCGATCCATTGGCGGTCGAACAGCAATTGCCAGTCGAGCACCAGCGGGCCGGTGATTTCCACCATCACTTCGTGCCACTCGCTGACGTCTTCGTTTGGCGTCCAGAATTCATCGGTCACACCGGTGCCGCCGACCACGGCCATGCTCTGGTCCACCAGCAACAGCTTGCGGTGATCGCGGTAGAAGTTGCCGACCCAGCGCCGCCAGCTTAGGCGATTGTAGAAGCGCAGCTCGACACCGGCGGCCGTGAGCCGCTGGCGCAGGGTCAGGGTAAAGGCGAGGCTGCCATAGTCATCGAACAGGCAGCGCACCCGCACACCGCGCTCGGCGGCCTGGACCAGTGCCTGCACCATGGCTTCGGCGCAGGCGCTCGCCTCCACCAGGTACAGCTCCAGCTCGACCTGTTCTTCGGCCCGGGCAATCGCCACCAGCATGCGCGGGAAGAATTGCGGGCCGTCGACCAGTAACTCGAAGCGATTGCCTTCACGCCAGGGAAAGATCGGGCCGGCCATGTCAACGCGCCGTGAAGATCAGCACCGCACCCACCGGCACCGACAGACTGATGGCCGACAGGCCGGCGACCTTGCGTAGCGCTTCCAGGCCGGGCGCCAGATCGAAGACTTCGGCATTGATCACCACCGGCTCCAGCGTCACCACCTGGAAACGCCGGTCATCGAGACGGGTGGCCAGCAGTTCAGCGTTGTAGGTGTGTTGCTTGCCGTGCAAGTCGACGGTCAGCGGCAGGCGTAATTCCAGTTGCGCACCCGGCGCGAGGTCATTGATCGGCCGCAGGTCGATTTGCGTGGTGATCAGCGCTTCGGCAAAGGTCTGGACCTCGAACAAGTCCTTGCGCATGCGTTCATCACGCAAGGGAATGCCGCTGTTGATCGATTCCAGCTCGACTTCGACCTCGGCCTTGCCGTTGGGATCGACTTTGCCGTGCAACACTAAAAAGCGCTGCACTTCGGAAACATTGGCGTTTTTGGTGCTGACGAACGACAGCCGCGAGGATTCGCCGTCCAGGTACCAGTTGGCCTGGGCCGACAGCGAAGCGCCCGCCAACAGCAGGCAGGTAAGGGTTTTGGTGACAGACCGCTTGAACATAAAGACTCGTGGGGCAGATAAACCTGTGCTGAACCTTAACTGCCCACGGCGCTATTGCAAACCGAAGATCAAAAGATCGCCGCCTGCGCCAGCTCCTACATTGCAATGGTGTACATCCTGTAGGAGCTGCCGCAGGCTGCGATCTTTTCGGGTTTACACCATCGCCTGCTGCACATCGCCAATGGTGGCGGCGAGGCTGTTCAGGTGCAGGCTCAGGACCCGCTCCACCGGCGCCTGATCCATCGGCCAATGCAACGCCATGCTGCCGACCAACCGACCCTCGGTGTGAATCGGCAAGGCCACCGCGCGAATCAGGAAGGGTAAACGCACCGGGTATTCCCAGTAGCCTTCGGTGCGCTGGCCGAAACCTTGATGCAATGCCTGTTGCGTGGCACTGAACAGCGACTCGTCGCTCAGCCGCTCACGCTCGGCCAGGCGCTGCACTTCATGACTTTCCAGCTCACCGAGGCAAGCCCGACCCATGGCCGAATGAAACAGGCTGGCATGCTGGCCCACGATCTGACAGTTGTTGGGGTAACGCTTGCGCAGGTTCGAAGGGATCGCACTTTCCATCACTTCCACCCGTTCGCCATCGAAGCAAGACAGGTCCGCCACCAGCCCGGTGCGCTCGCTCAATTCCAGCAACAGCGGCGCGGCGTTTTCCACCAGGCGCCGCTTGAAGCGCTGCCGACTGTCACCGAACAGGCGTTTGGCACACAAGCGGTAACGCCGGTCGCTCAAGCCGCGATAGATCCAGCCTTGCTCCTGCAAGGTCAGCAGCATGCGCGACACCGTGGCCTTGGGCAGGCTAGTCAGGTAGTGCAATTCCTCCAGGCCCAGCGCCTGATGCTCTCCCAGCAACTCGACGATCGCCAGGGCACGCTCGACGGAACGTACGCTGCCGGTTTCTGCCTTGCTGTCCATGTATCCGATCTCCTTGGGCGCTGATGGACGATCAGTTTTTGCAGCAAGATGTGGGCCTGCCCACCGGTTTCACGCACGTTGCAGACAACCGGGCGGCCGCCGCTGGACCCACTGGGCCAGTTGCTCGTGGGCATAGGCCATTTGCAACACCGCGCGGTCGGCCTGGGCCGGGCCGATGATTTGCAGGCCCATCGGCAGCCCGGCCGGGTTGAAACCCACCGGCACGTTCATGCTCGGCAAACCGGCCAGGGTGGGGCCGATCACCACCTCCATCCAGCGGTGATAAGTGTCCATGCTCTGCCCGCCGACGACACGCGGCCAAGGGGTTTGTGCATCAAAAGGGAACACTTGCGCCGTGGGCAGCAGCAGGAAATCGTAACGCTTGAACAGATCGCTCAAGGCGCGATACCACTCGCTGCGACTGACCGAGGCCTGATAGACATCCGCCGCCGTCAGGCGCAGGCCACCCTCGATTTCCCATTGGGCCTCGGGCTTGAGCTGTTCGCGTTTGTGCGGATCGGCATAAAGGCTACCGAGGCTGCCTTGCACCAGCCAGTGGCGGTGCACCAGCCAGGTCTGCCACAGGCGTTCCATGGAGAAGTCCGGCTGACAGGCTTCGACCTGGCAGCCCAGGGTCGTAAAGTCCTGCAGCGCCGACTCACACAGGCTCATCACGCCAGGGTCCATCGGCAAATAGCCGTTGTAGTCGCCCAGCCACCCCACGCGGACCCCGCTGAAATCCTGCGCCAGCGACTGATGAAATATCTGCGGGTCCTGATTCAACGACAACGGCACACGAGGGTCATACCCGGCCTGGGTCCCGAGCAAGCGCGCGACATCCGTGACGGTGCGGCCCATCGGCCCTTCGGTGGCCAGTTGCTGGACAAACACCTCTGGCTGCGGACCATGTGGCACGCGGCCCTGGGACGGACGCAAGCCGAACACGTTGTTGAACGCCGCCGGGTTACGCAGCGAGCCCATCATGTCACTGCCGTCGGCGACCGGCAGCATGCGCAACGCCAACGCCACCGCCGCCCCGCCGCTGCTGCCACCGGCACTCAACGTCGGGTCGTAGGCATTGGTGGTGGTGCCGAACACGCTGTTGTAGGTGTGCGAGCCGAGGCCGAATTCCGGCACGTTGGTCTTGCCGATGATGATCGCGCCGCCATCACGAACCCGCGCCACGCTGATGGCGTCGTGCTGTGGAACCTGTTCGGCGAACAACGGCGAACCCATGCTCGTGCGCAACCCGGCGGTGGCCGCCAGGTCCTTCACCGCTTGCGGCATGCCGTGCATCCAGCCGCGGGACTGGCCCTGGTCCAGTTGTCGGTCGCAGGCATCGGCCTCTGTCAGCAGCTCCTCGGCAGGCCGCAGCGACACCAGCGCATTGACCTGCGGATTGAAGCGTTCGATCTGCGCCAGATAGGCCTGCATCACTTCACGGCAGGATACCTCTCGCCCGTGGATGGCCTGGGACAACGCATCGGCGTCCATTTCAACAATCGGATTCATGCTCAAGGTTTCACCCCAAGGTTAAGGGCAACGGATCGCTTTGCCCGTGGTGCTTCCTGCATGCAGTAAGTGCCCAACAGCGTCAGCAGGCAAGCGAACAATACGTAGAACGATGGCGCCACCGGCGTGGCCAGCACCTTGCTCAGCCAGGTGACGATCAGCGGGGCGAAACCGCCGAACACCATGACCGCAACGTTATAGGCCACCGACACCCCGGTGGAACGCACTTCAATCGGAAACTGCTCGGCCAGCGCCGTCGGTGCAGGGCCAAAGAAGCCGCCAATCGAACTGCACAACAGCAGTTGCATCACCAGCAAGCGCTCCACCGAGGGCGCTGCCGCGACCCACACGTACAGTGGATAGACCATCAGGAAAAACGCCAGGGTGAAGGCCATCAACACCGGACGGCGACCGAGACGGTCGGACAACGCGCCGGACAGCGGTATCACCACGGTCATCACCGCTACCGCGAGCATTTGCACCAGCAGCACCTGGTCCAGCGGCAAACCGAGGTTTTTGTGGGCGAAGGTCGGCATGTTTACCAACACCACGTAGAACGACACGGTAGCACCGCACGCCAGGCCCATCGATACCAGAATGGCGCGGCGATGTTCGCGGATCACTTGCAGCAAACCCGGGCTTTCGCCTTTGGCCTGTTTGCGTGCCTCGAGAAACTCTTCCGGTTCCTCCATGTGCTTGCGAATCCACAGACCGACCGGGCCGATCAACAGGCCGATCATGAATGGAATCCGCCAGCCCCAGCTGTCCAGTGCCTCGGGGGTCAGCAGATGGGTGAACAGCGCCACCATGCCCGCCCCGCAAAACACTGCCAGGCACTGCCCGACCAATTGCCACGAACCGTACAAACCCTTGCGGTGCGCGGGCGCGCTTTCCACCAGGAACGCCGTGGCACTGGCGTATTCGCCGCCAGTGGCGAAACCCTGGAGCATCCGCGCCACCACGATAAGCAATGGCGCGCCCATGCCGATAGCCGCGTAGTTGGGCGCGAAGGCGATCAGTGCGATCGACACGGTCATCAGGCGGATGATCATTTGCATCGCCGCCTTGCGGCCTTTGCGGTCCGAATACATGCCCAGAAGGATGCCGCCCACCGGGCGCATGAAGAAGCCGACGCCGAAGGTCGCCAGGGCCATCAGCAACGACGCGTATTCGTCCTCGGAGGGAAAAAACTGTCGGGCGATGATGCTCGCCAGAAAACCGTAAACAATGAAGTCATACCATTCCAGCGCATTGCCGATAACGGCAGCGACCACCTGCCGGGTGCGCGAAACACCTGTGCTCGAAGTGTGCATGGGGAACTCTCCAGAAACCAGTTGGGCGATGCCGGGCGCGACCTGACACGCCCGGTCCAGCGGCAGTAGAAAGTGAAAGGGTCAGGCCGGCTTTAGCCAGCTCTCGGTCAGCGCGCCCCAATACGCAGCCCCGGTCAGCAGGATGTCGTCGTTGAAGTCGTAGGCAGGGTTGTGCACCATCGGCCGCGATACGCCGTTGCCGATGAACAGGTAGGCACCGGGACAGCGTTGCAGCATCCAGGCGAAGTCTTCGCTGCCCATGAGTTTAGGGGTGTTGCCATCGACCGCATCAGCACCGACCAGCGCGACGCCGACTTGCCGGGCGAACTCGGTTTCGGCGGCGTGGTTGACCAGTACCGGGTAGGCCGGACGGTGTTCGATTTTCGAACTGCAACCGAAGCTTTGGGCCTGGGACTCGATGATCGCGCGCACCCGGTCGAGGGTCTGCTCTCGCACCTGTGCGTTCAACGCGCGCAGGCTCAGGCGCAGAATCGCCTGCTGAGGGATGACGTTGGCCGCCTCCCCGGCCTGCAATGCACCGACCGTTACCACCGCCGCCTGCTGCGCATCGATGTTGCGTGCGACCACGGTTTGCAGGGCCATGACCACGCTGGCTGCCGCCACCAAGGGGTCGACTGCCAGGTGCGGCATCGAACCGTGCCCGCCGACGCCTTCGATGGTCACGGTGAGCAAATCCTGCGAAGCCATCATCGGCCCTTCGCGAAAACCCAGGTGCCCCGCTGGCAAGCCTGGCATGTTGTGCATGCCGAACAGCGCGTCGCAGGGAAAACGTTCGAGCAGGCCATCGGCGAGCATCGCTTCGGCACCGCCCTGGCCTTCTTCGGCGGGCTGGAAAATCAGGGTCAGGGTGCCATCGAACTGGCGAGTCGCCGCCAGGTAACGCGCCGCGCCCAGCAACATCGTGGTGTGGCCGTCGTGCCCGCAGGCATGCATGCAGCCCTGATGCCGGCTACTGTAGGCCGCACCGGTATTCTCGATGATCGGCAGCGCATCCATGTCCGCCCGTATCCCGAGTTTGCGCGGGCTACTGCCGTTGCGCAGGACACCGACCACCCCGGTCTTGCCGATGCCGGTGTGGACTTCGTAACCCCATTCTTCAAGCGACCTGGCGACCAGCGCCGAAGTGCGGTTTTCCTCGAAGCCAAGCTCCGGGTGAGCGTGGATGTCCTGGCGGGTAGCATGCAGGTCACTGGCGACGTCGTTGAGCCAGGCAAGAATGTGCTGATGTCGGGTCATGGGATTTCCTCGGGCCGGGTGTATTCCCGTTCTTTTTGTTCGCTGTGATTTCGCGACAGATCAAAGGCAGGTCGCGTTCGCCACCAGATAACCGCGAGTCGCGCGTGAGGACAATCGAATGTGGTTCCACCAGATGGAACCTGCAGGTCAGCGGTTCAGGCGACAACCCTGGCGCTCGCCGATCCACTCGGCGCTGTTGCTTCGCCCCAGGCCGCTGACGGTGATGCGCTTGCTGGAGGCATCATCGGCAAAACCGCTGGTGGGCAGCCACTGTTTGACATAGCCACGACAATACTCGGTGTCGTTGTTCATCACGTAGCGGCATGAGCAATATTCTTTGGCGGTGTAGGCGCTGATGATGTCGGGGAACGCCCACAGCGCCAGCCGTTCGTGCCAGATCCAGCCGAGCAAGGCGAGCAACAGCACCAGCAGCAGCGAGCTGAAAGGACGGCGACGAATGAAACCGCTCATGGCTGCGCCCTCCCGGCAAATGCCTCGAACGCCAGCCTGAGCAATTCGTTGTGCCGGTAACTGCCGTCGCGGTCATCGCCGTAGCGCACGATCACCAGGTTTGCGCCAGGAATCACGTACATCGCCTGGCCCCAATGGCCCAACGCGGCAAATGTATCGGCGGGCGCATTGGGCCAGGGACGGGCGCTCCCGTCTGCGGCACGATTGAGCCACCAGTGGCCGCCGGGCACCGCATCATCGTGATTGGCGCGATAGCCCGCAAAGGGTTCGCGATTGAATGCAACCCAGTCCTTGGGCAGCAATTGTTTATCGCCCCAGCGACCGTCCCGCGCCATCAACAGACCGATGCGGGCCAGATCCCGGGCGGTGAGATAGGCATATGACGAGGCGACGAACGTTCCCGTGGCGTCGGTTTCCCAGATGGCTTGGCGAATTTCCAGAGGCTCGAACAGCGCGGTCCACGGATAGTCCGCGTAGCGATCCGGACCGACGATGGTTTTCAGTGCGGCAGACAACAGATTGCTGTCACCGCTGGAATAGCGAAACGCCTGCCCCGGTGCGGCGTATGTGTCGTGATCGGCAGTGAACGCGGCCATGTCCGAGTGACCAAGGGTGTAGAGCATGGCCACCACCGAAGACTTCAACGGTGCGTATTCGTAGTCTTCCTGCCAGTCGATTCCGGAAGCCCAGTGCAGCAGGTCGGCCATGCTCAGGTCCGGGTGTTTTTTCAGTGGCGGATAAAATTCGGCCACCGGGTCCTGGAGCCGGAACTGGCCCTCGCCATAAGCCACGCCGAGGACCGTGGCCATCAGGCTTTTGCTGATGGACCAGGTAAGGTGCGGCGTCTGGGCGGTGGTCGGGCCGGCGTAGCGCTCGTAGATCAACCGGCCGTCGCGGATGACGAGTAAGGCATCGGTGCGGATGCCTTGGCGGGTGGTGTCGTCGCGGGGTGGGAAGGCGTATGCCTCTAGCGCCTGAAGCGCCGGCCCCGCGGTGGTTGGGCCTGTGGGCCATTGCTCGGTGGGCCAGTCTTCGGCGTGGGCCGCGAGACTGAGCAACAGCATGAATAACAAGGACAGGCCTTTGGGCATGGCGGGGGCTCGTGGCGATGAACCTGCTGAGCCTAGTCAAGGTTGATGACAGTTCCGGGATTGGTGTTGCCATTGAGATTGCTATCGCGGGCAAGCCCGCTCCCACAGGGATCGGATGTGTGCAAAAACTAGTGTACGCCGCAGCCACTGTGGGAGCGGGCTTGCCCGCGATGAGGCCCGTCAGATCGCCGCCAATGCCTTGGCCAACCGCTTCCCCCTGGCCCCCGCCGCCAGATCCATCACCGCCTGATCGCGCTGCCACATCGCCGCCCACTCCGGCGGTCCTTCGACCAGCGCCTGATTCACTTCAGCCTTGAGCCCCTCGAACTGCGCAAACAACCCACCGAGCAACACATGCCCCGCCGGACTGGCGGGGGGATGTCGACTGACCTCCGCACACCCCGCCAGCAGCGCCAGCAAGCGCAATTGCAAGGCCTGCGGCCAGTCACTGTCCTGGCCGACGCCGTACAGCCAGGCGGTCATGGCACTCAAGACATAGATGTCTTCCAGGGTCCGGAACGGCTTGACGTAGGCATCCCAGCCATCCCCCGCGAGCAATTCGCACAGTGCGCCATCCAGAAACAAGCGGCCATGGCTGATGTCCGGCATCAACGGGATCGGCGGCAGTTTTTCCACCCGCACGCCCGGCTCATCGGGGTAGACCACCGCCAGGCTCAGGCGCGGTGCTTCGCCAGGTTGTTCGCTGCGGGCGGCAATCAACAGCCAGTCGGCGGCATCGCCTGCGGTGACGAAATCCTTGCGTCCGCTCAAGCGCAAATCGTGCAGACGGGTCTGCATGTCAGCCACCCGCAGGCTGCGTTGCTCGGTCGCGCACAGCGCGCCAAGGCTCAACGGCGCGCTTGGCCACAGCATGCGCAACGCCGCCTGATAGCCCACCAGGAACGCCAGCCCCGGCGTCGCCATCAAGCGTGCACCGACCACGGCCAGTTCAAACGGCGTGACGTTTCCCAACTGCTGCAACAGCGTTGCGAACCCCTCACCCAGATCCGGGTTGGCGGGCAAGCGAGCGTGACGATTCAACAGGGTTTGCCAGGGCATAAGGAGGCTCCTTGAGGGCTGTCATACAAGCATCACCAAAGTTTAACGGCGATGACACCGGGGCTACATAGCCTGACTTTGCACAACACGGCTGGATAAAGAAAGTCGATTCGCTGTAACCCCCAAGACGGGTGAGCAGCCCGCACGGAGATTCGCCATGACTCAGATCGCCCGCATCAGCGACACCGGCAACGAACGCCGCCTGCAAGCCGAACGTCTGATAGGCGCCGAGGCTTTGCAGCAAGCCCAGGCCTTGCGCTTCAACGTCTTCAGCGGCGAATTCAACGCCAAGCTCAAAGGCGCGGAGCTGGGTCTGGACATGGACGATTACGATGTTCACTGCACCCACATCGGCGTGCGCGACCTGAACACCGGGCGCCTGGTGGCGACCACCCGCCTGCTCGACCACACCGCTGCCAGCAGCCTGGGCAAGTTCTACAGCGAAGAAGAATTCAGCCTGCACGGCCTGGTCCATCTGCAAGGCCCGATCCTGGAGATTGGCCGCACCTGTGTCGACCCGGCCTACCGCAACGGCGGCACCATCGCCGTGCTCTGGGGTGAGCTGGCGGAAGTGCTGAACCAGGGCGGCTACAGCTACCTGATGGGCTGCGCAAGCATTCCGATGCAGGACGGCGGGATCCAGGCCCACGCCATCATGCAGCGCCTGCGCGAACGTTACCTGTGCACCGAACACCTGCGGGCCGAACCGAAAAAACCGCTGCCGACCCTGGATATTCCCTCGAACGTGATCGCCGAAATGCCGCCGCTGCTCAAGGCCTACATGCGCCTGGGCGCGAAGATCTGCGGCGAGCCGTGCTGGGACGAAGATTTCCAGGTGGCCGATGTGTTCATCCTGCTCAAGCGCGACGAGCTTTGCCCGCGCTACGCCAAACACTTCAAGGCGGCTGTGTGATGCGTCGGTTGCGCGTGTACGCGCGAATCGCCCGGGTGTCGCTGGTGGTCGGGCTCGGCCTGAGCATGGCAACCGTGTTTGGTGTCTTCGAGCGGCTGGGGCTGAGCCATTCGATGGAGCGCCGCCAGCGCTGGTCGCGGTTTTTCATGGCGCGCCTGAGCAACGCCCTGCCCTTCGATGTAACTGTGCACGGTGAGTTGCCGAGGACGCCGATGCTCTGGGTCAGCAACCACGTATCCTGGACCGACATCCCTCTGCTGGGCATGCTCACGCCATTATCGTTCCTGTCCAAGGCCGAAGTGCGCACCTGGCCGGTGGCCGGCTGGTTGGCGGCCAAGGCCGGCAGCCTGTTTATCCGTCGCGGTTCGGGCGACAGCCAGTTGATCCGCAAACAGATGACACGCCACCTGGCGCACGCTCACCCGCTGCTGATGTTCCCGGAAGGCACCACCACCGATGGCCGCTCTCTGCGCACTTTCCACGGTCGCCTGCTGTCGGCGGCGATTGATTCGCAGGTACAGCTGCAACCGGTGGCGATCCGATATGTGCGCAACGGCGAGCCCGACACGCTGGCGCCGTTCATTGGTGATGATGATCTGTTGTCACACTTGATGCGCTTGTTTGCCAATGACCGTGGCGCGGTGGAGATTCATCTGCTCAAGCCGATTGCTTGCGAAGGACGTGAGCGCGCAGCACTGGCGTTCGAGGCGCAGCAGGCGGTGCAGAAGGCGTTGTTTGGCGAAGTGGCGAAACCTGTCGAGCCACGGCGTGCCGGCGAACTGATCGCCGCCTGACGCACACGATCTATATGTAGGAGCGAGCGGTGCGGCAAGCCTCGCTCCTACAAGGAAGACTGGATGTCAGCGGTTTTGGACGAACGCCTGAAGCTGCGGATAAAACAACCGAAAATCCTCGCTCAACGGCTCATACAACACCCGCAATTCCTGCATCGCGGCGGCCAGCTCTTCGGGCCGGGTCAAGCGCCGGGAAATCCCCCGCAACACCTGCTCCAGCACTTCGAAGTCCCGATAGGATCCCAACCAGTCATTGGCCACCATGTGCGGCGCGATCCTCGCCAGTCGCTCCGGCAACTGCTTTTGACTGGACATCACCCGGTACACGTCCGAGGTGAACAGCTCCAGCGGCCGGTCCGCATATAGCTTCCAGTCCCGTGCCAGGCAGTGGTCGAAAAACACGTCGAGCACGATCCCGGCATAGCGCCGGCGTGTTAGGGAAAAGCGCGACAACGAGGTATCCACCAGCGGATGGCGATCGGTAAACACGTCGATGCTGCGATGCAGCTGGATGGCCGTTTCGATTTCCGGATCGAACTGGCCCTGCAGCCGTCCCTTGACGAAATCGCCATACAGACTGCCAAGCAATTGGCCGGGACGCTGGCCACCGAGATGAAGATGTGCGAGATAGTTCATTGCGCCAGCTTAGCACTGCGCCCTTGTCCCTATACAATCTTCGTATCGTTATAACTCGATATACCGATTTGTTCGGTCATCAGATCGAAATCATATTGGTATATCGCGAAATACCGATTTAAAGTTCGCTTCATCGCGATATAGCGTTTTACTAATCACGAGCCCCCGACCATGAACCTTGACCTCGACGAAATAATAAAAGCCCTGGCGCACCCGGTACGGCGAGAAATCCTGCACTGGCTCAAAGACCCGACCGTCGAATTCCCCGATCAGGCCCACAGCAACGAGCACGGCGTTTGCGCCGGGCAGATCGATCAACGTTGCGGTCTATCGCAGTCCACGGTGTCCGCACACCTGGCCACCCTGCAACGCGCCGGCCTGATCAGCAGCCGCAAAGTCGGCCAGTGGCACTTCTTCAAACGTAACGAGGAAACCATCCAGGAGTTCCTCCGCATCTTCAGCAAAGAGCTCTGACCCTTTACGTCAGCCAGCCGACAAGGAATCCACCCATGCCCCTCTCGCTACTCATATTGGCGTTAAGCGCCTTCGCCATCGGCACCACCGAGTTCGTCATCATGGGCTTGTTGCCCGATGTGGCGGCCGACCTCGGTGTG
Source organism: Pseudomonas sp. NPDC087336 (assembly GCF_044744285.1). Taxonomy (NCBI): domain Bacteria; kingdom Pseudomonadati; phylum Pseudomonadota; class Gammaproteobacteria; order Pseudomonadales; family Pseudomonadaceae; genus Pseudomonas; species Pseudomonas sp. NPDC087336. The sequence goes on along the minus strand of NZ_JBIUYA010000004.1, from coordinate 11,585 downwards.
TCGATCCCCGGCGCCGGCTGGCTGGTAACCGGTTACGCCCTGGGCGTGGCCATTGGTGCGCCGTTCATGGCACTGGCCACCGCGCGGTTGCCGCGCAAGGCCGCCCTGGTGGCGCTGATGGGCATTTTCATTGTCGGCAACCTGCTCTGCGCGGTGGCCAGTGACTACAACGTACTGATGTTTGCCCGTGTGGTGACGGCGCTTTGCCACGGTGCGTTCTTTGGTATCGGTTCAGTGGTGGCGGCAGGCCTGGTGCCGGCCAACAAACGCGCCTCGGCCGTGGCCCTGATGTTCACCGGCCTGACCCTGGCCAACGTCCTCGGCGTACCGCTGGGCACCGCGCTCGGTCAACAGGCCGGCTGGCGCTCGACCTTCTGGGCGGTGACCGTGATCGGCGTGATCGCATTGATCGGCCTGATTCGCTTCCTGCCGGCCAAGCGCGATGAAGAAAAACTCGACATGCGCGCCGAGCTGCGTGCGCTCAAGGGTGCCGGTATCTGGCTGTCCCTGAGCATGACCGCGCTGTTCGCCGCCTCGGTATTCACCCTGTTCACCTATGTGGCGCCACTGTTGGGCGAAGTCACCGGTGTCTCGCCCCGCGGCGTCACCTGGACCCTGATGCTCATCGGCCTGGGCCTGACCGTCGGCAACATCATCGGCGGCAAACTGGCGGACAAGGGCCTGGCGGCAACGCTGATCGGCGTCTTCATCGCCATGGCCGCGGTCTCCACCGTATTGACCTGGACCAGCGTCGCGCTGATCCCGACCGAAATCACCCTGTTCCTCTGGGCCACCGCGTGTTTCGCCGCCGTGCCTGCCCTGCAAGTGAACGTGGTGACCTACGGCAAGGCCGCACCGAACCTGGTCTCGACCCTCAACATCGGCGCCTTCAACGTCGGCAATGCCCTGGGCGCCTGGGTTGGCGGCAGCGTCATCGCCCACGGTTTCGGCCTGACCAGCGTGCCCCTGGCGGCAGCGGCCCTGGCGGTACTCGCCCTGCTGGCGACCCTGATCACCTTCCGTCAGAGCGGCGACCCCGAACTGGCCCCTGTTACCAACTGATCTTCACAAGAGAGCTATTTCATGACGACTATTTTCGATCCGATCAAACTGGGCGACCTCGAACTGGCCAACCGCATCATCATGGCCCCGCTGACCCGCTGCCGCGCCGACGAAGGCCGCGTACCCAACGCGTTGATGGCCGAGTACTACGTGCAACGCGCTTCGGCCGGCCTGATCCTCAGCGAAGCCACTTCGGTCACGCCGATGGGCGTCGGCTACCCCGACACCCCCGGCATCTGGTCCAACGACCAGGTGCGCGGCTGGACCAACGTCACCAAGGCGATCCACGGCGCGGGCGGCAAGATTTTCCTGCAACTGTGGCACGTCGGCCGGGTCTCCCACGAGTCGTACCTGAACGGCGAAAAGCCGGTCGCCCCGAGCGCCATCCAACCTAAAGGTCATGTCAGCCTGGTGCGTCCGCTGGCCGATTACCCGACGCCGCGGGCGCTGGAAACCGCTGAAATCGCCGACATCGTCGACGCTTACCGCGTGGGAGCGGAAAACGCCAAGGCCGCCGGTTTCGATGGCGTGGAAATCCACGGCGCCAACGGCTACCTGCTCGACCAGTTCCTGCAAAGCAGCACCAACCAGCGCACCGACCAATACGGCGGCTCCCTGGAAAACCGTGCCCGCCTGTTGCTGGAAGTGACCGACGCCGCGATCGAAGTCTGGGGCGCCGGCCGCGTCGGTGTGCACCTGGCACCCCGCGCCGACTCCCATGACATGGGCGACGACAACCTCGCCGAAACCTTCACCTACGTCGCCCGCGAACTGGGCAAACGTGGCATCGCCTTCATCTGTTCGCGTGAAAAAGAAGCCGACGACAGCCTCGGCCCACAGATCAAGGAAGCCTTCGGCGGCCCGTACATCATCAACGAACGCTTCACCAAGGACAGCGCCAATGCCTGGCTGGCCAGTGGTAAGGCTGATGCAGTGGCGTTCGGTGTGCCATTCATTGCCAACCCGGATTTGCCGGCACGTTTGAAGGCCGATGCGCCGCTGAACGAGGCCCGCCCGGAACTGTTCTACGGTAAAGGCCCGGTCGGCTACATCGACTACCCGACGTTGTAATCGTCAGCCGTTGAAATGCAAACGCCCTGGACTCTTATGAGCCGGGGCTTTTTTTGGGTTTTCACGTAATCACAGAAAACCCAGAAACAAAAACGCCGATTTGTTTATGCCAGATGTTTATGTGCGTTTACCTAAGGTGTCGAATTATCGGATGACGACTTAGGACCTTGTAGGCAAACAACCGGAGACTATCCCGTCAAAGAAAAGCGCGACAAGGCATCAAAGTGCCCAAAACCGTCGGCTTCACACCCTTCCTGTATCTCTCGAATCAACCTCTGCTCCACGTCTGTCGAGACGTCCCCGTCGCCGACGCCCTGGCTCAAGCCTGCGACCTGCTGTTCCTCGCCAAGTCCCTGACCGTGGATGCCGCTTACGCCCGAGACTCTGACCACCACGCCTGTGCCGCGTATTACCTGACTGCGATGAGCAAAGCGGTGATCGATGATGTGGCGAAGGTTTTGGAGCGAGGGGTTGACCGCAAACGCAAGTAAGCCGTGCAATAGCGATAACTCATGAACACAAAAGCCCCGACTCGAAAGAGCCGAGGCCTTTTATTTATCGTGAATTTGACGCGCCCTCTGTAGGAGCGAGCCGGCTCCCAAAGGGTATCGAGTGCACCCGCCACATCAGGTCGAGTGTCAGCTCGCCTCGCCTGCTTTTGATTTTGATCCACCCGCCCCTTCGGCAGGCTGAGCGGAGGTGTCCATCCGGGGATTGGCGCGCAGCGCCGTTCGACGCAGTCGAACACATCGCATGTAGGTGCCAGCGAAGCCAACCGGAGGGCGATGCCCCCGGATGGATACCGGAGCGAAGGAACGCCGAGCCTTAGCGAGGGGGCCGGACGCTGGCTATCAGGCCGCCTTCGCGAGCAAGCTCGCTCCTACAGGGATTTGGATGCATCCGCGAGAGTGGGGTTGGACTTCAGGCCGCCTTCGCGGGCAAGCCTCGCTCCTACGGACTCGACACAAAATCCCTACAAAATACTGCGCCTGCTACCTGTCAACCGACCGAACAGGCGTATATAAAAGCACCCTTGCGTCACAGCGCCCCGTGAAGAACTGTTCATCTAAGGCTTCAACGGTTGACACACGGGAAGCCGATTACGCATTTTGTTTCACTTACGCAGGCTGGGATTGAAACGCAGCATGTCCAGCGCGATATCGACCCACCGCTCGGCTTCGGCGTGCAGCTCAAAGCTGTCCGGCGCAAGCAACCACTGGTACAACAGGCCATCTATATAGGCATGAATGCTGACAGCCGCACGGACGGTGTCGAGATCCTCCGGCAATTGCCCGCGGTTCACGGCATTACGCAGGGTCAGGCCGATGCGCATGTTGCACTCCAGGCTGGCGGTCCGGCGTTGCTGACGCAGATCGCACATTTCATCGGTGAACTCGCACTTATGAAACAGAATCTCGTTGATGCGTCGGGTCTTTGGATCCAGAGCAACTTCATGAAACAAATGAATCAGCAACCGGCGCATGCAGCCCAGCGGATCGAGCTCGTCTTCGCTTTCGGCGGCTTTGGCCAGTTCATCAAGGGGCTCATGCAAGCTGTCGAGCATGGCCTGCACCAGGTCCGCCTTGTTGCTGAAATGCCAGTAAATCGCCCCGCGGGTGACGCCGGCCAGGGTCGCGATGTCCGCCAGGGTCGTGCGCGCCACACCCCGCTCGAAAAGGCTTTTTCGGCCGCTTCGAGTATCTGGCTGCGGGTTTCTTGAGCTTCCTCTTTGGTACGACGGACCATGGCAGTACAACCTCAATCAGGATGCTTCAGCGATGTCTGGATATCAGCTGAATAAAAGCGGGGCGAGTGCTCTCGGGTATCGTCCCCGGACCTACGATTCGAACCTTCCAATGGCATTTGTAACGGCTTGGGTACACGACCAAGGTATTTACAAACAGCCATGAATGTAAGTATATTCCTTAGCATGCTACTTATCCACTCGGCCCTCACTTTTTAACCTTCAATCTTTTCTTGTGCGTTTTTTTCGCGCCTGACCCGAGGATTTTCATGCAATTCAAGCCAGCTGTTACCGCTCTGGTCGCCGCCGTCGCCCTGGCATCGCTGCTCAGCGGATGTAAAAAGGAAGAGGCCCCCGCGGCCGCACCACCGCCTCAGGTCGGCGTCGTCACCCTGCAGACGCAAACGTTTACGTTGACGTCCGATCTGCCAGGACGCACCAGTGCGTTCCGCATTGCCGAAGTGCGCCCACAGGTCAACGGCATCATTCTCAAGCGTCTGTTCAAGGAAGGCGGCGACGTCAAGGCCGGCCAGCAGCTGTATCAGATCGATCCATCGGTTTATGACGCTACGCTCAAAAGCGCCGAAGCCAACCTGCGTTCGACCAAGTCGATCTCCGACCGCTACAAGCAACTGGTCGACGAACAGGCCGTGAGCCGCCAGGAATACGACACCGCCGTGGCCAATCGCCTGCAATCGGAAGCCGCACTGCAAACGGCCCAGATCAACGTGCGTTACACCAAGGTGTATGCGCCGTTGACCGGCCGGATCGGGCGTTCGTCGGTCACCGAAGGCGCCCTGGTCAGCAACGGCCAGACCGAAGCGATGGCGGTGATCCAGCAACTGGACCCGATCTACGTCGACGTCACCCAGTCCTCGGTCGAGCTGCTTACGCTGCGCCGCGAACTGGAAAGCGGTCGCCTGCAGAAGGCCGGCGACAACGCCGCGAAAGTCAAGCTGACCCTCGAGGATGGCAGTCAGTACAAACTCGACGGCAAGCTTGAGTTCTCCGAGGTCTCGGTTGACCAGACCACCGGCTCGGTGACGCTGCGCGCCGTGTTCCCGAACCCTGATCACACGCTTCTGCCGGGCATGTTCGTGCACGCCCAGTTGCAGGCAGGCGTCAACAGCGCCGCGATCCTGGCGCCGCAGCAAGGCGTCACCCGCGACCTCAAAGGCACGCCGACCGCACTGGTCGTGGGTCCCGACAACAAGGTCGAACTGCGTCAGCTCAAGGCTAACCGTACCGTCGGCAACCAATGGTTGATCGAGGATGGCCTGAAGGCCGGCGATCGCCTGATCACCGAAGGCCTGCAATTCGTCAAGCCAGGCATCGAAGTCAAGCCCACTGACGCCACCAACGTAAGCACAAAAAACCCGGCCTCCGCCAAGCCAGCTGAGCAGGCTTCCAGCGGCCAAGGGGAGTAATTCATGTCAAAATTCTTCATCGACCGTCCGATTTTCGCCTGGGTAATCGCCCTGGTGATCATGCTGGTCGGGGCTCTATCGATCCTTAAGCTGCCGATCAACCAGTACCCGAGCATTGCGCCGCCGGCCATCGCCATTTCCGTGACCTACCCGGGCGCTTCGGCGCAAACCGTGCAGGACACCGTGGTCCAGGTGATCGAGCAACAGCTCAACGGTATCGACAACTTGCGTTATGTGTCTTCGGAAAGTAACTCCGACGGCACCATGACCATTACTGCGACCTTCGAGCAAGGCACCAACTCCGATACCGCGCAGGTCCAGGTCCAGAACAAGCTGAACCTGGCCACTCCACTGTTGCCGCAAGAAGTGCAGCAGCAGGGTATCCGCGTGACCAAGGCGGTGAAGAACTTCCTGCTGGTCATCGGTGTGGTGTCGCGTGACGGCAGCATGACCAAGGACGACCTGTCCAACTACATCGTGTCCAACATGCAGGACCCGATCTCGCGGACCGCCGGTGTCGGCGACTTCCAAGTGTTCGGTTCCCAGTACGCCATGCGCATCTGGCTCGACCCGGCCAAGTTGAACAACTTCAACCTGACCCCGATCGATGTCAAAACCGCCATTGCCGCACAGAACGTCCAGGTGTCGTCCGGCCAGCTCGGTGGCCTGCCGGCCCTGCCCGGCACCCAGTTGAACGCGACGATCATCGGCAAGACCCGCCTGCAGACCGCCGAGCAATTCAACAAGATCCTGCTCAAGGTCAACAAGGACGGCTCCCAGGTTCGCCTCCAGGATGTCGCCAGCGTCGGCCTGGGTGGTGAGAACTACAGCATCAACGCCCAGTTCAACGGCGCCCCGGCTTCCGGCCTGGCCGTGAAACTGGCCACCGGCGCCAACGCCCTGGATACCGCCAAGGCCCTGCGCACGACCATCGACAACCTCAAGCCATTCTTCCCCGAAGGGATGGAAGTGGTGTTCCCGTACGACACCACGCCGGTGGTGACAGAATCGATCAAGGGCGTGGTTCACACCCTGGTCGAAGCGGTGGGGCTGGTGTTCCTGGTGATGTTCCTGTTCCTGCAGAACTTCCGTGCCACCATCATCACCACGATGACGGTACCGGTGGTATTGCTCGGTACATTCGGCATCCTCGCGGCGGCCGGGTTCAGCATCAACACCCTGACCATGTTCGGTATGGTGCTGGCCATCGGCTTGCTGGTGGACGACGCCATCGTCGTGGTGGAAAACGTCGAACGGGTGATGAGCGAAGAAGGCCTGTCACCCAAAGAAGCCACCAAGAAGTCCATGGGCCAGATCCAGGGCGCACTGGTGGGTATCGCCCTGGTGCTGTCGGCGGTACTGCTGCCAATGGCGTTCTTCAGCGGCTCCACGGGTGTGATCTACAAACAGTTCTCGATCACCATCGTCTCGGCCATGGCCCTGTCGGTACTGGTTGCCCTGATCTTCACGCCGGCGCTTTGCGCCACCATGCTCAAGGCGATTCCGAAGGGCGAGCACCACACCCCGAAGCGCGGCTTCTTTGGCTGGTTCAACCGCAACTTCGACCGCGGCGTCAAAAGCTACGAGCGTGGCGTGGGTAGCATGCTCACCCATAAGGCGCCGTATCTGCTGGCCTATATCATCATCGTCGTTGGTATGATCTGGCTGTTCACCCGCATTCCAACCGCGTTCCTGCCGGAAGAAGACCAGGGCGTACTGTTCGCCCAGGTACAGACCCCAGCCGGTTCGACGGCCCAGCGCACCCAGGTGGTCGTGGACGAAATGCGTGAATACCTGCTGCGTCCGGGCAAGGATGGCGGTGAAGGTGATGCGGTGAACTCGGTGTTTACCGTGACCGGCTTCAACTTCGCCGGCCGCGGCCAGAGCTCGGGCATGGCGTTCATCATGCTGCGTCCATGGGAAGATCGTAACGCCGACAACAGCGTGTTCAAGGTCGCAGCCCGCGCCCAGCAACACTTCTTCACCTTCCGTGACGCCATGGTGTTTGCCTTCGCGCCACCGGCGGTACTGGAATTGGGTAACGCCACCGGTTTCGACGTGTTCCTGCAGGACCGCGCCGGCATCGGTCACGACAAGCTGATGGAAGCCCGTAACCAGTTCCTCGGCATGGCGGCGCAAAGCAAGATCCTGACGCAAGTGCGTCCGAACGGCTTGAATGATGAGCCGCAATACCAGCTGGAAATCGATGACGAGAAGGCCAGTGCCCTGGGCATTACCATCGCCGACATCAACAACACCCTGTCGATCGCCCTGGGCAGTAGCTACGTCAACGACTTCATCGACCGCGGTCGGGTGAAGAAGGTTTACGTACAAGGCCAGCCCGGTGCGCGCATGAGCCCTGAAGACTTGCAGAAGTGGTACGTGCGCAACAGCGTCGGCACCATGGTGCCGTTCTCGGCGTTCGCCAAGGGTGAGTGGATTTACGGATCGCCGAAACTGGCCCGTTACAACGGTGTGGAAGCGGTGGAAGTCCTCGGCGCCCCGGCACCGGGTTACTCCACCGGTGAAGCCATGGCCGAAGTCGAAGCCATCGCCAAGAAACTGCCAGCCGGTGTCGGTATTTCCTGGACCGGCCTGTCCTACGAGGAACGTCTGTCGGGTTCGCAAGCGCCTGCGCTGTACGCCCTGTCGTTGCTGATGGTGTTCCTGTGCCTGGCGGCCCTCTATGAAAGCTGGTCGATTCCGATCGCGGTGATGTTGGTGGTGCCGCTGGGGATCATCGGTGCGTTGATGGCCACCAGCCTGCGCGGCCTGTCCAACGACGTGTACTTCCAGGTGGGCTTGTTGACGACCATCGGCCTGGCGGCGAAAAACGCCATCCTGATTGTCGAATTCGCCAAGGAACTGCACGAACAAGGGCGCAGCCTGCGCGACGCGGCCATCGAAGCCTGCCGCATGCGTCTGCGACCGATCATCATGACCTCGCTCGCGTTCGTGCTCGGTGTGGTACCCCTGGCGATATCCACGGGCGCAGGCTCCGGTAGCCAGCATGCAATCGGCACCGGTGTGATTGGCGGTATGATCACGGCAACCGTGTTGGCGATCTTCTGGGTCCCACTGTTCTTCGTCACTGTGTCGGCCCTGGGTCAGCGTAAAAACGTCGACCAGCAAGACGCCATTGAACCTTCTAAAGAGGCTGGCTAATGAGCAAGTCGCTACTCTCCCTGGCAGTCGCCGCCTTCGTGCTCGGTGGCTGCTCGCTGATACCTGACTATCAGCGGCCGGACGCTCCGGTAGCCGGTCAATACCCGCAGGGCCAGGCGTATTCGCCGGCCCAGGCACCGGCGCAGGCGGCTGCCGAGCAGGGCTGGAAGCAGTTTTTCCATGACCCGGCGCTGCAGCAACTGATTGAGCTATCCCTGGAAAACAACCGTGACCTGCGTGTCGCGGCCTTGAACATCGATGCCTTTGCGGCTCAATACCGCATCTCGCGCGCCGATCTGTTCCCGGCCGTTTCGGCCAACGGTACCGGCAGCCGCCAGCGCGTTCCGGCCAATGCCTCGCAAACCGGCGAGGCAGGCATCACCAGTTCCTACTCGGCCACTGTCGGCATCAGCGCCTATGAACTGGATATGTTCGGCCGGATTCGCAGCCTGAACGAAGAAGCCCTGCAGAAGTACTTCGCTACCGAAGAAGGCCGCCGCAGCACCCAGATCAGCCTGGTGGCCAGCGTCGCCAATGCCTACCTGACCTGGCAGGCCGACAAGGAACTGTACAAGCTGACCCAGGACACCCTGGCCGCGTTCGAGGAGAGCTACAAGCTCACCGCCCGCAGTAACGAAGTGGGGGTCGCTTCGGCCCTGGACCTGGCACAGTCGCGCACCTCGGTGGAAAACGCCCGTGCGCAACTGGCCAAGTACACCCGCCAGGTCGCCCAGGATGAAAACAGCCTGGTGTTGCTGCTAGGCACCGGTATCCCGGCCAACCTGCAAGCGGCCAAACCGCTGAACGACGACCTGCTGGCCGAAGTGCCGCCTGGCCTGCCGTCGGACTTGCTGCAGCGTCGCCCGGACATCCTGCAAGCCGAGTACAACCTCAAGGCCGCCAACGCCAACATTGGCGCGGCGCGGGCAGCGTTCTTCCCGAGCATCAGCCTGACAGCCAACGCCGGGACCTTGAGCCCGGACCTGTCCGGCCTGTTCAAGGGTGGCTCGGGCACCTGGCTGTTCCAGCCGCAGATCAACCTGCCGATCTTCAACGCCGGCAGCCTGCGCGCCAGCCTGGATTACTCGAAAATCCAGAAAGACATTGGCGTGGCGAACTACGAGAAGTCCATCCAGACGGCCTTCCAGGAAGTCGCCGACGGCCTGGCCGCGCGCCAGACCTATGTGCAGCAGTTGCAGGCACAGCAGGATTTCGTCAATGCCAACCAGGACTACTATCGCCTGGCCGAGCGTCGTTACCGCATCGGTGTCGACAGCAACCTGACCTTCCTCGATGCCCAGCGTCAGCTATTCAGCGCCCAACAGGCATTGATCACCGACCGTCTGGCGCAGCTGGTCAGCCAGGTCAACCTGTACAAGGCCCTGGGCGGTGGCTGGAATGAACAGACGGCGAAAAACGAGCCGTTGAAAGAAGAAGCGCCGAAGTTGAAATTGTTCTGATAGCGCGGTGAAAACACGAAGCCCACCTTTTGGTGGGCTTTTTGTTGTTCGATAATCGCCCAATACCTGTTTCCACGGATTGAACCATCTAGTACATACATCGCACCATCCGATCCACAAAACCAATAACAACAGGTCCGATGCCATGCTCCCGCGCCCTGCCCTCTCCGGCTGATCCGCCTCGTTTGTCCTGATTTCGAATGCACGTCTGCAACCCCCGGGTTGCGGCATCACCCTGTTTCATCCCCAAGAATTAGAGAGACCCGAGCCCATGACGCCTTCTTGCGCGCAGTATTTCGTTCCCAGCCTGTTCGCCGTAGCCCTGGCGAGCGCAGCCTTGCCCGCCCAAGCCGAAGAGTCGGGTTTTGTCGAAGGGGCCAAGGTCAACCTGAACCTGCGCAACTTCTATATCAACCGCAACTTCACCAACCCGACCAAGGCCCAGGGCAAGGCCGAAGAGTGGACGCAAAGCTTCATTCTCGATGCCAAGTCCGGGTTTACCCAAGGCACCGTCGGTTTCGGCATGGACGTGCTGGGGCTGTACTCGGTGAAACTCGATGGCGGCAAAGGCACTGGCGGTACCCAGCTGCTGCCGCTGGACAGTGACGGCCGCCCGGCCGACAACTTCGGCCGCACCAACGTGGTGTTCAAGGCCAAGCTGTCGCAGACCGAAGCCAAGGTCGGCGAATGGATGCCGGTGCTGCCGATCCTGCGTTCGGACGACGGTCGTTCGCTGCCGCAAACCTTCCGTGGTGGGCAGCTCACCTCGAAGGAAATCGATGGCCTTACCCTGTACGGCGGCCAGTTCCGCCAAAACAGCCCGCGCGACGACAGCAGCATGGGCGACATGTCGATGACCGGCAAAGCCGCGTTCACCTCCGACCGATTCAACTTCCAGGGCGGCGAATACCTGTTCAACGACAAACGCACCCAGATCGGTGTGTGGAACGCAGAACTCAAGGACATCTACAGCCAGCAATTCATCAACCTGACCCACAGCCAACCGATCGGTGCCTGGACCCTCGGTGCCAACCTCGGTTACTTCTACGGCAAGGATGACGGCAGCGCCCGGGCTGGCGAGCTGGACAACAAGACCCTGTACGGCCTGCTCTCGGCCAAGTACGGCGGCAACACCTTCTACGTCGGCTTGCAGAAACTCACCGGCGACAGCCCGTGGATGCGGGTCAACGGCACCAGCGGCGGCACCCTGGCCAACGATAGCTACAACTCCAGCTACGACAACGCCCGGGAAAAATCCTGGCAAGTGCGCCACGACTACAACTTCGTTGCCATTGGCGTGCCGGGGCTGACCCTGATGAACCGTTACATCAGCGGCGATAACGTCCACACCGGCACGATCACCGATGGCAAGGAATGGGGTCGTGAAAGTGAATTGGGCTACACCGTACAGAGCGGTGCGCTGAAAGACCTGAACGTGAAATGGCGCAACTCGACGATGCGCCGCGACTACAGTAACAACGAGTTCGATGAGAACCGAGTGATCATCAGCTATCCGATCAGCCTGCTCTAAACCTCTGCTGCCTGATCGTTCCCACGCTCTGCGTCACTAGTGTCCGGTAAACATGTTTCATAGCTGAAGGCTGCCTTGGGCAGCCTTCAGCTTTTCTCGCTCCTGCCTTCGTCGATCCCTCAGTT